>WOZM01000279.1 GCA_011620265.1 Paracoccaceae bacterium
CACCAATGCCCACGGCCTCGGCGAGCGCCCCGAGCCGCTTTATGCCGTCGCCTTCGCCGCCGCCGACCTCTGGGGCGAGGCCGAGGGGACGGGCGACGAGGTCACGCTCGACCTCTGGCAGAGCTATCTGGAGCCGACATGAGCGCCCCTGCGCCGTCACGTTTCGACGAGCCCTGGCAGGCGCAGCTATTCGCGCTGACGGTGGCGCTGAGCGAGGCCGGCCATTTCGCCTGGGCCGACTGGGCGCAGGCCTTCGGCGCGACATTGAAACGGCACGGCGCGGCGCGGGCGCTCGATGGCGGCGCCGACTATTACGCGGCCTGGCTGGAGACGCTGGAGGCGCTGCTCGACCAGAGTGGCCTCGCCGCGCGGGACGAGACGGAGACAGCGCGTCAGGCATGGGAGGAGGCTTATCTCACCACCCCGCACGGTTCGCCGGTGCGGCTTGCCCGTTAGCGATCAGCTCTCGATCCGGAAGATCTTGTCGCGGGCGGTATCGCCCCGGATCAATGTCAGTCGCGACTTCGCCACACCGAGCGCCTTGGCCAGCAGCTTGACCACCGCCGCATTGGCCTTGCCGCCCTCCGGCACGACCGTGACATAGACGCGAATTACGTCGCCCTCGACCACCACCGCATTGCGCGAGGCCTTCGGCGTCACCCGCACGGACAGTTCGGTGCCGGGGCGGGCAAGATGGGTGAGATCGGTCATGTCCCGTCCTACCTCGGGGCGTGCAGCGCCGCCAGAGCCGCGCGCCGCCTTGCGTCCAACCCGCGAATGCGCAAGATCGGCGCCAGACCCAAGGAGAGTGCAATGACCGAGCCGAACCAAGCCGCGATGGACTTCTTCCTGACCCGCCGCTCGCGCCCGGCCAAGATCCTGCGCCCGCCGGTGCCGTCGGCCGACGCGCTTCGCCCGATCCTGACGGCGGCGGCGCGGGTGCCCGACCACGGCAAGCTCGAACCCTGGCGCTTCCTCGTCCTCGAAAAGCCGGCGCTGACCCGGCTTGCGGCCCTTGCCCGGACGCGCGGCGCGGCACTCGGGATCGACCCGGACCGGATCGAGAAGGGCGCCCTCCAGTTCAGCGACGCCGACCTCGTCGTCGCCGTCGTGATGGTGCCGCGCCCGACCGACAAGGTGCCCGAGATCGAGCAGACGCTTTCGGCCGGGGCCGTCTGCCTGACGCTTCTGAACGCGGCGCTCGCCTCGGGCTGGGGCGCCTCGTGGCTGACCGGCTGGGCCGCCCACGATCCGGACTTCTGCCGGGTCGGCCTCGGCCTTCGGGCCGGCGAGCGCATCGCCGGGCTGATCCATATGGGCACCGAGACCGCGACGCCGCCCGACCGGCCGCGCCCGGATATCGACGCGATCACCACCTGGGTCCGGGAATGATCTTCGGCGATTTCCTCAAGGCGCTCGGCCAGTTGACCGACCGCCGCTTCCTCAAGGTCGTCCTCCTCGGCATCGCGCTGTCGCTGGCGCTGCTCTTCGCCGTCTATGCCGGCTTCGTGCAACTCCTCGACTGGCTGACGCCCGAGACGCTGACCTTGCCCTGGGTCGGTGAGGTGACCTGGGTCCACGACCTTCTCGGCTGGGGCTCGATCCTCCTGATGATCGGGCTCTCGGTGTTCCTGATGGTGCCGGTCGCCTCGGCCTTCACCGGGATCTTCCTCGACGAGGTCGCCGAGGCGGTCGAGGACCGGCACTATCCCGCCCTGCCGCCGGCACCGCGCCTGCCGGTCTACGAGACCCTGATCGACAGCGTGAACTTCTTCGGCGTGCTGGTGGCGGTCAACGTCGCGGCGCTGCTGCTCTACGCGTTCGTCGGCCCGCTCGCGCCCCTGATGTTCTGGGCGGTGAACGGCTACCTCCTTGGCCGGGAATATTTCCAGATGGCGGCGATGCGGCGGATCGGACGGCAGGGCGCGCGGGATCTTCGCAAACGTTGCGGCGGGCAGATCTGGGTGGCGGGGATGCTGATGGCCGCGCCCCTGTCGCTGCCGCTCGTCAATCTGGTGATCCCGGTTCTCGGCGCCGCGACCTTCACCCACATGTTCCACCGGCTGAATGGCGACAGGTAAGGCGGATTTGTGGCTGGCGGGTATCCCGGCCTGGACCGGCGGAGCCGGTAGGCCCTGTTCGCCTCGCCTCCGTTGCGGACCTGTCGGCTCGCCCAACGCAAGCCGGGCGAAGCGAGGCCGCTTGGTCGCGCAAATCGCACCCGCGCCGTCTCGTGACCCTTTGCATGGAAAAACCGCGGCGCAAGGCGCCGCGGTTCCAAAATCGTGCTGGCCGTTCGCTCAGGCCGCGCGGGAGAGGAGGACGTCGTCCACCTTCTTCTGCGCGCCGGCCTCGTCGGTGCCGGACACGGCCGCGACTTCGCGGGTCAGCCGTTCCAGCGCCGCCTCGTAGAGCTGACGCTCCGAATAGGACTGCTCGCGCTGGTCGTCGGTGCGGTGCAGGTCGCGCACCACCTCGGCAATCGCCATCAGGTCGCCGGAATTGATCTTCTGCTCGTATTCCTGCGCCCGGCGCGACCACATCGCGCGCTTGACCTTGGCCTTGCCCTTCAGCGTCTCGAGCGCCCGGATCACGAGATCGGGCGAGGAGAGCTGGCGCATGCCGATCTCGGACGCCTTGTGCGTGGGCACGCGGAGCGTCATCTTGTCCTTCTCGAACGAGATGACGAAGAGCTCCAGCTTCAGCCCGGCGATTTCCTGCTCCTCGACCGCCATGATCTTTCCGACGCCATGCGCCGGATAGACGACGAAGTCGTTCGGGCGGAAATCGTTCTTCTTCGTTTTGCTCATCAATGCTTCCTCGCAGGGACCCTGCCGTCACGGCGAAAAAAAGACCCGGGGGTTCTGCAACCTCCGTTCAACGATCCGATTTTCGCCTGATACCCCCAACCCGCCAAGTCAAAGCGGCCTGACGAACAGATATCCTCATCCAGTTATTACAAATATATAACAGAAAACCGCCCTCTTTTAAAGGGCTGCGACGCCGCGCCGCTGCGATTCGGTCCTTTCCCTCGTGGGGAAAGGACTTCGCGGCACGATATTTTCCCTTTGCGGCGCCGTGAGGGGTGATTCGCGACGGGCCGAATCGAATCAGTCGCCCTCGCCCGGCGCTTCGGAGAAATACTTCTCCAGTTTGCCGGCCTCGCCGTCGCGGGCCTCGGCCTCGGGAAGCGGATCCTTGCGCTGGGTGATGACCGGCCACTTCTCCGAATAGGTCCGGTTGAACTCCACCCATTTCTCCAGATCGGGTTCAGTGTCGGGGCGGATCGCGTCGGCCGGGCATTCCGGTTCGCAGACGCCGCAGTCGATGCACTCGTCGGGGTGGATCACCAGCATGTTTTCGCCTTCGTAGAAGCAGTCCACCGGACAGACTTCGACGCAGTCGGTGTATTTGCAGGCGATGCAGTTGTCGGTGACGACATAGGTCATGGGCGGGATCCGGCACTTCGGTTTCGCAAGACACCTAGCTAGCCCCAAGGCGGGGATCATTCAAGACGGGCGCACGGGAAAGACCGCCACATCCCTGCGCGCAGGCCGGCCCGGAACGTCAGTCCGGCCTGCCCGCCCCCGGCGGAACGGCGTCGTGGGGAAGCGGATCGAGATCGGCATAAAGCCCCTGCGCCTCGGCCGCGGGGCCGCGCCTTGTGCCGCAGCCGAGGACGCGGACGACCCGGACGCGGGTGCCCTGGCGGAAGGTCAGCACGTCGCCGGCGCCGACGGCGCGGCCCGGCTTGGCGGTCTTGTCGCCGTTGATGCGCAGATGGCCGGCCGCCACGACACCGGCGGCGAGGCTGCGGGTCTTGAAGAACCGCGCCTGCCAGAGCCATTTGTCGATGCGGATACGGTCCTCGGCCAAGCCCGCCTCAGAGCTTGTCCCGAAGCCCCATCAGCGCGGCGGCGAAAGGGTTGTCGGGGTCGATCCGGTCCTTCTTCGGGGGGCGGGATTCGAACGTCCGCCCGTCCTTGTCGTCGCCCTTGCCCTTGCCGCCCGGCTTGCCCTTGTGGGGCTTGCCCCTGTCACCGCGCGGTTTGCCCTCGCGCTTCTCGCCGCCCTCGCGCGGGGCGCCGCCCTCGCGCTTCTCGCCGCCCTCGCGCGGCGCGCCGCCGGGGCGCTTGCCGCGTTCGGGACGCTCGCCCCGGGGCGCGCGCGGACGCGGGGCCCAGGTGAAGGTGTAGAAGACCTCGGTCTCGGTCACCGTCTGCAATGCCGCCTCTTCCTCGGTGATCGGGTTGGCGGCCTTGCCCTCTTCCACGGGCTGGGCGACGGGTTCGGCGCGCACCTTCTCGCGCTCGCCCCGCTCGCCCTTGTAGCCGAGCCCGGCCATCAGGTCGGCGAACTGCTCCAGCGTCATGCCGGTGATCGAGAGCATGTCGGGATTGGCCTCGAACCCCGCACGGCTGTCCATCGTGCGCAGGATGTCGGCGAGGCGCTCCAGCATGTCGATGCGGATCGCGCGCTGACCTGCCGGGTGATAGCCCGAAAGCGTGTAGTAGCCCTTCGGCACGTCCGGCAGGTTCGGCACCGTGACGAGACCCGGCGGCGGGCTTTCGGGGAACTCGTCGAGCCCCTCGAACAGGGACCAGAGCACGAGGCGCAGCCGCGTCGGCGCGGGTTTCAGCAAGAGCGGCTGGAAGATCGTGTACTGGCCGAAGCGCACGCCGTGCTTTCTGAGCGCGCCGCGCATGTCCTGGTCAAGCCCCTTGACCTCGTCGGCCACGCCCTCGCGCGGGATGACGCCCAGCGCCTCCACCAGCCGGAAGGCAAAGCCGCGGGCGAGGCCGGTCAGCATCTCGTCGCGCTGGAGGTTCAAAAGCGGCTCGAAGAGCGTCGCGACCTTGCGGTCGATGAAATGCTGCAAGCGCCGGCGGACCTTCTCGGCGACGTCGAAGCCGGCCTCCTCGTCGACGAAGGCCTCGACCTGCGGCTTCATCACGTCGGCGCCCTTGACGAGCTTGCCGATGGCGGAGTTGCCCCACATCAGCCCGCCCTGCTCGGTAAAGTCGAGCTCGGTGTCGGGCGCGTTGTAGAAGCGGTCCGCGCGCAGGTGAAACTCGGGGCGCAAGGCCTCGTAGGCCGCCTGGTTCAGCGTCTTCGCCTGATCCGGCGTCGCGGATCCGTCCTGACGGAAGCGGAACCCTTCGAGACGGCCGACGAATTCGCCCTCGACCGTCACCTCGCCCTTGTCGTTCACCTCGGCCACGAGGCCCTCCTTCTGCTTGAGCCGGCGAAGGAGCACGCTCGTCCGCCGGTCCACAAATCTCTGCGTCAGGGCACCGTGAAGCGCATCCGACAGGCGGTCTTCTACAGCGCGAGTCTCGTCGCGCCAATGACTTTCATCCGCGACCCAGCCGGAACGCTGCGCGACATAGGTCCATGTGCGGATATACGCCAGCCGTTTCGACAAGGCGTCGATATCGCCCTCGGTCCGGTCGATCCGGCGGATTTGTGCCGCCAGCCAGTCGTCGGGGACATGGCCGTCCTGCAGGAAACCGAAGATCCGTTGCAGGAGGTTCGCGTGTTCCTGGGACGAGATCCCCTGGAAATCGGGGATGCGGCAGACATCCCAGAGGAGCCTGAGGTCGCGCGGATGCCGGGCGCGGTCGCGGATCGCCGGAAGTTCGGCGAGCGTCTTCAGCGCGCGCAGGTCGTCGGCCTCGCGCCCGCGCATCAGCCATTCCTCCTGCGGCGACACTTCGAGCGAGGCGACGAGCCGGTCGAGCGTGCCGAAGTCGAGCGCGGAGGAGCGCCAGTTGAGCCGCTGGATCGGGCTGAAGCGATGGTTCTCGATGCTGTCGACGACCTCGGGCGCGAGCGGCGACGCCTCGCCCGTCACCCCGAACGTCCCCGGCGCCATGTGCCGCCCGGCGCGGCCGGCGATCTGGGCAAGTTCGTGCGGAAAGAGGTTCCGCATCCGCCAGCCGTCGAATTTCGCGGTGGCGGAAAAGCCGACATGGCCGATATCGAGGTTGAGCCCCATGCCGATCGCGTCGGTGGCGACGAGGAAATCCACCTCGCCGTTCTGGTACATCGCCACCTGGGCGTTGCGGGTGCGGGGGCTGAGCGCCCCCATCACCACCGCCGCCCCGCCCTTCTGGCGCCGGATCAGCTCGGCGATGGCATAGACATTCTCAACCGAAAACCCGACGATCGCGCTGCGGGCCGGCATCCGGCTTATCTTTTTCGAACCGGAATAGGTCAGGGTCGAAAACCGCTCGCGCCGCGCGAACTGCACCCTCGGCACCAAGGCGGCGATGGCGCCCCGCATCGTGTCGGCGCCGAGGAACATCGTCTCCAGCAGCCCGCGCGCGTTCAAGAGGC
This sequence comes from Paracoccaceae bacterium, assembly GCA_011620265.1. Lineage (GTDB taxonomy): Bacteria > Pseudomonadota > Alphaproteobacteria > Rhodobacterales > Rhodobacteraceae > Albidovulum. Next base: position 6,340 of record WOZM01000279.1, read on the forward strand.
GGTCGGTGAAGACATGGCCGCGCTCGGGGTCGGCGCAAAGCTGGATCTCGTCGATGGCAAGGAAATCGGCGCCGATATCGGTGGGCATCGCCTCGACCGTGCAGACCCAGTATCGGGCGCGCTCGCCGACGATCCGCTCCTCGCCGGTCACGAGGGCCGCGACCGAAGGGCCGCGCGCGGCGACGATGCGGTCGTAGACCTCGCGCGCGAGCAGCCGCAAGGGCAGACCGATCACGCCCGTGCGATGCGCGAGCATGCGTTCGATCGCGTAATGGGTCTTGCCTGTGTTCGTCGGTCCGAGGACCGCGGTGATCCTCGTCTCCGCCGCCATGGGACCGCTCCTAGAGTGCCGTGCCGGTGGTCTTCTGTTCCAGCCGTTCGAGCGCCTGCCTTATGTTGTCCTGATGCGGATGTATAGCCAGCGAGGCGCGGTAGACCTCCATCGCGGTCGCTTCGCGGCCAAGACCTTCGAGAATCATGCCGAGCCCGTCGAGCGCGCCGAAATGGCGGTCGTTGAGCGCCAGCACCCGCTTGATGTCGTCGATCGAGGGGCCGATCTGGCCGGCGAGGAAATAGGCGGTGGCCCGCGCGTTCCAGCCTTCGGCGAAATCCGGCGCATGGTCGGTGAGCGCGGTGAGATGCTCGATCGCGGCCGTCAAATCACCCGCATCAATCGCCTCGCGCCCGCGCTTCAGGAGAAGGTCCATCGACGGGGAGCCGGATTTCGACCATTCGCGGAGGATATCGGCCTGCGCCCTCTGCCACTGCGGGTTGTCCGGGTCGGCGAGTTCGGCGTAGAGGTTGTCAAGGAGATCGGACGCGGCGGCAACCGGACCGGCCAGCAGTAACGCTGCGGCAAAGGCCGTCAGAAGCGCGCGGAGGTGGGTGGTTAAACGTCCCATAACGGTGCAGAGTGTAGACGAAACACGCCGGAAAGCGAGCCCCCCGGCGGTCACATTTGGAGGAACGATGAGCGAAGTGGTGAAGGCGGCCGTGGCCGCGCTGAACGAGAAACTCACGGGCGGCTTTTCGGGCGTGGCGAAGTTCGTCATCGAAGACGAAGGCGCGCTGATCATCGACAGCGCCGGCGTCCGGGCCGGCGACGACGAGGCCGACGTGACCCTGACCGCCGACCGCGAGACCTTCGAGGGGATCCTGTCGGGCGACGTCAATCCGACCACGGCCTTCATGCAAGGCAAGCTCGCCGTCGACGGCGACATGGGGCTGGCGATGCAGCTGGGCGCGGTCCTGTCCTGAGGATGGAGACCGCCCCGTTCTACGGCGACGTGGCCGAGGCGCCCGCGGGCGCGACCTCTGTCTGGCTCGATACGTCGGACGGGGTGCGGATCCGCGCGGCGCATTGGCGCGGCGGCACGAAGGGGACGGTGCTGCTGTTTCCCGGTCGCACCGAATATATCGAGAAATACGGCCCCGCCGCGGGGGAATTCGCGGCGCGGGGCTATGCGATGGCGACACTGGACTGGCGCGGCCAGGGCATCGCCGACCGGCTTCTCGACGAACGCGCGCCGGGCCATGTGGGCCGGTTCGGCGACTACCAGCGCGACGTGGCGGCGTTCATGGACTTCGTCCGGGCGGAAAAACTGCCGGACCCCTGTTTCCTCATCGGCCATTCGATGGGCGGCTGCATCGGCCTCCGCTCGATCTATGACGGACTCGCGGTCCGGGCGGTGGTCTTTTCGGCGCCGATGTGGGGGATCAAGATGCATCCCCTCCTGCGCCCCGTCGCCTGGACGCTCTCCACCCTCGCGCCGATGCTCGGGATGGGCGACCGGCTGGTGCCCTCGACCTCGCCGATGACCTATGTGCTGGAGGCCCCGTTCGAGGGCAACGTGCTGACCCGCGACCGGGAGATGTTCGACTTCATGCAGCGCCAGCTGACCGCGCATCCCGACCTCGCCATCGGCGGGCCGACGCTGCAATGGCTGCGCGAGGCGCTTTGCGAGACGCGGGCGCTCGCGCGCCGCCCCTCGCCGGGCCTGCCCTGCCTCACCGTCCTTGGCACCGAGGAGCGGATCGTCAACGCGCCGGCCATCCACGAGCGGATGGGGCGCTGGCCGGGGGCGGAGTTCGACCTCGTCGGCAATGCCGAACACGAGCTGATGATGGAAAGCCCCGGGATCCGGAAGCGATTCTACGACAAGTCCGCCGCGCTCTTCGACGCCCATCGCGGCTGAGAGGTAAGGTGGGTCAAGACCCACCTTACGCCGAAAGAGATCCGCGCCCGAGCGACTGCGGCGCGCGATCCCGGCGACCGCCCGTAAGGTGGGTCTCGACCCACCTTACCCGGATCAGAGCTTCACCTTCGCGAAACTGTCGCGCAGCGCCTTCGACCAGGCCGCGCTCATCTTGGCGAAATCGGCGTCCCCGGCCTCGATCCGGCGCTGATGCGCAACGCGGCACGCGTCGCGGTGGATCACCGCGAGGTCGAGCGGCATGCCCACCGAAAGGTTCGACCGCAGCGTCGAATCCATCGACAGCAGCACCGCCTTCTGCGCGTCGGCGAGCGTCGTCTCCGGCCGCACCACCCGGTCGAGGATCGGCTTGCCGTACTTGTGCTCGCCGATCTGCAGGAACGGCGTGTCGTCGGTCGCCTCGATGAAGTTGCCTTCCGGGTAGACGAGGAACATCCGCATCGCGCCGCCCTGGCGCTGCCCCGCGACGATCATCGAGGCCGAGGCGCCCTGCCGCATCGCGGCGAGCTTGTCGTCGACCGTCCGGCGCACCCGCGCGAGCGTCTCGCCGACGATCTCGGCGACCTTCAGCATCGTCGGCGCCAGCATGATCGAGGTCTCGGGGCCGGCGTCGGGATCGTCGATCGCCTCGCGCAGTTGGGCGATCGCGGTCTGGGTGACCGAGAGGCTCCCCGCCGTGACGATCGCGATCACCCGCTCGCCCGGCTCCTCGAACATGAACATCTTGCGATAG
>WOZM01000034.1 GCA_011620265.1 Paracoccaceae bacterium
CAATCGCGATTTCCCGCGCCGCCGCCTCCTTGGTCTTCTGAAACTCCATGTCCGAGGGGCTGAACCCCATCGGCTTCCAGTCGAGCCCGCCTTCCAGCAGCATCGGCCGCCCGGCATTGCGGGCGCCCTGATGATGCATTTCCATCTCATGGATCAGCCGGTCGTACTGATCGCCCGACAGGCTGCCCTGCCCGTCCGCGCCCTTGTAGACGATGGCCCCGGACGGCCGCGCGGCATTGTCGAGAAGCGCCTTCGACCAGCTCGACGCGCTGTTGTGCACGTCGACCGCCACCGCCGCCGCCTGCATCGGCGACAGACCGTAATGGTCGTCCTGCGGATGGAAGCTCTTGATATGGCAGATAGGATCGACCGGCCCGGTCATGTCGAAGCGATGCTTTCTGCCCCCGACCGTGTAGTCATAGGCCACCGGCCAACCATCCGCCCCCGGCACCAGCGACATCCGGTCCGAACGCAGGACATGCAGCTCCACCGGCAGCCCCTCGCCGCCCACCGCCTCAAGATAGCCGTTGCCACTCAGAAGAAGCTGGCCATAGAGCGCCTCGAAAAGCTCCGCCCGCCCCTGGCCCGGATTTGGCCGGCGCATCAACTCGATCACCGGATGCACGTCGAAGCGCCGGTCGGTGTCCTGACATAGCAGCGGCAAGGCCGCCGCCGCCTCGGCGACAAGCTTCACCGCCCGGAACCCGACCGGATTGCCCGTGAACCCGGTCTTGGTCAGGCTCACCACGTCGCGCGGACTCCAGGCGACCCGACCTGACGAGCCCCAGGCGACGACCCTCCCGGTTGCCGACGCCTTCTGCTCCGGAACCGCGCCCTCCGCGCGTCGGAAGATATTCCATGCCATCCCAATTCTCCTGTCTCAGCCCGCGCATCGAAACACCGCCGCCGCCGAACGGACCGCCTGCATTTCACCTTGCTCGAAATATCCCCGCCGGAGGCTTCCCCGGCCGCCACCCGCCCCGAACCCCGGTCAGAGGCTCCTGACCTGCGGCCGGCGCCACTTCGCGGCCGGCTCCACCATCAGCTCGGTCAGTGCCCAGACCAGCGCATCGACCCGGTCCGGCGATCCCTTGCCGTCGTAGCCTCGCGCCGTCATCCGGCACATCTGATCCTCAAGCGCCCCGAGGTCGCGGCCATGATGCACCCGGCCCTGCTCGTAGAGCGCCGCAACCGGCTCGGCCCGCGCGGTCTTGCCGCGCGAGGCGCGCACCGCGCGGAACGGCACGAGGGGGTCGACCTGCCGCACGACGCTCTCCACCAGATCGCCGCCCTGGTTGACCTCGGCGACCAGCCGGTCGGCGCCATGGCGCTCCATCGCCGAAATCGCCGCCCGCGCCCAGTCGGCCGGCGAGGCCGCGGAAACCGTCGCATCTTCCAGAACGAAGGCCCGCCACTCCGACGGCGCCCCCTCCGTGACGGCTCCCACGACGACGATGCCGCATTCGTCCGACCCGGCATGCCCCGTCACCGGCGGATCGACCGCCACGACGATCCGGCTCAGCTTCTCCGGCACCGGTGCCCGGCAGGCTTCCAGCCCGGCGGTGGTCCAGAGCGCGCCCTCGGCCTCCTCCAGAAGCACCCCGTCCAGTTCCTGCCGGCCAAGCCGCGTCCCCGCATAGCGCGCCCGCACCTCCTCGAGGAACGACGCGGCAAGGTATGCCTTGTTCGCCTCCGTCGGGGCCTGGGTCAGAACCGTCGAGGGGTTCTTCAGGATCGCCTTCAGCACACCGACATTCTTCGGCGTCGTGGTAACCACCTGCCGCGGATTGTCGCCGAGCCTCAGCGCGAACTGGAGCATGTCCCAGGCTTCCTCGGCCTTCGTCCACTTCGCCAGTTCATCGACCCAGGCCGCATCGAATTGCGGGCCCCGCAGGCTTTCGGGGCTATGCGCCGAATAGATCTCGGCCACTGCCCCGTTCGGCCAGACCAGCCGCTTGCGCCCCGCCTCCCAGACCGGCATCCGGTCGGGCGGCGAGCAGGCAAGGATGCCGCTCGCGCCGAAGACCATCACCTCGCGGACCTGATCGACCGTCTCGCCGACCAGCGCCACGCGCCTGGCCACGCCGTGATCGAGCGGCCGCGCCCCCTCGACCTGCGCCCGGACCCATTCGGCCCCGGCGCGGGTCTTGCCCGCGCCGCGCCCGCCCATGATCACCCAACTCTTCCACACCCCCTCGGGCGGCAGCTGGTGCGGCAATGCCCAGAACTCGAAGAGCCAGGGCAGCGCCATCAGCGTCTCGTCCGATAGCCCTTCCAGAAACTCATCCACCATCTCCGGCGTCGCGGAGGCGAGCCAGGCGGAGGCAGATTTCATTCCGGGCCGCGTCGAGGTCGAGCGCGTAGTCGTAAACGACCCCGGTTGCCTGCTTGTCGAGTTTCGCAACTTTCGCCCTTTCCTCGAACACCATCAGAAGCGCCTGCCGCAGGTCCCGACAGGACCGGGTGGCATCCTTCAGATCGTCGAACTGGTTCTGTTTCAGCCGATTCATTGCGGCGTGTATCTCCGCCGCGATCTCTCCGAGCAGCCCCATGGCCTGATCGACCAGGAGGGTCGGCCCCTCTGCCGCGTTCCCCGTTGTCATACAGTCAGCGCCCGCCTCTCATGCCTGTCCGCACGAGCGAAATGAAAAAGCGGCGCCGGGGTTGCCCCCGTGCCGCTTGCCCACTTCTTCTAGCATGCCCGAAGGTATAGCTTGGACCGCTCGCCAAGTCAAGCGGAAAACCGTTCAGGTTCAACGGGTTGCGGAGCGCTCCGTTTACCTGCCGTTAACCCGCGCCGATCCGGATACCCAGGCGAGGGGCCGGCCGGCATCCGACCCGGACACCGGCAGCCCGCGCGTCAGTTCCCCGAGCCTTGCTTCGCCTCGATCTCCCGCCACTTCGCGACATTGTCGTTGTGCTCGGCCAGCGTCGTGGCGAAAGCATGCCCGCCGGTGCCGTCGGCGACGAAGAAGAGGTAGTCCGTCGTCTCGGGGTCGAGCGCGGCCGCGATGCTCTCGCGGCCCGGATTGGCGATGGGCGTGGGCGGCAGGCCGTCGATCACATAGGTGTTGTAGGGCGTCCGCCCCCTCAACTCGCTCTGCCGCAGCCCGCGGCCGAGAGCGCCCTGCCCCTTGGTCAGGCCGTAGATCACCGTCGGGTCGGTCTGCAGCTTCATTCCCTGCGCGAGGCGATTGAGGAATACGCTCGCCACCCGGCCGCGTTCTTCGGGAATGCCCGTCTCCTTCTCGACGATCGAGGCCATGATCAACGCCTCCTCCGGGGTCGCATAGGGCAGCCCGTCGGCGCGCGAGGCCCAGAGGTCGGCCAGAACCGCCTCCTGCCGCCGGCGCATCTCGGCAAGCAGATCGGCCCGGGCGCCGCCGCGCAAGACCTCGTAGCTGTCCGGCGCGAGATGCCCCTCCGGCGGCACCTCGCCGGCATCGCCATCGAGGAACTCGGCCCGCTTCAGCGCCTCGACCACCTGCCAGCTCGTGACCCCCTCGGCCAGCGTCACGCGGAAGCGCACATCGCCCTCCGCCGCCCGGTCGAGATAATCCTGCGGAACCGCCTCTGCCGCCGGGTCGAACTTCACCACCTCCTCGTAGCGGTTGGTCGCGGGGTCGAGCTCGCGCACCACGATGTCGGAGGCGTTCACGCCGATCCGGTAATTCACCTCGGTGCCGCAGGTCGACTGGCCGCTCCGCGTGATCGTGTCGACGATCTCCTGCATCGAGGCGTTCGGCGTGATCAGGAACGACCCCGCCTTGAGGCTGCCGGCCTTGTCCTCGTAATCCGCTCCGACACGGAAGATGTATTGCGATCCGATCGCGCCCTGACCCGCCAGATCAGCCGCGACCCCGCGCAGGTTGGCGCCCCGCTCCACCTTGAAGCAGATCGCCTCGGCCAGCGGCCCCGGCCCCCTATATTGCCCCTGCCCCCAGGCCACGACACCCGCCACCACGACGAGAAGCAGGATGGCGAGGGTCAGGAAGTTCGACACGATATTCCGCCACATCAGCCCGAGACCCGGCCCATGACCAGCGACGCGTTGGTGCCGCCGAACCCGAAGGAGTTCGACAGCGCCACGTTGATCTCACGGCTGACCGCCCTGTTGGCGGCAAGGTCGAGCTTCGGCTCGACCGCCGGATTGTCGAGGTTGATCGTCGGCGGCGCGATCTGGTCGCGGATCGCGAGCACGCAGAAGATCGCCTCGACCGCGCCGGCAGCGCCGAGAAGATGGCCGATGGAGGACTTCGTCGACGACATCGTCGCCTTCGCCGCCGCATTGCCCATCAGCCGCTCGACGGCGCCAAGCTCGATCGTGTCGGCCATGGTCGAGGTGCCGTGCGCGTTGATGTAGTCCACCGCCGAGGGCTCGATCCCCGCCCGCTTCAGCGCCGCCGTCATGCAACGGAAGGCGCCGTCACCATCCTCCGAGGGCGCGGTGATGTGATAGGCGTCGCCGGAAAGGCCATAGCCCAGAACCTCGGCATGGATCTTCGCACCCCGCGCCTTCGCGTGCTCGTATTCCTCCAGTACGACGCAGCCCGCCCCCTCGCCCATCACGAACCCGTCGCGGTCGGCGTCATAGGGGCGGCTGGCCTTGGTCGGATCGTCCGCGCGCTTGGTGGACAGCGCCTTGCAGGCATTGAACCCGGCAATGCCGATCTCGGAGATCGGGCTTTCCGCCCCGCCGGCTATCATCACGTCGGCATCGCCCCACTGAATGAGCCGCGCCGCGTCGCCGATGGCATGGGCCCCGGTCGAACAGGCGGTCACGACCGCATGGTTCGGCCCCTTGAACCCGTAGCGGATCGAAACCTGGCCCGAGATGAGGTTGATCAGCGCGCCCGGAATGAAGAACGGAGAGACCCGCTTCGGCCCCCGCTCCTTGATCAGCACCGCCGTCTCGGCGATCGAGGTCAGCCCGCCGATGCCCGAGCCGATCATCACGCCGGTGCGCACCCGGCTTTCCTCGTCCTCCGGGGTCCAGCCGGCATCCTTCACCGCCTGATCGGCGGCGGCCATGCCGTAGAGGATGAAATCGTCGACCTTGCGGCGGTCCTTCGGCTCCATCCAGTCGTCGGGGTTGAATGTGCCGTCCGTGCCGTCGCCGAAAGGGATCTCGCAGGCATAGGTCGTGACCACGTTCGACGTGTCGAATCGCGTGATCGGCCCGGCGCCGGACTGCCCTGCAATCAACCGCTTCCAGGTCTCCTCGACCCCGCACGCAAGCGGCGTGACCATGCCCAGTCCGGTGATGACGACGCGCCTCATAGCCCACCCCAATCCTGCTTCGATCCGGGGTTTGATACACGGCATCGGACAGGACGGGCAAGGGCCGTTCCCCCGCCGGGCGGCTCATTGCCTTTCGGGCGCGCCTCTCAGATGAACTCCGCCACATGGGCAAGGTCGGGCCGCGCCTCCCTCAGCGCCTCCTTCAGATCGACGGCCCGATTGAAAAGCGCGCGGCCCACGATCGCACCCGATACCCCGCCCAGAAGCCTGAGCCGCGAGATATCGTCGATCGTCCGCACGATACCGCTCGCGATCACCGGCAGGTCGGTCCGCTCCGCCAGCGCCGAGATCGTCCCGAGCGAGGCATCGCTCTCGCGCAGGTCGGCACCAATATCGGTGACGATGACAGCCGCGAACGGCGTGCCCTTGAAGCTGTCGAGGAAACCCTCGGCGCTGTAGGCGCTCTGGGTCTTCCAGCCCTCGATCATCACCTGCCCCTGCCAGACATCGATGGCGAGCACGAGCTGGTCGGGATGCCGCTCCGCCAGTTCCTTGACCAGATGCGGGTTCTGCGCGGCCAGCGTGCCGACAACGATGCGCCCGGCGCCGAGGTCGATCCACTCCTCGATCCGGTCGCGCGACCGGAAGCCGCCGCCAAGCTGCACCGGAAGGCCGGCCCCCCGGATGATCCTGAGCACGAGGTCGCGGTTGGCGGTGCTGCCATGCATCGCGTCGAAATCGGTCACATGCATCCACTCCGCCCCGGCATGGGCGAATTCCTGCGCCTTGGCGACCGGATCGACATGCCAGATCGCCGGCTCCTCGATCTTGCCGCGCGGCAGCGACACGCAGCGGCCGTTCCGCAATTCGATGGTCGGATAGAGAATCATGATCGCGCCTCCCTCGATATTCCGGCGCGGAGGTCGCGCGGGTCCGCGCCCCCCCCCGCGATTCCTGTCGCCCGACCCGAGTCTACGCCTCCCCCGGGCGAATCCCAAAACGCAAATTCAGCGCCCCGCTGCCAGGCCCGCCCGGACCGCCGCATGGGCGACAAGCGCCAGCCCTGCCGCTCCCACAGCCCCAGACGGGCCGCGACGGCGACGATCACCCCGGCCAGCCCGCCTCGGGTGCCGCGTCGAAATCGGACCCGGGCCTGCGCATCCCGGTGAAAAAGCCCGCCTGGCCGAGAAAGGCGCCATCGGCCTTTCGGATGATCGCCCACTGGCCGAAGCCTTCGATGACCCAGGTTCCGGCGATCCCCAGGAACAGCGCCCAGCTTTCCGAAACGGGGCGCGGCGTGCCGCCGATGAAGCGCACCACCACCGGAACCATCGCCGCCCCTCCAATGGAAAACGGCGCCCCAAGGGACGCCGCTTCAAGACCGTTCCTGCGAAACCGCTCAGGCGGCTTCGGTGATGAACTTCACCGCGTCGCCGAAAGTCTGGATGGTCTCGGCGGCATCGTCCGGGATCTCGATCCCGAACTCTTCCTCGAAGGCCATGACCAGTTCGACGGTGTCAAGGCTGTCGGCGCCGAGATCGTCGATGAACGAGGCGCTCTCGGTCACCTTGTCCTCTTCCACGCCCAGATGCTCGACGACAATTTTCTTCACGCGATCTGCGATGTCGCTCATGTCAAATCCTCATTTTCGCGGACTGTCCCGCTTCCTGGTCCCTTGCTCGTAGCGAGCGGCTCAAACCCCGCTCAAAGCGAAGGTCGCCGGAACGGAAACACCCCGCCCCGGCTCGTCGCCGCCGCCTATAGCACAGTCTAAACCCGAGGCAAACGCTTTCGCAACGTGTGTTTCAGACCGGGTCAGACCATGTCCATGCCGCCGTTCACATGCAGCGTGGCTCCGGTGACATAGGCCGCCTCGGGGCTGGCAAGGTAGAGCGCCGCCGCCGCGATCTCCTCCGGCGCGCCCATGCGGCCGGCCGGGATCTGGGCCGAGATCCGCGCCTTCTGCTCGTCGGTCAGCTTTTCGGTCATCGCCGTCGCGATGAAGCCGGGCGCCACGCAATTCACCGTGATGCCGCGGCTTGCAACCTCGTGGGCGAGCGATTTCGACATGCCGGTGATCCCGGCCTTGGCGGCGCAATAGTTGCCCTGGCCCGGATTGCCGGTGGTGCCGACGATGGAAGTGACGTTGACGATCCGGCCCCAGCGCGCCTTCATCATGCCGCGCACCACCCCCCGGCAAAGCCGGAAGGTCGAGGTCAGGTTGATGTCGATGACCGACAGCCACTCCTCGTCCGACATCCGCATGAAGAGGTTGTCGCGGGTGATCCCGGCATTGTTGACGAGGATATCGACCGACCCCATCGCCTCGGCGGCGGCTTTCGGCAGCGCCTCGACGGCGGCCGCATCCGAGAGGTTGCAGGGCAGGACGAAGGCGCGCGCCCCAAGCTCCGCCGCCAGTTCCCGCAACGGCCCCTCGCGCGTCCCCGACAGCCCGACCGTCGCGCCCGCGCCGTGCAGCGCCCGCGCGATCGCCCCGCCGATGCCGCCCGAGGCGCCCGTGACCAGCGCCGCCTTCCCTGTCAGATCGAACATCGCCCGCTCCTCATCTTCTTCTGTTCCAAAATACCTCGGGTGGGGTCCGGGGAGGGCAGCGCCCTCCCCGGCCGCCTCAGCCTTTCGCCGCCGCGACGTCCTCGGGCGTGCCGACCGCGCGGCATTCCGCCTCCTTCGCGATCCGCCGGATCATGCCGGACAAGGCCTTGCCCGCGCCGATCTCCCAGAACTCGGCCACCCCGTGCGCGGCCATCCACTCGACCGATTCCCGCCAGCGGACCGCCCCGGTGACCTGCTCGACCAGAAGCGGGCGGATCAGGCCCGGATCGGTGACGGGCCGTGCCCGCACATTGGCGACGACCGGCACCGCCGGCGCACCGATATGCACATGTTCGAGCGCGTCGGCCATCGCCCGGGCGGCCGGCTCCATCAGCGCGCAGTGGAACGGCGCCGAGACCGGCAGCAGGATCGCGCGCTTCGCGCCCTTCGCCTTGGCGATCTCCAGCGCCCGCTCGACCGCCCCCTTGTGGCCCGAGACGACGACCTGTGCCGGATCGTTGTCGTTCGCCGCCTGGCAGACCTCGCCCATCGCGGCCTCGGCCGCCACCGCCGACGCGGCCGCGAAATCGAGCCCGAGCAGCGCCGCCATCGCGCCCTCGCCGACCGGCACCGCCGCCTGCATCGCCCGCCCCCGCAGCCGCAGGAGCCGGGCGGTATCCGCGAGGCTCAGCGCCCCGGCCGCGCAGAGCGCCGAATATTCGCCAAGCGAATGGCCCGCCACATAGGACGCCGAGGCAACGCCGATCCCCTCGGCATCGAGCGCCCGGCACGCCGCGATCGAGGTCGCCATCAGCGCCGGCTGGGCGTTCTCGGTCAGCGTCAGCGCCTCCTGCTCGCCCTCCCAGATCAGCGCCGACAGCTTTTCGCCCAAAGCCGCGTCGACCTCATCGAAGACCGCCTTCGACGCCGGATAGGCCTCGGCCAGCGCCCGGCCCATGCCGATCACCTGCGCCCCCTGGCCCGGAAATACGAATGCGCGCGCCATGGGTCCTCCGTCCGTCGCGGGTTTGCTACCGCATAGCCTGCCCGTCCTTCCGGCGCAACGAAAAGGCCGGCGGCGGGGCGGCGGCGGGGCGGCGGGGCGGCGGGAGATCGACGTCCCCGCCCCGCCTGCCGGCTGATCGCGCCCTTGCATCCGGCGCGGGTTCCACTATAAGGCCGCATCCTTCCGCATTCACGAAACCGGCGAAGCCTCTCGTGGCGGGGCGCGGAAGGCCTGATCCCGCCTGTGAAGCCGCCCGAAACGACAGGAGTATGCATGCCGCTTTACGAGCATGTCCTCATCGCGCGTCAGGACCTTTCCAACGCGCAGGCCGAAGGCCTCATCGAACATTTCTCCACCGTCCTCGCGGAT
>WOZM01000178.1 GCA_011620265.1 Paracoccaceae bacterium
CGCTCCAGCTCGGCATACTGGTCGAGCGACATCGGAGCGTAGGCGCGGTAGTAGACATTGACGCTGAACCAGCGCTCAAGGAGCCGCCCGTCGTTCTTGCGGCGGTATTCCAGATCCTCGGCCGCGAGAACCTGACGGATATCGGACGAGGTGCCGCGCCGGGCGGCGTAGGAGACGAGCCCGCCATTGCCGGCCGGCACAGCCGTCCGGTCGAGCGCCGCCGGATTGCCGCCAAGGGCCGCGACCGCGTCGGCCTCGGGCGTCGGGTCGGTGATGTTGGTGCCGCCGGGGGTCGGGGCCGGCAGGGCCGCCAGATCCTCTGGCAGTTGCAGGGGCTTCGTCGGCAGGACGGTGAATTCGTCCGGGCTGCGGCCCTGTGGCTTGATGTTCAGGAGCTTCGGCGCCTTTTCCTCGTCGCCGGCAAGGCGGCCGCAGGCGGTCAGCCCCACAAGCGCGCAGATCGCGACTGCGCGGATGCCGTTCTTCGCCGCCCCAGTTCTTGCCCGCATGGGTCTCTCCCTCACCTGCCTTACCCCCGTTTAGCGCATGTCTTCGGGCACGTCACGGGGTCTTCTCCCGCCCGGTGAAGAGGACGAGGCCGATGGCGCCGGCGAAGATCGCGATGTCGGCGACGTTGAACGAATAGGGGTTGTCGAGGCCCGGCACCGACATGTTGAGGAAATCGGCGACGGCGCCGTAGAGGAGCCGGTCGAGGACATTGCCCAACGCGCCGCCGATCAGGAAGCCGGCCGAGAGCTTGACGATCCGGCTGTGCGGTTCGCGCCGCACCCAGCGCCAGACCCAGAGCGAGATGACGAGCGCCATCGCGATCAGGAACCAGCGCGCGAGGTCGGCGTTGCTCGAGAAGAGGCCGAAATTGATGCCCTGATTCCACGCCATGCGAAGGTTGAACCAGGGCGGCAGCACGTCGATGCGCTGGCGGGTATAGAGGTCGAGCCCATGGACGACGAAGAACTTCGACGCCTGGTCGAGCACGAAGATCCCCGCCGCCGTCTGGGTCACGAGCCGCATCGCGTTCCCTCAGTGCCGGAAATGCCGCTGGCCGGTGAAGACCATGGCGAGCCCCGCCGCATCGGCCGCCCGGATCACCTCGTCGTCGCGCATCGAGCCGCCGGGCTGGATCACTGCCGTGGCGCCGGCCTCGGCCGCCGTCACGAGGCCGTCGGGGAAGGGGAAGAAGGCGTCGGAGGCGACGACGGAGCCCTTCACCGTCGGCTCGGGCAGACCCAGCGCCTCGGCCATGTCCGCCGATTTCCGCGCCGCGATGCGGGTCGAATCGACGCGGCTCATCTGGCCGGCGCCGACGCCGACCGTGGCCCCGCCCTTCACATAGACGATGGCGTTCGACTTCACATGCTTGGCGACCTTCCACGCGAAGAGGAGGTCGGCGAGTTCCGCGTCTGTCGGCGCGCGCTTCGTCACGACCTTGAGGTCGGCCGCCGTCACGAAGCCGTTGTCGCGGTCCTGCACCAGAAATCCGCCCGAAACCTGCCGGAAGGCGAGGCCGGGGGATTTCGGATCGGGCAGGCCCGTCGTCGTCAGAAGCCGCAGGTTCTTCTTCGCGGCGAAGACCGCCTTGGCCGCGTCGTCGGCCCCGGGCGCGATCACCACCTCGGTGAAGATCCGGGCGATCTCCTCGGCCGTCGCGGCGTCCAAGGGCCGGTTGAGCGCGACGACGCCGCCGAAGGCGGAGGTGCGGTCGCAGTCATAAGCGGCCCTGTAGGCCTCGATGAGCGTCTTGCCGCGCGCCACGCCGCAGGGGTTGGCGTGCTTGATGATCGCGCAGGCCGGCCCCTCGGCGGGGTTGAATTCCGCCACCAGCTCGAACGCCGCATCGGTGTCGTTGATGTTGTTGTAGCTGAGTTCCTTGCCCTGATGCTGGGTCGCGGTGGCGACGCCCGGCCGGTTCGAGCCGTCAGTATAGAAGGCCGCCGACTGATGCGGGTTCTCGCCGTAGCGCAGCGTCTGGGCGAGCGTCCCGGCGAAGGCACGGCGACGGGGCGTCTTGTCGCCGATGGCGCCGGCCAGCCAGTTCGACACCGCCGCGTCATAGGCCGCAGTCCGGGCATAGGCGCGTTGGGCGAGCTTGCGGCGGAATTTCGGGCAGGTCCGGCCCTCATGCCGGTCCATGTCGCCGAGGACCTTCGCATAATCCTCGGGGTCCACCACCACGGCCACATGGGCGTGGTTCTTCGCCGCCGCGCGGATCATCGCCGGACCGCCGATGTCGATGTTTTCGACGCAGGTGTCGTAGTCCGCACCCTTCGCCACCGTTGCCTCGAACGGGTAGAGGTTGACGACGAGAAGGTCGATCGGCTCGATCCCGTGTTCTCTCATCGCCGCCACATGGCCCGCGTTGTCGCGCAAGGCAAGAAGCCCGCCATGGACCTTCGGGTGCAGCGTCTTCACCCGTCCGTCCATCATCTCCGGAAACCCCGTCACGTCTGCCACGTCGCGCACCGTCAGCCCCGCCTCCCGCAGCATCGCCGAGGTGCCGCCGGTGGACAGAAGCTCCACCCCCCGCGCGGCCAGCCCCTTGGCGAAGTCCAGAAGCCCGGTCTTGTCGGAGACGGAGATCAGGGCGCGGGAAAGCGGGGCCAGGCTGGCATCGGCGTCGGTCAAGGGCGGGGTCCTCTACTTGGGCAGCTCATCGTCGTCGCGACGCGTGTCGCGGATGGCCGAGGGGGTATCCTGTGCCTTGGCCAAGGTCCAGCCCAACTGGCAGGCATAATCGAACACATGGGCCGAAAGGACGATCTGTTTCGCCGCGCGCGGCTTCAGCCGCCCGGTTTCGAGATAGACCGAGGGTTCCAGCGTCAACTCCCCCACCCCGTCATGGCGGAAGACCCAGATCTCGCCAGATTTCAGCGCCAGCGACACCGCCGTGCCGCCGAGGTCGATGGCGGCATCGACATCGGGATGGAGATGGAAGCGGAGCGAGAAGGGCACGCCCTGATGCTTCGACCGCTCCATGATCGTCTCGAACCGCCGCCGGTCTGCGACGGTCATCGCGCCGAGCGTATCCTCGCCGGCAAGTGCCCGGCCGTCGATGGAAAGCATGAGGTTGCGGATATGGGTCAGGCCGTGGGTCGGCACGTAGCCGTTATGCCCGGCCATCAGCCGGTGGCCGGCGCTGTCATCCTCGGGCTGGGCCCAGACCTGGTCGGGAATGTCGGTGAACTGCCCGCGCGGCGAGGCGGGCAGCACCCCGCCGGCGCCGAGGCGCGAGGAGGAAAAGCCCTGGATGCAGAGCGTCGAATGCGACGGCGTCGCCCGCCCCGCCCGCCGCCAGTCGGGCCCGAAGCTCGCGCCCGAGCCGCAGTTGACGACGACCGGGCGGCGGCCCGAGGTCAGTTCCATCGCCAGCGTCGAGGCATGGGCGTTCGACGAGGCGCGCCCCTTCGGCGGCGGCGCGGCATCGACGACGATCGTCGTGCGCCCGGCCGCGAGCCGGGCATAGCCCATCGCGAGGCCATGCGCCGTCAGCGCCCGCCCGCCCGCCGTCGCCAATGCCTGATCGAGCCGCCCTTCGAGCCCCCTTCCCCCGCCATGAAACCGCGCCAGCCCGCCATCGGCATGGCGCAGCGCCCGGAGCGTCGGCGCGATCCGGTCGATCGCGTCGAGATGGGCCGCCTGAGGGGTCCGCCCCGCCTCGGCCAGCGCCTCGGCGGCCCAGGTCAGAAGCGTGAAGACCTCCAGAAGCTCCTCGGGGTTGCGCGTCGGGATGCCGCCCTCCGCATCGATCTCGCGCCCGCATTCCTTCGCCAGCGCCGCAGCGGCGGGCCCGACATGACGCTCCATCCCCGTGAGCGCGAGACCCGCATAGATCAGCCCGGTCAGCGCCTCGAACCGCGGCAGGCCGGGGGCGGCGGTCTTCCAGCGCCGGGCGAGGAAGATGGTCTGGCGGCCGAGACAGCGGAAATAGGCGTCCGACTGCGCCCGGTCGCGGCCGTTCAGAATCAGGATCGCATGGTTGATCCAGCGGATCAGCCGGCGCCCGGTCAGGTCCGGCGTCCAGCCCGGCCCGCCGCCGCGCCCGTAGCGGCGGATCCAGTCGAAGACCCAGGCCTGCGCCCGCTCCCGCGCCGGGGCGTCTGCGACGGCGGCAAGGTCGTCGAGCCAGGCGGAGCCGTGGATCTCCTCCTCGAACCGGGGATCGGGGATCGGCAGATCCCAGATCGACTTGCCCTTGGCCTCGATCAGGAACCCCGCGAACAGGAAATTGCCGGCGGTGAGCTGGCGGCCGCGCGCGAAGGAGCCGATGGTCTTCGGCTCGGGCTGGCTGACGAAGCCGGTCGCGGGGCGCGCCAATGCCGCCAGCCGCGCGTGCAGCCGGTGCATAAAGCCCAGATTTCCGGCCTCGGATCGCCCCACGCCTCACGGTCCTCGTTCTTCTGTCGCCCGGTTGGCCCCGGGAATCTGCCCAAGCCGGAGATTACCGGCAGCCCTGCCCCGTGTCACCGGCTAAAGGTCCGTCATCTCTCCGGGTCAGGCCGACGGCAGGCGAAGGCAGGCGATGAAGAACCCGTCCATCCCGCCCCGCTCCGGCCAGTAATCGGGGCGGAGCCTGAGGCCGCCATCGGCGGTGATCCAGCCGGGCTCGATCCCCGGAAGGGCAAGCGCCAAGGGGTCGAGGGCAAGCCCGTTATGGCGGGCAAGGGCGGCGGAAACCTGCCGCTCGCCCTCCTCGGGCAGAAGCGAGCAGGTGGCGAAGACCAGCCGCCCGCCGGGGCGGATCAGGCCGAGGGCCCGGTCGATGAGCGCGGCCTGAAGCGCCACGATCTCCTTCAGCGCGGCGGGGTCGCGGATGTAGGGCAGGTCGGGATGCCGGCGGATCGTGCCGGTGGCCGAACAGGGCGCGTCGAGAAGGACGGCATCGAAATCGCCCGGCCCCTCCCAGGTCAGCGCGTCGGCGACGACGATTTCGGCCATGAGCCCGCAGCGGGCGAGGTTCTCGCGCAGACGCTCCATCCGCACCTCGGAGAGGTCGAGCGCCGTGACCGCGGCGCCGGCGGCGGCAAGCTGCAGGCATTTGCCGCCCGGCGCGGCGCAAAGATCGAGCACCCGCTCGCCCGGCCGCGGCGCCAGCACCTTCGCGGCAAGGGCGGCGGCGGCGTCCTGCACCCACCAAGCCCCCTCGGCATAACCCGACAGGTCGGAGACCTGCGCCGGCCCCGCCAGCCGGACCGAGCCGGTCGGCAAGGCCGCCCCCCCGAGCCGTGACGCAAGGGCGGCGGCGTCGCCGTCCTTCGGCGTGAGGTCGAGGGGCGCGCCCTTCGCATGCGCCGCCTCCATCGCCATCACCGCCTGCTTGCCCCAGGCCGACATCAGCCGCCCGCGCAGCCAGCCCGGCAGCGCGTCGGGCGGCAATGCCGCCCAGCGCTCGGCCGGGGTTTCGGAGGCGCGGCGGAGGACGGCATTGACCATGCCCGCGAAGCCCTCGGCCTTGCGGCCGGACGCGCGGGTCAGGCTGACGGCCTCGCTCACGACGCCGTGGGCGGCGGCCCCTTCGGCGAAGATCTCGGTCACCGCGACCCGCAGGATCGCCCGGACCTGCGGCGGCGGCGGCTTGCGCAGGAAGGGTTTCAGCACCGCGTCGGCGCGGGCGAGGTTGCGCAAGGCGGCAAGCGCCAGCCGCTGCGCCCGCGCCCGGTCTGGAGGTGCCAGCCCCGCGAGCGCGGATTTCGCGATCTGGTCCCGGAGGGAAATCCGGCCGTCGGTCACCCCGAGGACGAGCCCCGCCGCCGCGCCGCGCGCGCTCGTTTCCGCCATGCTGCCTCCGGTTGCCCCAGCCACCCGGCCCCCGTATATCATGGGCCAACGCGAGACAAGGAACCTGCCGATGAGCGAGAGACCCGAGACCGACCTGCCCGAAGCCGCCCGGCGCGCGCTGGCCGAGGCGGAGGACCGCCGGCGAAAGGCCGGGGCGATGGCGCTTGCCCCGGAACTCGGCGGCCGCGAGGGGCCGGAGCCGGTGCGCTACGGCGACTGGGAGAAGAAGGGCATCGCGGTCGACTTCTGAGACCGCCACCCCTCCCGCCGAACGGACCCCGGGGGAGCCCCCCGAACCGGCCTTTCAGAGGCCGAGCACGTCCAGCATGTCGTATTCGCCGGGCTTTCTGTCCTGGCCCCAGAGCGCGGCCTTGAGCGCGCCGCGGGCGAAGATCGCGCGGTCGGTGGCAATGTGGCGGAGCACGATGCGCTCGCCCTCGGCCGCGAAGATCACGTCGTGCTCGCCGACGATGTCGCCGCCGCGGATCGCGGAAAAGCCGATATGGCCGCGATCGCGCGCGCCGGTGATGCCCTCGCGGGCCCGGTCGCGGATATCGGGGAAGTTGAGCCCCCGCCCCGCCGCCGCCGCCTCGCCCAGCATCAGCGCGGTGCCGGACGGCGCGTCGACCTTGTGACGGTGATGCGCCTCGACGATCTCGATATCCCAGTCGGCATCGAGTGCGGCCGCGACCTTTTTTGTCAGCTGGGTGAGAAGATTGACCCCGAGGCTCATGTTGCCGGCGCGGATGATCACCGCGTGGCGCGCGGCGGCGCCGAGCTTCGCCAGATGCTCGGGCCCGAGGCCGGTCGTGCCGATCACATGCACGGCGCGAGCCTGCGCGGCGAGGCCTGCGAATTCCACCGTCGCGGCGGGCGCGGTGAAGTCGATCACCGCCTGTGCCTTCGCGAAGGCCTCCAGCGGGTCGTCGGTGACGGTGACGCCGCTCGCCGCCCCGCCCATCGCGGTGCCGAGATCGCGGCCGATCCAGTCATGCCCCCCCCGCTCGACGGCCCCGACCAGCCGCGCCCGGTCGGAGGCCGCGATCAGCCGCACCAGCATCTGCCCCATGCGTCCCGAGACGCCCGTGACGACGATGCCAGGAATGTCCGTGGGTTCGGTCATGCGCGCCTCCGCTCCGCCTTTAGGCTTCCTTTAGCCGTTGCGCCGCCGCTTGGCAAAGCCCCGTTGCGGGGCGGGCCGGCTTGGCCTACATGCTGTGGCATGTCGCAGAACCGTTCTTCCCGGGCCTCCGGCCCCTCGCAGCGTCAGCTTCGCGTCGGCGAGTTGATCCGCCGCACCCTCTCTGAAGTGCTGATGCGCGGAGAGATCCATAACGACGCGCTTGGTGCGATGTCGATCACGGTGGGCGAGGTCCGGGTCTCGCCCGACCTGCGCGTCGCCAC
This sequence comes from Paracoccaceae bacterium, assembly GCA_011620265.1. Taxonomy (GTDB): domain Bacteria; phylum Pseudomonadota; class Alphaproteobacteria; order Rhodobacterales; family Rhodobacteraceae; genus Albidovulum. Next base: position 7,198 of record WOZM01000178.1, read on the forward strand.
GGCCTTCGTGCTGCCGCTGGGCGGCGAGGGCGCGGCAGAGGCGCTGGCGGCGCTCAACCGCTCGAAGGGCGAGCTTCGCCATCATGTCGCCAAGGCGATGACGCTGAAATTCGCGCCGGAACTGCGCTTCGTCCTCGACGAGACTTTCGACCGGATGGATGCGACGCGGCGGCTTCTGGCCGACGAGCGGGTGCAGCGCGACATCGCCAAGCGCGACGACGATGACGCTCCGGGCTAGGGCAGCGGCGGCGTTCCTGCTCCTGACGGGCGCGGCAGAGGCCGAAAGCTGCCGCGTGCTGGAGCATGACGGCGAAGGCTACGCCGTCTGCGAGGCGGCGGCGGGCGAGGATTTGCGGCTTTATCTCAATGATGCGGACGGCGCGCCCATCGGCACGTTCGAGCGACTGCGCGAAAGGCTCGCGGCCGAGGGGCGGCGGCTGGTCTTCGCGATGAATGCCGGGATGTACCACCCCGACCGCCGACCTGTCGGGCTTTACCGCGCCGAGGGGCGCGATGTCTCGCACCTCGTCACCTCGGCGGGGCCGGGGAATTTCGGGCTGCTGCCGAACGGGGTCTTCTGCATCCGGGCGGAGGGCTTCGCGGTGATCGAGACGCTGGCCTTCGAGCGCGATGCGCCCGACTGCCGCTTCGCCACGCAATCCGGCCCGATGCTGGTGCTCGGCGGGGCATTGCATCCGCGGTTCCTCGAAAGCTCCGACTCGCGCTATGTCCGCAACGGCGTCGGCGTCTCGGCCGACGGCAGCCGCGCCTATTTCGTGATCTCGGACGGGGCGGTCAATTTCCACGCCTTCGCCCGGGTCTTCCGCGACGGCCTCGGCGTGCCGGACGCGCTCTATTTCGACGGCAATATCTCGCGCCTTTACGCGCCGGAGATCGGGCGCGACGATTTCGGATTTCCGATGGGGCCGATGGTCGGGCTTTCGGTGCCTTCGGATTGACGGCGCCGCCGCTATTCGCTAGCAGGCGTTTTCCCTGAGAAAGAAGAGACATGGCACGCAAGAAGGGTCGCGACATTTCCGGCTGGCTGGTGGTGGACAAGCCCGCCGGCATGACCTCGACCGCGGTCGTGAACAAGGTGCGCTGGGCGTTCGACGCGAAGAAGGCGGGCCATGCGGGGACGCTGGACCCGGATGCGACCGGGGTGCTGGCCGTGGCGCTCGGCGAGGCGACGAAGACGGTTCCTTTCATCACCGATGCTCTGAAATGCTACCGCTTCGCGGTGCGGCTCGGCGCCGCCACCAGAACCGACGATGCCGAGGGCGAGGTGATCGCCACCTCCGAGGCGCGGCCGTCGGATGACGAGATCCGCGCGGCGTTGCCGGCGTTCCGGGGCGAGATCATGCAGGTGCCGCCGCAGTTTTCCGCCGTGAAGGTCGAGGGCGAGCGCGCCTATGCGCTGGCGCGGGCGGGCGAGGAGATGGAGCTTGCCGCGCGCGAGCTCTGGGTCGAGAGCCTGAAGATGATCGCGCGCCCCGACGCCGATACGGTCGAGCTGGAGATGGTCTGCGGCAAGGGCGGCTATGTGCGCTCCATCGCCCGCGATCTCGGGGCATCTCTGGGGTGCTACGGGCACGTATCGTGGCTGCGGCGCGAATGGTCGGGACCGTTCGAGGCCTCGGACGGGGTGACGATCGAGAAGATCGACGAACTGGCGAAGACCGAGGCGCTAGATGCGCTGTTGCTGCCGCTCGAGGTCGGATTGGCCGAATTGCCGGAACTGAAGGCGACGGCAGAGGGCGCGGCGCGGCTCCGCAATGGCAATCCGGGGATGGTCATCGCCTCGGATGTCGACTGGGGCGACGAGGCCTGGGCGAGCCGTCAGGGCCGCGCGGTGGCCGTCGGGGTCTACAAGTCGGGCGAGCTGCACCCGAGCCGGGTGTTCAACTTCTGAAGGGCTCTGATGATGGCGTGGATGCCGCCTCCTGACGGCATC
>WOZM01000195.1 GCA_011620265.1 Paracoccaceae bacterium
GAATCGTGGATCGCGACGAGCGGTTCGAAACAGATGAAGAGGAAGGAGCCGCTTTCCTCCATCAGGTCCTCCATGCGGTTGAACATCGCCCGGCGCTTCTCGGGGTCGAGCTCCACCAGCGACGTCTGATAAAGGTCCTCGTATTCCGGGCTGTCGAACAAGGTCCAGTTATAGACGCCGATCTGGTCGGGACGGAACCAGACGAGGTTCTCCGTCGGGTCGATGCCGCCCGCGTAGCTTTGCGGCACCATCTCGAGGGAGAGGTAATCGTCGCCCGCCGTCTTGTCGCCCAAGGCCCAGTAGGCGGCTTCCTCGGTCGGCTGGATCTCCACCGTGATCCCGGCCTCGTCCAGGCTCGCCTGGATGATCTGGGCGATGGTCTGAGAGGTGGAATCGGTCAGCGCGACGAGGTTGAGGATCCGGTCGGTGAAGGCGCCGCGCCACACGACGGCGGCACAGCCGAGAAGAATGCCGAGCACCACGGCCCAGCCGAGCGCCACGGCGCCAAGGATCAGCGTGTTGGGGAAAAACTCGAGGATCTGGTCGAGGACCGGCCGCTTCGACCAGACGTCATAGCCAAGATCGCCGGTCGCGGCATTGCGGAAGAAGTGCCAGATCTGCGCCAGGACCGGCTGATCAAGCCCCATCCTCTCGCGCAACAACTCCTTCAGCGCCGGGGTCGCGCGGGGACCAAGCGCCAGCGATGCCGGATCGCCGGGGACGAGGAACACCATCGCGCACATCGCCAGCATCACCGTGAAGAGGATCACGAAAGCCAGGCCGATGCGCTTGATGGCGTAGTTCAGCACCGGGCGTCGCGCCCTTTGATCTCAAACCATGTCACGCGGGATCCTTTCATCCCAATGGCGTTCGAACACCGTCTCGCCGTTCTCGGTGACGCGCAGGTGCATCTCGACCCGGAAATGCCGGGCATCGCAGGTCAGCCGCCCGGTCGAATGGTGGCCGGTGTTGGTGTCCTTGCGGCGGATCACGACATTGGCCTCGGTCTCGCAGCGGGCGGAAAGCGGATCGCCGTCGGTGATGGTGTAGCGGGCGAGGGCGTCGGAGGTGACGGTCTGGCCGATATCGGGCATCTCATGCGCACAGGTCCAGCGCGGGAAATCGACGGTCATCTCGCCCGACAGAAGGTCGCGGCGGATGGCGCGTCTGTGCTTGCGCGCCACCGGGTGGTCGATCATCGGAGTCGGCGCCGCCATTTCCGGCGGATCGAAGGCGCGAAGCGCGGCATCCGCCGGATCCTTCGGCCGCACCGGCAGGTCGAGCCAGCTTTCGCCCAAGCGCAGCGTCAGCGTCGCCAGTTCCGGCGAGGGCCAGCAGATCGGCCAGTAGGTCGTGGACAGCGACACCGCGATCCGGTGCCCCGCCGGGAAGGCATGCGCCATGTCGTCGAGATCGACCACCGCATCGTAGACAAGGCCCGGCTCCAGCGGCGTCGGGTCTTCGTGGCTGTCGCGATGGGTGAGGTTGAGACAGCCGACCGTTACCCGGGCCGAGCGTCCGTCCGGCATCACGTCGTTCAGCCGGACCGCGACCAGCGCCAGCGGTTTGTCCGACGAAAACCGCAGGTGCAGCTGCGGCGCGCCGAGGATTTCCGTCCGGTCCGGCAGGGGATCGCTGACGAAGACCAACGAGCCGCCGTCATCCTCGCGCTGATCGCCCGGCCAGTCGGCATCCTCGCCGTAGCGCCCGACCTCGCCGGCGCCGAGCCCGACCCAGAGCGGCGAGTTGATGGTGACGCCGGCGGCCGCGCCCGGCACCGGATCGAGAGACCCGCCGGCATTGAGGTAAAGTGCCCGGTGTTCGGTCCGGGGCGAAGGCCATGCCGTCTCGCCGACCCAAGCACCGGGGCGGTCGAGATAGCAGGTCCGGGGCGGCACGCTCTCCTGCATCCAGACCCGGTACATCGGCTCGTCCATGATCCCGGTGTCGCGGTGCTTCAGCCAGTGATCGCACCAGCGCAGCACCTCCTGCAGCCAGCCGATGGCGGGCTTCACCGCCACGTCGTGCGGGAAGGAATGCGCCCAGGGGCCGACGAGGCCGAGGCGCGGCCCGGAGAGCCCGGCAAGCAGACGCGGCACGCTTTCGGAATAGTTGTCGGCCCAGCCCGAGACGGCATAGACCGGGATCGTGATCCTGGAAAAATCCTCGCAGACCGAGCCTTGCCGCCAGTAGCCGTCGCGCCGCTGATGGGCCAGCCAGTCGAGGATCCACGGCCGGTTGTGCTCCATCCGCGCCCGCCACATCCCGCGCCAGGCGTCGCCGACGATCGCAGGGTCGGGCGGCAGGTCGTTATGGGCGAACATCGTCGCCGACCAGTCGAAATTGTCCTTGGAAAGACAGCCGCCGACATAGTGCACGTCGGTCGCATAGCGGTCGTCGGTGGATCCCACGGTGATGATCGTCTTCAGGGCCGGCGGTCGACGCGCCGCGATCTGCAAGCCGTTGAAGCCGCCCCAGGAGATCCCGTACATCGCGACCTGCCCGTCGCACCAGTCCTGCGCGGCGATCCAGGCGATGGCGTCGCAGCCGTCGACCTGCTCCTGCACGGTGTATTCGTCGTCGATCAGCCCTTCGCTGTCGCCGGTGCCGCGAATGTCGAGCCGGAGGCAGGCATAGCCGTGCCCGGCCAGATATGCATGCATCTTCTGGTCGCGGCCGCGCGTCCCCTCGCGTTTCCGGTACGGCAGGTATTCGAGGATCGCCGGCACCGGCCCGGCGCCTTTCGGCCGCCAGAGCTTTGCCGCCAGCCTTGTGCCGTCCGGCAACGGCACGAAGATGTTCTCGATGATCTCGATCTCGTGCGGGAAGCTCTCGCGGATTGTCGGCATGGTCCCTCTCAGTTCATCGGCGCCCCGCCCTCGGCCTTGCGCCGCGCCACATATTCGTCGAGCGCCTCTGCCACGGCGGGGTCGAGTTGGGGTTCCTCGTAGGTCTTCAGAAGCTCTTTCCAGACGGTATTGGCCCGTGCGCGGGCATCCACGCCGCCCTTCTGCAGCCAGGTCGGGTAGTTGTCCCAGTTCGACAGCAGCGGCGTGTGGAAGGCGGTCTCGTAGCGCTCCATCGTATGGGCGGTGCCGAAGAAATGCCCGCCGGGGCCGGCCTCGGTGATCGCGTCGAGCGCGAGGGCACCGGGATCGGTGGCGATGGGGGTGAAGTAGGCGTCCATCATCTGCAGCATCTCGGCATCGAGGATCAGCTTCTCGAAACTCGCCGTCAGTCCGCCATGCATCCAGCCCGCACCATGCTCCAGCAGATGCGCGCCGCCCATCAGGGCACCCCAAAGCGCCATCTGGGACTCGCAGGCCGCCTGCGCGTCGACCTCGTTCGCCGCCGTCACATTGGACGAGCGGAAGGGCACGCCGATATGGCGGGCGAGCTGGCCCGAGGCCTGCGCGGCCTTGACATATTCCGGCGTCCCGAAGGCGGGGGCGCCCGAGCGCATGTCCACGTTCGAGGTGAAGCCGCCGTAGAGGACCGGCGCGCCGGGCCGGACGATCTGGGTCAGCACGATCCCCGCCATCGCCTCGGCATGTTGCTGGACGAGCGCGCCGGCCAGCGTCACCGGCGCCATCGCGCCCGCGAGCGTGAAGGGCGTGATCGCCAGCGCCTGGCCATGCTCGGCCATCGCGATCAGCCCTTCCGCCATGGGCACGTCGAGTTGCAGCGGCGAATTGGTGTTGATGACGCCGAGAAGGGCCGGGCGGCCCGCAAGCCCCTCGGGCGTGGTGCCGCGCGCGATCGCCGCCATCTCGATCCCGTCCATGGTGCGGGCACGGCCGAGCGTCTGGGTCTGCCAGTTCTTGTCGAGAAGCCCGATCTGGGCGCGGTACATGTCGAGGTGGCGGGTATTCGCGGGCAGGTCCATCGGCTCGAACGGGCCGCCGCCTTCCTGATGCACGACATTCAGAACCTGCACCAGGCGCATGTAATCGCACATCTCTTCGTAAGTGCCGTCGCGCCGGCCCCGGTCGTTGTCCATCACGTAAGCCGGCCCGCCGACCGAGGCGTAGACGCAAAGGTCGCCGCCGACGGTCAGGTCATGGGCGGGGTTGCGCGCGGCAAGGGTGAAGCGCTGCGGCACCGTCTTCAGGTGCTCTGCGACAAGACCGGCATCGAAGCGCACCGTCTCGCCCGCGACCTCGGCGCCGGCCCTGCGGAACCGCTCCCGCGCGCCGGGGTCGAGGACGCGCATGCCGAGGGTGGAGAGAACCTTCAGCGCCGCCACGTGGATCGCCGCGACCTGATCGGCGCTGATCACCTCGACGGGCCGGTAGGGGCGCGGGCGTTGGCCGAACGGGGCCTGGGCGATATCCTGCACGCTGCGGGGCGCGCGGCGGGTGCGGACGCTCATTGCGCCGCCTCGCGCGGTTCGAGGAAGTCGCGCGCCGCGGACGGCGCGTCGCGGAGGACGGCGATCTCGGCCTCGGCCAGCCCGACCTCCCGCGCCGTGCGGTGGCCCTGCCAGACCGCATGGGCGATGGCGCCGGGGGCGTTGGCATCGCCGGTGAGTGCAAGCGAGCGGAAGCCGGTGCCCTCGGCGCGCAAGGCGTCGTAAAGCGCCGAGCCGCCGGTGCGCTGGCCGACGATCACCAGAGACCGCGACGCAATCCCGCGCCGCTCGCCGGTGAAGATCTGCGCGAGACCGAGCATCGCGCCGTCGAACCCGGTCACGATCTCCAGTGTCCGGTAGCCGATCCCGGCCTTCAGGAACGCCTGATGCACCAAGGGCTGTTCGTTGGTCATGAAGCCCCAGGCCTGCGCGGCGCCGGCGGTGGTGATGTAGGTCGTTGTAAGTCCCCGCGCCGCGAGATGCTCGGCGATGGCCGATCCCATGTAGTAATTGTCGAAATCGAAGACCGCGACCGGGCCTTCGATCTTCACCCCCGCCGCGATGTCGTCGGGGGTGTAGACGCGCGGGGCATCGAGAGGGGCGGCGGGGATCTCGTTCGCGCCACAGAGAGTCGCGGTCCAGCGCGCGCCGGTGGCGACGACGACATGATCGGCGCCGAACTCCTGCACGTCCGCGGCCGTGAGGTCGCTTTCGGCGAACAGTGACACGTTCGGCATTTTCCGAAGCTGGCCAAGGCGATAGTCGGCGACCCTGAACCATTCCCTGAGGCCCGGCAGCCGGGTTTCCCACAAGAGCCGCCCGCCAAAGTCGCGCGCCTTTTCCGCAAGCGAGACCTGATAGCCCCGCCGCCCGAGCGTCAGTGCCGCCTCGAGCCCCGCCGGCCCGCCGCCGACGACCAGCACCGAGCCGGCGGCATCCGGCCGGACCCGTTCGGGATGCCAGCCGCGTCGCCATTCCTCGCCCGCCGTGGGGTTCTGCGTGCAGCGCACCCAGACCCCGTCATGCCAGGAGGAGATGCAGATGTTGCAGCCGATGCATTCGCGGATCTCGTCCTCGCGCCCCTCCTCGATCTTCTTCGGCAGGAACGGATCGGCGATCGAGGGCCGGGCGCCGCCGATGAGATCGAGAACCCCGCGTTTGACCATCGAGACCATCGTGTCGGGCGAGGTGAAGCGGCCGACGCCGACGACAGGCTTTCCCGTCAGCGTCTTGACGAAATCGACGACCGGCTCATGACTGCCTTCGGCGACGTAGCGCGAGGGCGCGCAATCCGCCGTGGAATAATCCATCTTTATATCAAAGAGATCGGGCGCGTCCTTGAGGAAAGATATTACCTCGTGCGCTTCCGACGCTGCGATCTGCGAGGGCCGCGCCCGCAACTCCTGCAACGACAGCCGCAGCGCCACGGCGGTTCGCCCCTGCGTCGCCTCGCGCACCGCGTCGATCAGCTCGGCCACCAGCCGCACCCGGTTCTCAACCGACCCGCCATAGGCGTCGGTGCGGTGGTTGTAGTCCGAAAGCAGGAACTGATAGGGCAGATAGCCCATCCCGGCATAGACATAGAGGATGTCGAAGCCCGCGCGCTCGGCCCGCACCGCCGCCTCTTCATGCCAGCGGATGAGGTCGCGGATGTCACCCGCATCCATCACCTTCGGCCGCGCCGCCGACATGAAGCCGACATGCGTCGCCATCCACGGCACGCCCGAGGGCGAGAGGGGGGCGAGCCGCGAGGTGCGGTTCACCGCCGCAGCACCGCCGTGCCAAAGCTCCACCGCCGCCAGCGCGCCGTGGGCATGGACGGCCTCGGTCATCACCGCGTGGGCGCGGATGTCGGCCTCGTCCCAGAGCGAGGCGAAGGGGAAGGGGCTGTCATCGGACGAGGGATGGACCGAGCAGGCCCCGGTCGAGATCACGCCCCAGCCACCCTCGGCCTTCGTCGCGCGGAAGGCGGCGCGGACATGGGGATTGGCGTTGGTCATGCCCGAGGCATGCGGGACCTGGAAGAAGCGGTTCTTCGCGGTCTTCGGCCCGATCCGGACCGGCTCGAACAGGGTGTCGAATCGCGGGGCGCGCGGCATGGGCGGGCTCTCTGTTGAACTGTTGTATAGTCGCGCCGGAAGCGCGCCTCTGTCAAGCACGACAATGGGCCGGCCGGGGCCGGTTTCGTGCGTCTGGTCGGATGCTCAGTTGCCGGGGGCGATCGTCACGCGCTGGCGGAGCGCGCCGGTTGCGGCGTCGAGGATCAGGATCTCGTCGGCATCCGTCACCACCGCGATCCAGCCGCGCCCCATCGTCACCGCCTCGGCGCGGGTGCCCTCGGGCAGGGTGACCGTCTCGGGCAGGGCGGGGCGGGGCGCCATCGCGGCGGGGAAGCGGATGACAATCAGCGCGATGATCGTTATCAGGCCGAGGATCATCGTCCCGGCCAGGACCGAGACCAACAGTTTCAGAAAGCGCAGTTCCGGCGGCCGGTCCGCGCTTTCGCCCATCGGAGCGTCGTTCATGTCGGATGCCACCGGCCCAGCCCTTCGCGTCGTGATCGGGGAAAACCCGCCCGACCGCCTTGATAAGGCGCTGGCCCGCTTTGTGCCAGAGGCAGCGGCGCTGTCGCGCTCGCGCATCGCGAAGCTCATGGCCGGGGGCGCCATCCGCCGCGACGGCGCCCCCGTGACCGACGCCAAGGCCAAGGTCGCCGAGGGAGAGGTCTACGAGATCGCCATCGGCCCGGCCGAGGCAGTCGAGACGAGGCCCGAGGCCATCCCCCTGACCGTGATCTGGGAGGACGCGGACCTCATCGTCATCGACAAGCCCGCCGGAATGGTGGTGCATCCGGCGCCCGGATCGCGCGACGGGACGCTCGTCAACGCGCTTCTGCATCATTGCGGCGATAGCCTGTCGGGCGTGGGGGGCGAGCGGCGGCCCGGGATCGTGCACCGGATCGACAAGGACACGTCGGGGCTTCTGGTCGTGGCGAAATCCGACCGCGCCCATCACGGACTCGCCCGCCAGTTCGAGAAGCATTCCGTCAATCGACGTTACCTTGCGCTGGTTCACGGCGTTCCCGACCAGAACGACCCGCGCCTGCACGCCACCAGGGGCACGAATTTCGAGCCCGGCGGGGTCCTGAAGATCACCACCCAGCTTGCCCGCCACAAGACCGACCGCCAGCGGCAGGCGGTGCTCTTCCATGGCGGCCGCCACGCGGTGACGCGGGTGCGGGTGGTGGAGCGGTTCGGCACGCCGCCCGTGATCGCACTGCTCGAATGCTGGCTGGAGACCGGGCGCACCCACCAGATCCGCGTCCACATGGCCCATATCGGTCACGGCCTCGTCGGCGACCCGACCTATGGCGGACGGCGCAAGCCCGCCGCGAAGGCGCTGGGCGAGGCGGCGGCGCGGGCGGTGATCGACTTCCCGCGTCAGGCGCTCCATGCCGCGACGCTTGGCTTCATCCATCCGGTCTCGGGTGAGGATCTGGCCTTCGAAAGTCCGCTGCCGCCGGATTTTCAGGCACTGCTCGACCGTCTCCGCGCCGTCGCACCCGGTGATTGATCGCGATCAGTGACAAGCATGTGAATGGGTGAAACATTGTGCGAATGGCGACGGAACCGTGATCATCCGGCGTTAAAAGGCATGATGTAAGGACACGCCTTGCGCAGATCGGTCCGGGGTCATAAGTCTTCAGGTCCTTGACCGGAACAGGGGGTCAGAAATGGCGAGCTACACAAACCTTCCCGCACCGAGCCCCGAACAGGGGCTGAACCGCTACTTGCAGGAAATCCGCAAGTTCCCGCTTCTGGAACCGGAAGAGGAATACATGCTGGCGAAAAGCTGGGTCGATCATCAGGACAGTTCCGCCGCGCATCGGCTGGTGACCTCGCACCTTCGGCTCGCCGCCAAGATCGCCATGGGCTATCGCGGCTACGGCCTGCCGCAGGCCGAGGTGATCTCGGAGGCGAATGTCGGCCTCATGCAGGCGGTCAAGCGCTTCGATCCCGAAAAGGGCTTCCGCCTCGCGACCTATGCGATGTGGTGGATCCGCGCCTCGATCCAGGAATACATCCTGCGGTCCTGGAGCCTCGTGAAGCTCGGCACCACCTCGGCGCAGAAGAAGCTCTTCTTCAATCTCAGGAAGGCCAAGGCCCGGATCGGCGCGCTGGAAGAGGGGGATCTGCGTCCCGAACATGTCCGGAAGATCGCCCACGATCTCAATGTCACCGAGGATGAGGTGATCTCGATGAACCGGCGCCTGTCGGGCGGCGATGCCTCGCTGAACGCGACCATCGGCTCCGAGGACGGCACCGCGCAGTGGCAGGACTGGCTCGAGGACGAGGATGCCGACCAGGCGGCGCAGTACGAGGCGGATGACGAACTGTCGGTGCGGCGCGAACTGCTGGAACGGGCGATGGGTGTGCTGAACGAGCGCGAGCGCGACATCCTGATGCAGCGCCGGCTGCGCGACGACCCGGTGACGCTGGAGGAACTCTCCGAGCAATACCGCGTCAGTCGCGAACGCATCCGCCAGATCGAGGTGCGCGCCTTCGAGAAGCTGCAATCCGAGATGCGCAACCTCGCCAAGGAAAAGGGCATGATGGTCCCGGCCTGAACCGCCGGCAACCCGTGGCGCGGACATGCCGCCAAGCCCCCGTTCAGGGCTCCGTGACCGACGTCGCGCGGCACATTGCCTGTCCTGATATCGGGCGCTAACATGCCCCGTATCGATGGCGGGCCGATGGCGAGGCAGTATATGAAACTGT
>WOZM01000193.1:0-6479 GCA_011620265.1 Paracoccaceae bacterium
GCTGGTGCGCTACCGCTTCCGGGGCCGGCGCTTCATCGACGCGGCGGTGGACCTGCCCTTCGCCCTGCCGACCGCCGTCGCGGGTATCGCGCTGACCGCGCTTTATGCGCCCAACGGCGTCTTCGGCCAGGCGCTGGCGCCTCTCGGCCTCAAGGTCGCCTATACCGAAGTGGGCATCTGGGTCGCGCTCGTCTTCATCGGGCTGCCCTTCGTGGTGCGCACCGTCCAGCCGGTGATCGAGGAACTTGAGCCGGAGCTCGAGGAGGTCTCGGCCACGCTCGGCGCCCGCCGCATCTACACCCTGCGCCGGGTCATCCTGCCGACGCTGACGCCCGCGCTGCTCACCGGCTTCGCGCTCGCGCTGGCGCGGTCGGTCGGCGAATACGGATCGGTCATCTTCATCGCGGGCAACATCCCCGGCCTCACCGAGATCGCGCCGCTGCTGATCGTGATCCGGCTCGAGGAATACAATTACGACGCGGCCGCCGCGATCGGGATCGCCATGCTGCTGATCTCCTTCGCGATGCTGCTTGCCATCAACGCCATCCAGATCTGGAGCAGACGGAGGATCGGTCTTGTCTGACATCGCATATCGGCGCCCGGTCCCCGTCACGACCGAGACGCCGCTGGCCCGCCATCTGCTGATCGGAACGGTCCTCGCCCTGATCTCGGTGCTGCTGTTCGCACCGCTGATCGCGGTCCTAGCCGAGGCGCTGCGGCAGGGATGGACGGCTGCAGTTCAATCGCTGGCATCCCCGGACGCGCGGTCGGCCGTCCGGCTCACCTTGATTGTCGCCGCCATCGCCGTGCCGCTCAACGCGGTCTTCGGCATCGCCGCCGCCTGGGCGATCACCAAGTTCGATTTCCGGGCCAAGGCGTTCCTCATCACCCTGATCGACCTGCCGTTCTCGGTCTCGCCGGTCGTCGCGGGGCTTTGCCTGGTACTGCTCTTCGGGGCGAATTCCACGCTTGGCGGCTGGCTGATCGCCCATGACATGCCCATCGTCTTCGCCTTCCCCGGCATCGTGCTGGCCACGATGTTCGTGACCTTCCCCTTCGTCGCCCGCGAACTGATCCCGGTGATGATCGAACAGGGCCGCGCCGAGGAAGAGGCCGCGCTGACGCTCGGCGCCTCGGGCTGGCGCACCTTCTTCACCGTGACCCTGCCCAATATCCGCTGGGCGCTGCTTTACGGCGTACTGCTGTGCAACGCGCGCGCCATGGGCGAATTCGGCGCGGTCGCCGTCGTCTCGGGCAAGATCCGGGGCGAGACGACGACAATGCCGATCATGATCGAAATGCTCTACAACGAATACCTCTCGGTCGCGGCCTTCACGCTGGCGGGCGTGCTGGCGATGCTGGCGCTTCTGACGCTGCTGCTGAAATCCCTGCTCGAATGGCGCCATGCGGACCTGCTGGCGGCCACGCGACGGCATTGAGAAAGGACATCCCATGAACATCGAGATCGAGGAACTGGCCAAGGAATTCGGCACGGCGCGGGCGCTGCACCCGGTGTCGCTGTCGATCCCGTCTGGCGCGCTGGTGGCCCTGCTGGGGCCATCCGGATCGGGCAAGACCACGCTTTTGCGCATCCTGGGCGGCCTCGAATTCCCGACCTCGGGCCGCGTGCTCTTCGGCGGGCAGGATGCCACCGGCCTCAGCGTGCAGGAGCGGCGCGCAGGCTTCGTCTTCCAGTCCTACGCGCTCTTCAAGCACATGACGGTGTTCGAGAACGTGGCCTATGGCCTGCGTGCCCGGCCGCGCAAGGAACGCCCGACCGAGGCCGAGATCGGCCGCCGCGTCAACCGGCTCTTGGACCTGATCCAGTTGCCCGATATCGGTGCGCGCTACCCCAACCAGCTTTCGGGTGGCCAGCGCCAGCGCGTGGCGCTGGCCCGCGCGCTCGCCATCGAGCCGCGGATGCTGCTGCTCGACGAGCCCTTCGGCGCGCTCGACGCCAAGGTCCGCAAGGAACTGCGCCAGGGCCTGCGCGAGATCCACGACCGCACCGGCCTCACCACTGTCTTCGTGACCCATGACCAGGAGGAGGCGATGGAACTGGCCGACCTCGTCGTCGTCATGTCGATGGGCCGGATCGAACAGGTCGGCAAACCCGCCGACATCCGCGCGAGACCCGCCACCGACTTCGTGCGCGATTTCACGGCCGCGTGACGCGGTGCGATGACCAGAGGCGGTTTTCTGTCCAGACAGGTGATCCGGGTGCTGGCATGGGCCACCACCTCTGCGACATGCCGGGTGGCGCATGCACACTTGTCCGAGTCGTGGGTCGCCCTCGCCAGAGCCTATGGATGGTGGGTGCGCGTTGCCGGACCGCGCAACTTCCTCCTGTGGCGCAATCACCTCACGCCGGAGATGGCGCTGCGGGTCATGGTTCTGCCCAACCGAGACTGCGGACTGTCATCGGCGGAATTCGGGGTCGTGATCGCAGATCTCGCGCAACGGGCCGGACTGCCGGAGGTGTCTGACCAAGCAATCAGCGCCGGGCAGCGGTACTGGCTCGATCGGGCCGACCGCCGTCTCATGGAAAAGATCGCGCCGATATCTGCGCGACTCTCCTGACGCGGCGCCTCAGAACGGGAAGAAGACCGGAATGATCAGCACCGCGACCACGGCGAAGATGATGTTGAGCGGCAGACCCACCTTGAGGAAATCGGTGAACTTGTAGCCCCCGGCGCTGTAGACGAAGGTGTTGGTCTGGTAGCCGATGGGGGTCGCGAAGCTGGCCGAGGCCGCGAACATCACCGCCATGATGAAGGGGCGCGGGTCGAAGCCGAGCTCGATGGCCAGCGCGATGACGATCGGGCCGATCAGCACGGCGACCGCGTTGTTCGACACCATCTCGGTCAGCGCGCTGGTCAGGACATAGACGGCGGCGAGGATGGCAAGCGGACCGATCCCGCCCACGGCGCCCACCACCGCCTCCACGATCACCCGCGCGGTGCCGGTTTCCTCCATCCCCGTGGACAGGCCGAGCATGCCGAAGATCAGGAACAGGATGCGCCAGTCGATGGCGTCGAAGGCTTCCTCGGGATCGACGCAGCGGGTCATCATCACGACGACAGCCCCGATCACCGCGAGGCCTGCAATGGGCATGACGTCGAAGGCCGCCAGCCCCATCACGCCAAAGATGGTGGCGATGGCGATGGGGGCCTTCGACCGCCGCTGCGGGCGCTCACTCGGCGTCGAAAGGTTGACGATGCCGCCGTCCTCCATCAGCCGCTGCAACCCCTCGGGCGGCCCCTCGAGCAGCAGCGTATCGGCGAATTGCAGGCGCAGGTCCTGCAATTCCTGGCTGATGTTCTGTTCCTGCCGATGCACGGCCATGAGGTAGACGCCATACTTCCGGCGCAGCTTCAGGTCCCGGATCGGCCGCCCGCGCAGGTGCGAGTTCGGGCCGACGCTCGCCTCCATGGTGATCGTCTGGTCGGCGGTCACGGGTTCCACGTCGTGATCGTCGCGACCCCGAAAGGCGATCTGCCCGTCTTCCTTCAGCCCGAGGATCTCGCCCGTTCCGGTCTTGAGCACCAGGCGGTCGCCCACTTCGAGGACGAGGTCGTTCATCCTGCGGCGCATGGAAACCTCGCCGCGGACCACGTCGAGGATGCGGGTCTCGGCGGTGTTGAAGGGCAGATCGGACAGTTGCTTGCCCACGTAGTTCGACCCGTTGGGGATCAGCAGCCGCGCAAGGAACCGGCGCTTGCTCTCCTGTCCCAGAAGGCTCGACAGCGAGGCACGGTCGGGCAACAAGTAGCGTCCGGCGAACACCATGTAGGCCATGCCAACGGCCGCAAGGATCAGCCCCGGCAGCGTCATCTCGAACATGGTGATCGGGGGTTGCCCGGCCTCCTGCGCCACGCCGCTCATCAGGATATTGGTCGATGTGCCGACCAGCGTCAGTGTTCCGCCGAAGATCGCCGAGAAGGACAGCGGGATCAGCAGCCGCGACGGCGCCACGCCCACCGATGCCGCGACCGAGATCATGACCGGCGTCAGCAGGATCACCACGGGTGTGTTGTTCATGAAGGCCGAGGCCACCATCGTGCCGGTCATCATCAGCAGCATCACGCGCAGGAACGAGCCGCGCGCCTGTCGTTTCAGCACGTCGCCGATCATCGTCAGCACGCCGGTGCGCTCCAGCGCCGCCGAGATGATGAACATCATCGCGATGGTGATGGGCGCCGACGAGCTGAACACCGTCAGGAAGTCCCGCGTCTCGATGATTCCCGTCGCCAGAAGCGCCGCCGAGGCCGCCAGGGCCGTGACCTCGGGCGGATAGACCTCCCGGATGAAGCTCAGGAAGACCACGCCGACAAGCGCGAGAACGAAGATCTGGTCGAGACTCATGGGCGATACTCTCGAAGGCAATGGCGTTTTCCCACAATAACGACAAAAGAACTCGTGTTTTCAATGGCAATCTGCCCGAACGCCCCGAAACCGCCTGGACGGGGCCGATGGCACCGGAGGATCGCCCCACCCCATGGATCGGGATGAGGCTCGTCCCGATGGCGCTGTCGATCCATGCGCCGAGTGGGGCGGACCGGCCACCACGCAGAATGCCTTTGAAGTGCATGGCGAGGCTCCGCATTGTGGCGAAGGCGCGTGATCCTGCCATTAGCGCTTCAACCCTTCGCGCGTGATCGGGGGTCGATGCCCCCCCTGGTCAGATGCACAGCGCCGCCGCGATGACGGGAAAGATTGCCCGAAATCTGTGCCAATCCTGGGCTACGTTGGGCGAAAGGACGTGCGAATGAAGTCTATTGATCGTAGAATGTGCCGCGCGCGCAAGCGGAGCCCGAACAGCGCCAGCGGCAAACCCGCAGTTCCACCGTCCCTGCGTCGCCATGTGCAGGGAAGTCTTGAAGCCGCCGATGCCTCCAGCCGTGACGTCGTCGCGACTGCAAACCGAAGCCCGGACAGATGCCTTTGGGTGCCAGCGTGCCCGACACGACCCATGCGCTGGACTCGGTGCGGCCAACGTGATCGACTGTCACGTCGCTACATGGCGCCTAATGCCTCTTGATATTCATGACTATCCCCCTGATTTATCAGATCAAAGGAAAGACATGCACACAGATTGAGGCAGAACCCATTCAAGGGCCGCGCGACACCGGCGATGCGCCCGGTTATGCTGACTATATTCCGGGGCCGCTGGTGGCTCATGCGACGACAACCGAGGATGGCCCTGCGCTGCTGTCCGTTCCCGGCATGCAGGACTGGCAGGACCGGTTGAGCGCGGATGAGACCTTCCAGACGACCGCCCCGGATCTGGACTGACGGAAAAGGAGACCCGAGAGATGATCAGATTGACAGTGAATGGCGCGCCGCGCGAGATCGCGGCAGAGGCGGATACCCCGCTTCTGTGGGCGCTGCGCGACGAGCTGGGCCTGACCGGCACCAAGTTCGGATGCGGTGTCGCGTCCTGCGGGGCCTGCACGGTCGAGGTGAACGGCGAGCCGGTGCGCTCGTGCCAGACCTTCGTGGGCGACCTCGAGGGGGCCGAGGTGACGACGATCGAGGGCGCGCAGGATGCCGCCGCGCAGGCGATCCGCGCGGCCTGGGTCGAGCTTGAGGTGCCGCAATGCGGCTATTGCCAGTCGGGGCAGATCATGTCGGCATCGGCGCTGCTGAGAGAGACGCCGAAACCGACCGATGACGATATCGACGCGGCGATGGAGGGCAACCTGTGCCGCTGCGCCACCTATGCGCGGATCCGCAAGGCGATCCACCGCGCATCCGAAATCATGGAGGGCTGAGATGCTGGACCGGATGATTGCATACGCCACGCCGACCGCGACCCTGTCGCGCCGGGGTTTCCTGAAACTCTCCGCCGGGGCCACGGGCGGCCTCATTCTGGGCGCTGCATTGCGGCCCGTCCCCGCCGGCGCACAGGGCGCGGCCGAAGGGCTCGCCACGCCCTTCGTCCATATCCGCCCCGACAACACCGTGGTGGTGATCTGCAAGCACCTCGACAAGGGTCAGGGCTCGGCAACCGGCCTTGCCACGCTGGTGGCCGAGGAACTGGACGCCGATGCCGCGCAGGTGACGACGGAATTCGCGCCCGCCAATACCGCGCTTTATGCCAACACGCTTCTGGGTGTGCAGGGCACCGGCGGGTCCACCGCGATGGCCAATTCCTGGCAGCAATACCGCGAGGCCGGGGCCACGGCGCGGGCGATGCTGATCGCCGCGGCAGCCGAGACCTGGGGCGTCGATCCCGCCACGGTCAGCGTCTCGGGCGGGCGGATCAGCGCCGGTGAAATGAGCGCCAGCTTCGGCGAAATGACCGAGGCCGCAGCCGCGCAGGCGGTGCCCGAAAGCGTGACGCTCAAGACGCCGGATCAATGGGTCCATATCGGCAAGTCCTTTCCGCGCGTCGATGTGGTGCGCAAGACCGAAGGTGCTGTCGGCATGTACGGCATGGATGTGCGGCTGGAGGACATGGCCTACGCCGTCAGCCT
>WOZM01000193.1:6579-9099 GCA_011620265.1 Paracoccaceae bacterium
TCGGCATGTACGGCATGGATGTGCGGCTGGAGGACATGGCCTACGCCGTCAGCCTGCGCAGCCCGCGTTTCGGCGGCACGCTGGCCGGGCTCGATGAGGCCGCGGCCCGCGCGATGCCCGGCGTGATCGACATCATCCGCCTGCCCGACCGTGCCATCGCGGTCGCCGGGTCCACCTGGCAGGCGATCCAGGCGCGCGACGCGCTGTCGGCGGAGTGGGATTTCTCCACGGCCGAGAACCGCGGGACCGAGGCGCTGCGCGCCGAATACACCGCGCTTCTGGATCAGGAGGGGATGCCGCTTCACAGCGCCGAGCCTTCGGACGCCGAGGCCGCGCAGGTGATCGAGGCGGATTACTTCTTCCCCTATCTCGCCCATGCCCCGATGGAGCCGCTCGACGTGACCGTGCTCTTTGACGGCAAGGCGGCAACCTTCTGGACGGGTTCGCAGATCCAGACCCTGGATCAGGGAATCGGCGCGCAGGTGCTGGGGATCGACCCGGCCTCGGTGGCGATCAACACCCTGTGGGGCGGCGGATCCTTCGGGCGGCGGGCGATCCATGACAGCCATTACGTGGCCGAAGCCGCGATGGTGGCGAAGGCCTGGCTGGAGACCCACGGGCAGGCGCGCCCGATCAAGCTGGTCTGGACGCGCGAGGACGATGTGCGCGGCGGCTACTATCGCCCGATGCACATGCACCGGGTGCGCGCCGGGCTGGACGCAGAGGGCAACATCGCCTTCTGGCAGCATCGCGTGGTCGGGCAGGGCCTCGCCATCGGCACGTCTTTCGAGCAGTTCATGGTGAAGGACGGCATTGATGCCTCCTCGGTCGAGGGGCTGGGCGAAAGCTCTCCCTACGCCATTCCCGGCTGGACGGTCGATGTGCATCACCCGCGCGTCGGTGTGCCGGTGCTGTGGTGGCGCTCGGTCGGGCATACCCATACCGCCTATGTGGTCGAGACGATGATGGACGAGCTGGCCGAGGCCGCCGGCGCCGATCCGGTGGAGTTCCGCCTGCGGTACCTGACCGACCCCCGAGCGCGCGGGGTGCTGGAACTGGCGGTCGAGAAGGCCGGCGCGGTGCCCGATGGGCTGACGCGGGGCATCGCGGTCCACAAGAGCTTTGGCTCCTATGTGGCCGAGGTGGCGGATGTGCGGATGCGCGAGGATGGCACCGTCAAGGTCGAACGCGTGACCTGCGGCGTCGATTGCGGCGTGCCGATCAACCCTTCCAACATCGAGGCCCAGGTTCAGGGCGGTCTTGGCTATGGCCTGTCGGCGGTCCTGCGCGAAGAGATCACCCTGACCGATGGCGCGGTGGATCAGTCGAACTTCTACGACTACACCCCGCTGCGGATCACCGACATGCCGCAGGTCGATGTGCATATCGTCCGCTCGGCCGAGGCCCCGACCGGGATTGGCGAGCCCGGCACTCCGCCGATCGGCCCCGCCCTCGCCAACGCCGTGCGTCGGGCCAGCGGAAAGGCGGTGCGCGACCTGCCGTTCTCGCGCCACGGGCTGGCCTGACCGGACCCGACACGGGGCACAGACGCGCGCCGAACCGGGGCGCGCGTCACCCTTCCTGACGGAAGCCGTCGCCGTAAGGTGGCCCCGTTGTCATGTCCGGGTGTCATGTCCGGGCAGACGGAGGGTCGGGGCAAGCCTGCGGTCTGGTATCGGCGGACCGAAGGCAAGATGGGGATCGCGCGCAAGAACCGGCCCTGCGCCGGGACGAAAACACGGGTCCGCGCCATGACCATCATCGAGACGGCCGGGAGAACGGCCCCGCCGGCCTCGGCCGTCCTGCCCATCCCCACCCCCCGCCGCTGAAAGGCAGACAGTGGATCATGGTCCGGGAACCGGGCCGGACGGCACCGTCTTCAGCCCCCTGTCATGCGCCCGCGGAAGGGGCGCGCCACATGAACCATGTAGGGACCAGTGCGATCAGGAAGATACCGCAGACGACAAGGAATGCGTCCTGGAAGGCCGCGTTCGAGGACTGGATCACCACGACCTGGCCCAGGAACGATGCCGCGGCGGGCATGATCTGAGTGTCCGGCAGCCCCGATGTGTGCATGAGGCCGGCGACCTCTCGCAAGAGTTCCATCGTCGTGGAGTTGTCGCTGGTCTGGGTCGCGGCGAAGGCATCCGCGTGCATGATCGTGCGCCGCTCGATGAACACGGTCAGAAGGTTCACCCCGAAGGCGCCGCCAAGTTGCCGGATGAAGTTCGAAGCCCCCGAACCCTGGCCGATAAGGTGCGGCGGCAGCACCTTCAGCGCTCCCGACGAGATGGCGGGAAACACGAGGCCCAGCCCCACGCGCGAGAGGACCGTCCACCAGGCCAGGGCCCAGAAGGCCGTATGGACATTTGCAGCTGTCGTCAGCCACGAGGACCAGGCAAAGACCAACATGCCGACGCCGATCAGGACCGGCGCGGGCACCTTGTCGGACAATCGTCCCGCGATGGGAAAGACCACCAGCATGGCAAAGCCCGAGGGCATCAGAAGAAGGCCCGCCTG
>WOZM01000105.1 GCA_011620265.1 Paracoccaceae bacterium
GGAAGGCCTCGAAGATCGGCCAGACGTCGAGCAGCGCGTCGATGGCCTCGGGGCTGGGATCGATGGGGTTACCGTCTGCGTCGCCGATGCCCTCCCATGCGAGCATCGCGCGGCGGGCCAGCGCCTTGGCGAAGGCAACCGCGCGTTCCTCGTCCGATGCCTCCTCGGGCACCGCTTCGACAGCAGGATCGCTCCGCGTCGCCACCATCAGCGCCGTGGTCAGCGGGCGGAGTTGCACCCGGACGCCGGGCGCGAGGTCATGCCAGCGCGGGGCGTTTGTCAGGTCGAGCGTCAGCATCAGAGTTCCTTTGATCGTGCAGAGGAAAGGTGGGTCGCGGCTCCATGCATCAGGCAAAGCCGCAGGAAACGGGTCGCCTCCGCAAGGCTGGCGCGTGCCTCGTCGGGCGTGGAGGACCGGCGCCGGACAGGTTGAAGACAACCGCGTGCTGGCCTTCGAGCAACGCGAACAGCGGCTGGAATCTGCCGTGCCAGAACACCAGGATCACGCCTTCGCCCGCCGCCGACAACTCTTCCAATCGGGAGATTTCGGCCTTGTCCACCTACCACGAGGCACTCCAGAGATGATAGACAAAAGCAATGGCATTGCCTGAGAAACGCGCAAGGATTGCGTTGATACTTGCGATCAAGGGCATAACGGCCACGGAACCCGGTTTCGTGACCCGGCGATTTCGGTAGTCTGGGGGCAATTATTCATTGGTTGGCCGCTCCGGCATCAGAACCGCGTCGGTGAGCGCATAGGCCATGTGCCCGACGGTGCGCCATTGTTCGGCAAGTCGGCGCTTGGCGGCGTTCCAGGCGCTGTCTTCGATCGACGGACGGATTGGCTGACGTTCGATCAGTGCCGCGTAGAGATCGAGGATTTTCTGGATCGTGGTTTCCTGCGAGAATTCAGCTGCAGTCCTTTTCGCCCGGACCCGCATGTCGCCGACCTCGTCCGGCGAGCGGGCGGCGAACCAGTCCAGTGTTTCGGCGAAGGTCTCGGTCGAGGCATCGCGCGCCAGCAGTCGGCCGTTTTCGCGGTCGACGACCACGTCGCGCGCGCTGGCGCATCGAGCGCCAGCACCGGCGCGCCGGTGGCCATTGCCTCGATCAGCACCAGCCCTTGTGTCTCCGAGACCGACGAGAACGCGAACACGTCCATGCTCGCGTAAGCCCGAGACAGGTCGACCCCGGTGAGGACCCCCGTCATGTGAACCCGGCGCGCCACGCCCGCCTCGGCAAAGTCAGCGGCCATCAGCGCACTCATCTCGCCATGGCCGGTGATGAGCGCATGCGCTTCGGGCGCGGCATGGAGAAACCGGATCAGAGCAGCTGTCAGGTAGCCGAGGTTCTTTTCCTGCGCCAGCCGCCCGACGTGGCCAACGACAAACGCATCGGCCGGGATCGCGGAGCGCGCGCGCAGCCCGGCGGTGTCGGTTTCGTCCAGCGGCACGGTGTTCACCCCAGTGGGGATGACCACCGTCATCGTCTTCACCCTGTTCAGCGCAGCGAAGGCGGCGATGCTTTTGCTCGGGGCGATCACGGCGTCGCACAGGTTGCAATAGCCGATCGAAAGACCGAGCGCGAGGCGCCGGGTGATATCCGAGTTGTGGATCACGTAGTGGCCATAAAGGTCATAGCGCGTGTGATAGGTGCAGACGATCGGGGTATTGCGCGCTGCGGCAACGCGCAGCGCGGTGCCGCCCAGCAGAAACGGATGATGTGAATGAACGATATCCGGCGCGAACGCGTCGAGTCGCCTCGTCAGTGACATGCTTACGGGGCTGGGCACCGAAAAGTCGGTGCCGGCGAATTGCTGATAGGCGGGAATACGAACGATGTCGTCGGTCGAATCCTCATGATCCTGGAACTTCGGCGCCACAACCAAGACCTGATGCCCGCCCGCGCGCAACCCACCCGCAAGGCTACTGACGCTGCGCGCTACGCCGCCGACATGGGGGCTGAACGTATTGGTGAAGATGGCAATTTTCACAAGGACTGCTTCCTCATTTCCTATGGCATGTATCCTGCGGAACGCCAATTCGACCATAGGGCGCAGTTCGGTCGGCGCATCGCGCGATTTCTCTTGTCCCCTCGTGTTCGCGGTTAGGGGCCGGACCGCTCGCTGTCTTGACAGTTGCGCACGCCATCCCTAACTACCTGAACGAACGTTCAGTTAGGAGCTCCGGATGTCAAGCGTCGATCTGACCGTACCTCCGCTTTCCGATCGCAAGGTTTCGATCCTCGAAGCAGCGGCCGCATTGTTCGCCAAATACGGCTACGCGGCCGTTTCGATCCGTGATCTCGCGCGGGAGATCCACACGACGCCGGCGGCGCTTTACCACCATTTCCCCGACAAGGGCGCGATCTATGCCGCCGCGCTTCGCCACGTCTTTTCCGACCCTGCCAAGGCCTTGGAAACGGTCCTAAAGGGGGATGACGCGCCAGATGTCGCGCTGGAGCGTCTGATCGTCTGGTTGACGCAGCAGTTCTCGGACAACCCGGTGTTGGCACGGTTGGTGCAGCGCGAACTTCTGGCCGGTGACCGCGACCGGCTCAGCCTTTTGACCGAGGACGTGATGGCGGCACCGTTTCGGGAGATCGAACGCTTGATGCATCGTCTTGCGCCGGCCAGGGACGCAAGTCTTTCGGCCGCTTCAATCATTGCCCTGGTGATGGGATACGTCCAATTGACGCCGGTGCTCGAGGTTCTCACCGGCGAACGCAACACGAAACAACACCTGAGAGATTTCGCTGCGCATGCGAAAGATCTGGTTCTGCATGGGCTGCTGGCGCAACCGCAACCAGGAGCACACATCTGATGACACGCCCGATTTGCAGTGCCAAAGTGACATGGGTTCTGGCCGGGGTCTGCCTGCTGGGTCTCGCTGGGTGCAAGCATGATCCCGACCCGAATGCGGCCCCCGCCCCGCGCACGCTGGAACTGCCGGTGGTGCAGGTGCTCGCCCGGCCGGTTGACCGGCTCTACAGCACCCCGGGCAGCGTCACATCCGAGGAGCGGATCGAGGTCTCGTCACGCGCGTCGGGGTACATCCAGCGGATCGGCGTCAACGACGGCGACGTGATTTCCGCCGGTGATATCCTTGTCGAGATCGATCCGACCGAAGTGGAAGGCGCGATCCGACGTGCCGAAGCGGCGCTGAGTTCGGCCCAGACCTCGCTGGAAAACGCCGAAACCGATCACGCGCGTCTGGCCGGCCTGCAGCAAAGCGGAGCTGTCTCGACCGAAGCCTTGCGCCAGGCGACAGTGGCGCGCGATCTGGCCCGCGCCGGACTGGCAGAGGCGCAAGCGGTGCTCGACACCGCTCTGGCGGGGCGAAAATATACGACGCTGCTCAGCCCGATCGACGGGATCGTCGTCGCGCGGCGAAAGCAGGTGGGCGACATGGCCAGCCCGGGGATCCCGATCCTGACGATTGAATCGCGAAAGCGGCTGCTGTTCCGAACCTCGGTCTCGGAAAGTCAGATCGCGAATGTACATGTGGGCGCCGCCGCAAGGATCGAGATCGACGCGCTTGCCGAGATCGACATTCCCGGCCAGATTCTCCGCGTGATCCCTTCAGGCGACCCGGTGACGCGCCGGTATGATGTCGAACTCGCATTGCCGGCGGATCTGGACGCCTTTCCCGGCATGTTCGGGCGCGCGCATTTCGTCATCGGCTCCGACATGGTTGTCCTGGCGCCGAACCTGGCCTTGGCAAACCGTGGTGGCCTGACCGGCGTGTTTGTCGTCGGTGACGACAGCGTCGCGCGGTTTCGGTGGGTCCACCGCGGACGGGTCCTCGGTCCTTTCACCGAGGTCCGGGCCGGGCTGGAGGGCGGAGAGACTATTCTGGCGCGCGATGACGGGCGCGTGCGTGACGGCGATCTGATCGTCGTCGCCGAGTCGGGCTCCGGCCAATGAACGAACTTCCGCGAAACCTTGCCGGGCGCCTGGCGGAGATGTTCGTCTCTTCCAAACTGACGGTGCTGATCATCATTTCGGTCGTTGTTTTCGGAGCCATCGCCGTGGTGTTCACCCCGCGCGAGGAAAATCCCCAGATCAACATCCCCTCCGCACAGATCACGGTGCAATTGCCGGGCGCGTCGAGCCTGGAAGTGGAAAGCCTGATCGTGACCCCGTTGGAGGGGATCGTCAGCGAAATCACCGGCGTCGATCACACCCAGGCCATGGCGATGAACTCGGTCGGCGTGGTAGTGGTGCAATTCAAGGCCGGCCAGAACAAGGAAGCCAGCCTGATCAGATTGTATGATCGGATTTTCAGCAATCTCGACCGGATGCCCTCCGGTGCCGGCACGCCGCTGATCCGGGCGATCGACGCAGACGATATCGCGGCGGTGACGGTAACGCTCTCCTCCACCGTCTATGACGACTACGCCCTGAAACGCATGGCAGACCGGATCGCGGAGAGGCTGCACAGCCTGCCGAGCGTGTCGGTGGTCTCGGTCGAGGGCGGGCGCGACCGAGAGATCCGCGTCGACCTCGACCCCGACCGGCTGGCGGCCTATGGCGTGCCGCTGTCGCGTGTGCGTGACACGCTGACCGGCAGCAATTTCGGGACCCCGGTCGGAAATTCGGTGCGGGCTGGCACGGTGCACATGGTCACCGTCAAAGGGTTCTTCCAGGACGCGGACGATGTGCGCAACCTGATCGTCGGCCAGAACGAGGGTCGGCCGATCTACCTGGGCGACGTTGCCGACGTCGTTGACGGCCCACCGATCGAGCCCGCGCAGTTGAGCCGGTTCAGCTTCGGCGCTGCCGATCCGAGGTTTTCGGAGTTCGGCGGTCAGGACCTGGCGGCCGTCACGCTCGCGGTGTCCAAGAAGGCCGGGGCAAACTCGGTGTTCATGGCCGAGGATGTGATCGCGCGTATCGAGCGGATGCAGGCCGAATTCCTGCCGCGCGAAGTGCAGCTTGTCGTCACCCGCAATGACGGCGAGACTGCCAATGCTGCCGTCAACCTGCTGATCGAACATCTCGGCATCGCCATTGCCACGGTCTTGCTCATTCTTGTCCTGTTCCTGGGCTGGCGCGAGGCGTTGATCGTTGCGCTCTCGGTGCCACTGGTGCTTCTGGTGACTGTCGGGGCGGATTTCGTTGCCGGGATCACTATCAACCGGGTCAGTCTCTTTGCCCTGATCCTGTCACTTGGCCTCCTGGTCGACGACGCCATCGTCGTGATCGAGAACATCCATCGCCACTACGCCAATAGCCGCAAAGGCGACGACAGCAAGCGGGACACGACCATTCGTGCTAGCGCCGAGGTTGGCGGCGCCGCCAATCTGGCGACAGCGACGGTCGTAGTGGTGTTTGCCTCGCTGGTGCTGGTCAGCGGCATGCCGGGGCAGTATTTCTTTCCCGTCGCGGTTAACGTGCCGATCGCGATGACGGCATCGCTGTTCTTTGCCTAAACGGTAACCCCTTGGGCCGCCTATCGCTGGCTCGACCTGCGCGCGCACGGGGTTGCGGGGGCGGCGGCGCAACGTCCGCACCGGCTGGCGCGCGCCTATCGCTGGTTTCTGTTGTTTGCGATGCAGCGGCGTTCCGCGCGGCTGGCGCTCTACGGTGTCACGTTGGCTGTGCTGTTGCTGACGGTTCTGCAACCGGCATGGCAATTCATCCGTCCCGAAGGCGTCGTCGGACCGAAGCCGTCGTTTGGCGTCGCCATGGCCTTCCTGCCCAAGGACGATACCAATTCTTTCAAGGTGGCGTTGACGATGCCGGAATCGACCCCGGTCGAGACCACCGACAGGCTGGCGCGCGAGGTCAACTCGGCGCTGGTCCATCATCCGCTGGTGACCAACACGCTAAGCTGGATCGGGCGGTCCGGGGTCGCGGACAAGATGGCGATGATGCGGGGAACGGCTGACCTGGTCGGCCAGAACATCGCGGAAATCCGCGTCAACCTCATCGACAAGGATCTGCGCACCACCTCCTCCATCGAACTGGTGCGCGACCTGCGCCCGCAGCTCGTCGCAATCGTCGCCACCTATCCCGGCGCCAAGGTGCAAATAGTTGAAGAACCGCCCGGACCGGCGATGCGCGCCACCGTTCTGGCCGAGCTCTACGGCGATGACCTCGAGGTACTGCGCAGCTTGTCGGACCGCGCCGAAGCCATCTTCAACGACACCTACGACATGGTGGATGTCAGCACCACGCAGCCGGAAGATGTGAACGAGTACAGGATCATCGTCGATCAGGAAAAGGCCCTTCTGTCCGGCGTCAGCACGGCGCAGATCGGGCAGGTCTTGCGGGTTCTGTTCGAGGGCGAGGTCGTGGACCGTCTTCACCTCGACGACGAGAAGAACGAGGTGCCGATCCGGGTGAGCGTGCCAAACAGCCAACAGCTCGATCCGACACGGCTGGAAACGGTGTTCGTCGAGAACGCTGCCGGCCAGCACCTTGCCCTGTCCGAGCTTGTGAAGGTCCTGCCAAGTATCCGCGACCGGCCGATCCTGCACAAGGACAACGAGCGTGTGACATTCGTCGGCGGCGAGCTGGCGCAGACTTCTCAACTCTATGCCATCGCCGCCCTCGACCAGCGGTTTTCCGGTCTGGAGGTCGGCAACGGACTGTCACTGGAAACCGGCAACCTGACCCTGGCATCGACGCCACCCGACACGATCGGAAAATATCAGCTTCTGTGGAACGGGGAAATCCGGCTGCTTCTCGACACCTACCGCGACATGAGCATGGTCCTGGGGCTCGCGCTTTTGCTCGTGTTCTTTCTGCTGGTCGGATACTACAAGTCGTTCAAGACACCGATGGTCGCGATGGCGTCGATCCCGCTCGGGTTGATCGGCATCTTCCCGGGGCACTGGCTCATGGGGGCGGATTTCTCGGCGACCTCGATGGTGGGCATCATCGCGCTGGCTGGCGTCGCCATTCGCAGTTCGCTGCTGATCATCGATTTCATCCGCGAGAACCGGGCCCAGGGCATGGATCTGCAGGAGGCCGCTTATCAGGCCGGGGTGATCCGTGCACGACCGATCCTGCTGACCACGCTTGCCGTGGTGCTGGGGTCTTCGATCATGCTGACCGATCCGGCCTTCGGTGGCCTGGCAATCAGCCTGATCTTTGGCACCGTTGTCTCATCGGCGCTCTCGGTCATCATCGTGCCTCTGCTCTACTACGGTGTGGAAAAGCGCCGCGCCGACCGGGTCGAGCCCTGAGGCAAGGCGGGTGGCACGGGCACGGCAAAACCCGGCGCGAACGGAGAACCGAAGGAGGGCAAAATGTCTGCGAAAATTGGTCTGGCATTGGGAAGTGGCGGCGCGCGAGGTTGGGCGCATATCGGCGTTCTGCGCGCCCTGGGCGAGATCGGCATCCGCCCCGACGTGGTCTGCGGCACCTCGATGGGCGCTGTGGTCGGGGCGGCCTATGTGTCGGGTGCGCTCGACGCACTGGAACATTATGCAAACGCGCTGACCCAGAACCGGGTGCGGCGGATGCTGGATGTCAACCTGGCCTCGGGCGGGCTGATCGAGGGCAAACACATCGTCCGGCTGCTGCTCGATCTGGGTTTCAAGCCGACCTTTTCCGAGGTTGATCTGCCCTTTATTGCCGTGGCCACCGACATGGCACAAGGGCGCGAGATCTGGTTGCGTTCGGGCAACCTGGTGGAAGCGGTCCGCGCCTCGATCGGTATTCCGGGAATCTTCTCGCCGGTCTGGGTCGAGGGGCGCTGGCTGCTTGACGGCGGCATGAGCAACCCGGTCCCGGTCTCGGCCTGCCGCGCCCTCGGGGCGGAGGTGATCATCGCGGTCAACCCGAACTCGCGGCTCTACCTGCCGCAGCGTGGCACCGAGGTGGACGAGACGACGCGGTTTTACGGGATGGAGGCCGTTCTGATCTCGGCTCCGGCCCAACTGCGGCCGCTGTTGCGCAAATACCTTGGCGGCGGCGGAAAACCGGCCCGCCCGGCCCCGAGCTATCTGGCGGTCTTGTCAACCTCGATCGACCTCATGACCGATCAGATCCTGCGCAGCCGCCTCGCCGGCGACCCGCCGAACGTGATGGTCGATCTCGACCTGCAAGACATGACCGTTCTCGACTTCACCAAGACGGAAAGGGCGATCACACGCGGCCGCGACGCGATGATGGCCAAGGCCGGCATTCTGAAACAGATGCTTTGACCCGGCGATGACCCGCTGGTCCGCGCGCTCAGTCCTTGCGGCCGCGCAGGATCGACCACATGAGCCACAGACCGCCCGCCACCGCGCCAAAAAAGCCCGCCATGGCAAAGAACCCCAGCCCGACCGGCAAGTCGCCCCCGACTACGGTCATCACGATCGACGATCCCATGATCAGTGCGGCGATCAGGATGCCCAGGGTCATGCGCGTGATGGTTCTGTCGAAGCGGTCCATCAGATGGTCCAGTTTGCGGACCTCGATGCCGAAGGACAGCTTGCCTTGCTGCGCGTCGGTCAGCAGGCGACGCAGGTCTTCGGGCAGCCGGCTCATCAGCCCGGCCCCGGCCAGCAGGTGACCACGCGCGGAGTGGGCAATCTGTGCCGGTGAAAAGCGTTCGAGCATCAGGCGGTGCAGGAACGGTTGCGCGGCGGCGACCATGTCGAACTCGGGGTCAAGCTCGCGTCCCATGCCGTCAAGGGTGGTGAACGCCTTGATCAGCATCGTCAGGTCCGGCGGCAGCACCAGATCGTGCTCGCGCACCAGCGCGACCAGGTCGAGCACCAGCGCCGAAAGGTTCAGGGACTTGAGCGGCATCCCGTGAACCCGGTCGATGAACCCGTCAATGCGGTTTTCGAGGCCGGGGTTCGCGCCGGCATCGGCCCAGTCCAGCAGGATGCTCGTCACCGCCTCCGGGCGCCGGTCGACGATGCCGGTCAGCAGGTCGACCAGTTCGTCGCGCCGCCGCCGCGACAAGTGCCCGACCATGCCGAAGTCGATGAAGGCGATCTCATCGCCAGGCGGGTAGAACACGTTGCCCGGGTGTGGATCGGCGTGGAAGAACCGGTCTTTCAGCATCATCTGCAACATCGCCTTGGCGCCGCGCGCCGCGAGCCGGCGCAGATCGAGCCCGGCGCGGCGCG
>WOZM01000042.1 GCA_011620265.1 Paracoccaceae bacterium
CGCGGTGGCCCGGCAGCGCGACTACTACCTGTCGCTCGGGCTCAACGGCTTCGTTTCGAAGCCGGTGGACAAGCGCCTGCTCTGGGCCGAGATCCTCTCCGCCGTCCCGCCGCCCCCGCCGCTCTGACCGCCCCGCGCGAACGCGAACGGGCGGGGAAGATCCCGCCCGCCCGGCATTGCGCCCGCCCGCTTCGCTCAGTCGGGGTTGTCCATCCGGACCCGGATCTGGATGCGCCCCTTCGCGGCCGCGGCCCAGTTCACCGTGACTTCCTGCTTCGACGCCCCCTGCTCGACCTCGACATAGGGCATGTCGGTCCGGTATTCGTTCGCCGGCCCGGTGATCTTGCCTTCCGCGACGATGGATTCGACGTTCCGCGCCCAGCCGCCGAAGGGCAGGTAGGGGGCGGGATTGACCGTCCAGACCGTCGCGGCGGTGGCCTGATCGTGCTGCAGGTAGACCGGGTTGGCGATCGGCTGGGTCACGGCGGTGAAGGAATTCGCCTCGACCGTGACATTGCGCATCCGGTTGTACTGAAGGGTCGCGAAGGTCGTGTCGACCTTGTCGATGCGGTCGATCGAGCCGCTGATCGGCTTGAAGACGTTGCCGGAAAGGTTCAGGCCCTGAAGGAAGTGGCCCACGCCATAGGGCTTGACCACGATGAAGGCGAACCACGGCGCCACGTCCGAGGCGGTGAAGGTATTGCCGGTGATCGTGAGGCCGCCGAACGAATACTGGTTGCCGAAACTCGGATCGGATTCGTATTCGTTGGTCCACTCGATCCAGTTGTTGTCGATGTAGTTGCCGGTGATCGTCGTCTTCACATCCGTCCCGGCGATGATCAGGCCGGCCAGCCGCAGCCCGTCCACCTCGTCGTCGCCCTGAAACCAGTGGTTGCCGACGATGAGGTTGCCGTTGCCGGCGAGAAGGCCGAAATGGCGGAAATGGATCGCCCGGTTGTCGCGCACCTTCACATCGTTCGCATTGGCGTTGAACGCGATGGAAATCCGGTCCTGCGAGCGCAGCCCGCTCTCGTCGGACTGGAAGTTGCAGCGGTCGATCATCATCCCCTGGCAGCCGGTGCCGATCGAGGTGATGCAGCGGTTCTTCGGCCGGGTGATATGGCTGTCGCGCAGGTGGAAGATCAGCCCGCTCGGCGCCAGCATGATGCCGCTCGCATAGCCGTTGCACTGCAATTCGATATCGTCGAGCGTCATCTTCGACAGCGACGCGAAGCCGGAAAAGTCGAGCACGTACTTGAACCGCGTGAAGGTGTAGCTCTGCGTGCCCGCCGCGCCGTAAAGCGGCTGGCTCAGCGTCAGCGTCCCGGCGCCGACATTGACGGCGTTGACATAGACCTCGCGGCCGACCCCGGTGCCGGTGACGAGCGAGCCGACCGGAATGTTGGCGATGTTGACGACATTGGTCAGCACCAGCTCGCTCGCCGGGTTGTAGCTCGCCTGAGAGGTGACGACCGTGGGCGTCCAGGCCGGCCCGTCGATGACGTTGAACTGGCCGTTGCGGATCACCCGGCGGGTGGCGAAGGTGGTCTTGTTGTCGACCGCCGCCTGCATGTCGATCGGCGCCGTCACCTCGATCCGCCGCCCGCCGAGGTCGAGCGAATCGTGGTCGGCCCAGTTCAGGAGCGCCTGAAACGCCTTCTTGAAGCCCAGCTCCTCGTCGCCGAAGGCGGCGGCATAGGTCGGCAGGTCGAAGCTCCGCGTCATCGACAGGCGCCGGTTGACCGGCATCGTCACCGTGCCCTCGAACCGCGCCCTGGCCTCGAGCGTCACATCGGCGTCGAGACGGTAGGTCCCGGACGAGACCAGCAGCGTCCGCCCCGTCGCGGCCGCGGCGGCATCGGCCGCCTCGAAAGCGGCGGCGGCGTCGGTGACGCCGTCGCCCGTCGCGCCGTAGTCGCGGACATCGACCCAGTCCATCATGTCGCGCAGGAAGACCGAGGTGACATCCTCGATCTCGATATCGTCGATGCGGACGACCCCGCCGTTCGGGCCGGTCAGGTCGATGCCGAAATGA
Organism: Paracoccaceae bacterium; assembly: GCA_011620265.1. Classification (GTDB taxonomy): domain Bacteria; phylum Pseudomonadota; class Alphaproteobacteria; order Rhodobacterales; family Rhodobacteraceae; genus Albidovulum. Next base: position 2,036 of record WOZM01000042.1, read on the forward strand.
CCGAAGATGGCGGCCGTGCCCCAGGACATGTCGACGCCCGTGCGGCTGCCGGTGCCGACGATCGCCTCGACCGTCTCGACCTTGCCATAGGCGACAAGCTGGACGCTCGGCCCGGTCTCGACGACGCCCGTCACATGGGCGCCGCCGGCCGCCCCGGCCCAGGCCGCGATGCGGACGGCCGGAAGGTTGCCGCTCATCGCCTTGACCCTCGCGCGGATGCGCAGGTAGCAGCCGGGCAGGATCGTCGTGTCGCCGGTATAGCGCAGCTTCACCGTGTTCGTGGCCTTCAGAAGCTCAAGACAGCCGGCGAAATCCTGATCTGCCGGCACCAGCGCCGCATTCGGCGAACCGGCATAGGTGGGCGATCCCGGCGTGCCGTCGCCGGCCGACCAGACATCCAGTCCGTTCTCGAAAGCGGGCGGCATGAAGACCAGCCCGTCGGTGATCGCCTTGTTCATCGCGAAAAACCCCTTGTCCTGTTCCAGGCCCCGTCAGTGACGGACCTCCCGGGGCCCGCGAACGGGGGCGCCGGCCGACGCCGGGACCGGCGCCGTCAGGAAGTCCGCTCATTCTGGGAAGTTGCCGGGCCACCGGGGCCCATGACGCAAAGGTCTACAGCGAAAGCCTGACGACCCGGTTACCCGACCGTTCGGTGCCCAGAACGTTCGGTGCCCAGACCCCGGCACCGGAACCGCGCCGTCGATGCGCCAGCCGTCCGGGCCCTCGATCATCGGACAGTCGAAGAGGTGAAAGCCGCCACCCGCATCACGGAACCCCATGCGTTGCACCGGCCGCCGGATCATCGGACAAAGCGTTCTTGCGTTTTGCTCGATGCGTTGAATCTCAGAATTCGCCCGGCTCCCGGGGCGAATTGTGAGTCATGAAAAACGCAAGGCATGTAGCCGCCCCGAAAGCGACGACCCGGGCGCCGATCACGCTACGGGATATCTGCCGCGTCATCGGCCTTCGCCGCGCCCGCCGCCATCGCAAGGGCCAGACCGGCCCCCTGAATATTGCGCCACACCGCCACTACCGTCACAGAACCGTTACATTGCGCCAGTCTACTCCCGATCGATCAAAGGCCGAAATCGTTCTGGCCGCGGGGACGGAATGGGATTCTCTTTCGACGCCAGGGACAAGAGCCCCGAAAAGGCGGTGCGCCGGATCGCGCGCGAACGCCTTGACGCCTCGCAGGCCCACCTCACCGACGCGACGATGCCGCGCGACGTGCTCGTTCACGAACTGCGCAAGAACGTGAAGAAGACGCGGGCGCTCCTGCGGCTCGTGCGGTCGCAGTTCAAGGGGTATGAGCGCGAAAACGCGGCGCTCAGGGATGCCGCGCGGCTGATCTCGGAGCTGCGCGACGCCGACGTGCTGGCGGCCACCTTCGACGATGTCGCAAGCCGGATCTACATGCCGCCCGACGCGCTCGCGGCCCTCCGCGGCCGCATCGTGCGCCCCCAGGCCGCGATCGCCGACGCCGAGGCGCGCCTGGCCGCCCATGCCGAGGCCATCGCCGCCATCGCCCGCCGCGCGAAGGACTGGAAGATCCCCGGCTCCGGTTTCGACGCGTTCGAGGACGGGCTCGAACGCTGCTGGACCGCGGCGCGCAAGGCGATGGCCGGCGCCGGAACCGCCCCGACCGGAGAGGCGCTCCACCTCTGGCGCAAGCGCGTGAAGGACCACTGGTACCACGCCCGCCTGTTCGCCCCGATCTGGCCCGAGATGATGGAGCACCACATCGCCGCCGCCGACACGCTCGGGGAAACCCTCGGCGATGCCCGCGACCTCGCCTTCCTGATCGAGGCGCTGGAGGGCGATGCCGACGCCACCGACCTTCGCGCCCGCGCAGCCGAGGAGGAAGCCCGGCTCCTCGCCGACGCCCGCGCCTTGGGCGCGCGGTTCCTCAGCGAAAGCGCCTCCGGCCTCGCGCAGCGCTGGCGCGGCTGGTGGGAAATCTGGCGGCAGGCCTGACGATGCCACCGCGCCCGTAAGGTGGGTTTAAACCCACCTTACCCTTGGCGAAAGGTCAGGCCGCAAGCTCGCCGGCAAGCGCCCGTTCGATCAGCGCGACGGTCTCGCCCACCCCGTAAAGCGCGATGAACCCGCCGAAGCGCGGGCCCTGGCTCGCGCCCAGAAGCACCTCGTAGAGCGCCGTGAACCAGTCGCGCAGCGGCTCGAACCCGTGCTCCTTGCCGACCGCGAAGACCATCGACTGCAACGCCTCCGCGTCGAGGCCGCCGTCCCAGACCCTGAGCCGCGCGGCCAGATCCTCCATCGCCGCCCGCTCCTTGTCCGACGGCGCGCGGAACACCCGGCCCGGCGCGACATGGTCCTTGAAATAGCGCACCGCGAATTCCGCCGCCTGGTCGAGCTGCGGGTTCTTCTCCGGCGTGGCCTCCGGCGCGTAGCGCCTGATGAAGCCCCAAAGCCCCTCCTTGTCCTTCGCCCCCGCCACGCTCGCGAGGTTCAGGAGCATCGCGAAGGGCACCACCATGTCCGACGCCGGCGGCTTGCCACCGTGGATGTGCCAGACCGGATTGGCGAGCCGCGCCGCCTCGTCCTGATCGGGAAAGGCGCGAAGCTGCTGGTGATACTCGTCCACCGCCTTCGGGATCACGTCCCACCAGAGCCGCTTCGCGGTCTTCGGCTTGAGATACATGAAATAGCCGAGGCTCTCGGTCGAGGCATAGGTCAGCCACTCGTCGATGGTCAGCCCGTTGCCCTTCGATTTCGAGATCTTCTGCCCCTCCTCGTCGAGGAAAAGCTCATAGGTGAAATGCTCCGGCGCCTTCGCGCCCAGCGCCTCGCAGATGCCGTCATAGATCGGCGTATTGGTGGAATGGTCCTTGCCGTACATCTCGAAATCGACGCCAAGGGCCGCCCAGCGCGCGCCGAAATCGGGCTTCCACTGCAACTTCACCTGTCCCCCGGTGACCGGCAGGGTCCATTCGCGCCCCGCCTCGTCGTCGAAAGTGATCGTGCCGTCCCTGGCGTTCACCTCCTTCATCGGCACGTAAAGCACGCGCCCCGTCTCGGGATGGATCGGCAGGAAGCACGAATAGGTCTGCTGCCGCTCCTCGCGCAACGAGGCCAGCATGATCTCCATGATCCGGTCGTAGCGCTCGCAGCAGCGCAAGAGGATCTCGTCGAAGCGGCCCGAGCGGTAGAACTCGGTCGCGCTGATGAACTCGTATTCGAAGCCGAACGTGTCGAGGAACCGGCGCAGCATCGCGTTGTTGTGGTGGCCGAAGCTCTCGTATTCGCCGAAGGGATCGGGAACGGAGGTCAGCGGCCGCTGCAGGTTCTCCTTCAGCATCTCCTGCTGCGGCACGTTGTCGGGCACCTTCCGCATCCCGTCGAGATCGTCGGAAAAACAGATGAGCTTCGTCGGAATGTCCGAGATCAGCTCGAACGCCCGGCGGATCATCGTCGTGCGCTGGACCTCGCCGAAGGTGCCGATATGCGGCAATCCGCTCGGGCCATAGCCGGTCTCGAACAGGACATAGCCCTTCTCCGGCGGCGCCTTCTCGTAGCGTTTCAGCACGCGGCGCGCTTCCTCGAAAGGCCAGGCTTTGGAGTTCATCGCGGCATCGCGCAGAGAGGACATGAGGGTTTTTCCCGAAAGGACGGCGCCCGATGCGCCGCAAGCTCCGGTTCCTATTGAACGGGGGGCGGATCGTCAATAATTTGCCGGCGAAACATAAAGGACGATGACAGTGCCCCATACGCTCCCCGCCTTCTCCGCCCAGGACGCGCTTGTCGCGATCATGGTCACCGTCTCGGTCTCGGATGAAACCATCCGCACCTCCGAACTCGTCGCGATCGAGCGGCAGGTGAACCACCTGCCGATCTTCGCCGGCTACGACATGGATGCGGTCCGCGAGGTGGCCGAAACCGTCTACAAGCTGATGGAGGAAGAGGACGGCCTCGACACCCTCTTCGCGATGGTCCGCGACGCGCTTGCCGAACGGCTCTGGGAAACCGCCTACGCGCTCGCCTGCGACGTGGCGGCGGCGGACGGCTCGCTGCGGCAGGAGGAGCTCCGGCTTCTCGAAGAGGTGCGGCACGAGCTCGACATCGACCGCCTCCATGCCGCCGCCATCGAATGGGGCGCACGGGCGCGGCACCTGACGCTCTAAAGCGTGCGGGTTTATGTTGAGATAGCAAGTATCAGAATTCGAACGAAAAAGATTAGAATTCTGATTCAAGGAAAACCCGAAACGCTCCAGGTCAGCATGACCGCCCGCTTTGGTCCCGAGATCGGACCTGTCGGCCGGCGCAACGCGAGCCGGGCGGGCGCCTGCCCGTGGGATGGCGCCGCAACGACCGTTCGGGGCGGTTTATCGTGCCACCGCATCGAACGCCTTTGCGGTCGGCACCCTTGCAGGAGCGCCAGCCCGCCGGGACGGGCAGGCGCTCGCCCGGCGGCTTCGCCTTGGTTCCGGGCGACGGAAGCTCCGCTCGGTGTCGCATAGCGGTCCTTCCATGCCCCACCTTGCCACCGTGCTGCGCCACCTCCATTCTCGATGACGGGAACAGCGCGAAGGAAACATCCCCATGAAAGTCGTCGTCATGGGCGCCGGGGTGATCGGCGTCACCACCGCCTGCTACCTCGCCCGGCAAGGTGCCGAAGTCGTGGTCCTCGACCGCCAGCCCGGCCCGGGGATGGAGACGAGCTAAGCCAATGCGGGCGAACTCAGCTACGGCATGACCTCGCCCTGGGCCGCGCCCGGCATCCCGATGAAGGCGCTGAAATGGCTCTTCATGAAGCGCCGGCCGCTACGGGATCTGACGGCCGGGTGGCGGGGGCACGCCCCCGTCCGGCGGCTGGCCGCCCCGGCGACACTCACGCCCCGTAGACCGCCGCCCAGCGCTCGATCAGCTGCTGCTGCAACCGCTTCGACCGCTTCACCCAGGCGGCCCCGCCCTCGGGCCGCTCGCGCTGCGCCGCCGGCACCGCGTCGCGCCGGGCGACATCGCCGGTGAAGATCGCGAAGGCAAGGTCGGTATTGCCCGGCGCCCGGACATAGCCCGCGAGGGTCGAGACGAAATTGAGCGTGCCGGTCTTCGCCTTCACCGTGACCGGATGGCCGCCGATCTTGCGGCCGCCCTCGTCGCGGAACGGCACATCCTTCATCAGCCCCCGCAGCCCCGCCTTGGGACCGAGCGTCACCAGCGCCCTGACCATGTCCTCGGCCGAGATGCGCGAGGCGCCGGCAAGGCCGGAATGATCGGCGCAGCGCACGCTCACCGCGCCGGCCCGCGCCTTCAGCCAGTCGGCCATCGCGCGCCCCGACGCGACATGGCTCCCCACCCCGCGCCGGGCCGAGGCCGCCATGCCGACCGCCTCGGCGGTCATGTTGGTCGAATATCTCATCATGTCGCGCAGGATGACGGCCAGATCGTCGCTCGTCCGTTCGACGAGCACGCCGCCGCCCGGCACCCGGTCGACGACTTCCGGCGCCGGCAGGGGCACGCCCTGCGCCCGGGCCAGCGTCTGGAAGACATCGCCGGCATATAGCTCCGGCCGCCGCACCGGCAACCAGCGGCTGCCGCCCTTGCCCAGCGCCCGGCGCGCGACGGTCCATTCCTCGACCCGCCCGCCATTGCGGTAGCTGTAGACCGGCAGATCCCTGTCGGCGACCTTCACCCGGGCCGAATAGACCGGCGGCGCGAACCGCTCGGCGCGGGCATCCATGCCCACTTCGTAACCGTTCCCCGACCGCTTCCAGACAAAGTTCACCCGGTTGAAATTCAGGTTCAGACCCGACACCGCCGGATTGTAGCCAAGCCAGTCCGGCTGGCTCCGGTCGATCGCCTCGAGATAGGGCAGCGCGCCCCCCCAGACGAGGAACCGCCCCGTCACCCCCGACACGCCCGCCTTGCGCAACGCACCCGCCATGTCGCCGAGATCGTCGGTCGTCAGTTCCGGATCGCCGCCCCCCGCCAGGACGAGATCGCCGCGGACCTTTCCGCCCTCGACCGGCCCGGTCGCGATCAGCCGCGTCGGGAACCGGTAGCCCGCCCCGAGATTCTCCAGCGCATAAAGCGAGGTGATGACCTTCATGGTCGAGGCCGGCGGCATCGGCATCCCCCCCTGCCGCGCCTCGAGGATCATCCCGGTCTTCGCATCGGCGACCACATAGGCGACCGCGCCGCCAAGGGCCGCGGCACCGATCAGATCGTCCGCCCGCGCCGCGCTGACGGCGCCCGAGGTCGCGACCCGGATCCCGGTCCGCGCCATGGGACGCGGCGAACTCGCCGGCGCATTGCCGAGCGCGGCACTCGCCGCCCCGCCCAGCAAACCGCCCAGAACCAACCGCCGCGTGATCCGCGCCATCCGCTCCTCCTCGCTGGCAGAACCATCGCCCAGCGCCCGCGACACCGCAAGTCCCGGCCCTTCACTTCTTCTGTTCGAAAATACCTTCGGGGGTGAATTGCCGCGCCAGCGGCAAGAGGGGGCGGACAGCCCCCTCAGCCCGGCCGCCACTCGCCCCGCGCCCGGATCGCGCTCGACGAGAGGTTCACCATCGGCACGTCGAGGAAACACCAGGCCGGCGGCTGCCTCCCCGGCAAAAGCTGTGATGCCTCCGCCGGCAGCCGGTAGCGCGCATATTCGTCCGCCGCCCGCGACCCCCGCGCCGCAAGGCGCGACCCCGGCCGGGCGAAGATGCCGATCGGCACATGGCGGATGATCCACTCCCAGTCCTGCCACCGGTCGAACTGGGCGAGGTTGTCGGCGCCCATCAGCCAGACGAAGCGCACGCCGGGATAAAGCGCCATCAGCCTTTGCAATGTCTCGGCCGTATAGCGGGTGCCGAGCCGCGCCTCGATATCCGACACGACGACGCGGGGATGATCCATCACCGACCGGGCGCGGGCGATCCGCTCCGCCATCGGCGCCGGCCCCCGCGCCTTCAGCGGATTGCCGGGGCTGACGAGCCACCACACGCGCGAAAGCCCGAACCCCTTCAACGCCTCCCGCGTGATATGGGCATGC
>WOZM01000186.1 GCA_011620265.1 Paracoccaceae bacterium
GAATGGGCGAGGGCGGCCTATGAGCGCTGGGGCTTCAAGGATATCGGCGGCACGGTCACGATCAACACCGCACATGAAGACGGCAAGGCCGATTATTCCGCCGAAGTGGGCGCGCTGGCCTCGGCCGGGGGCGATGCGCTGGTGGTTGTGGGCTATACCGACCAGGGCGGCAAGGGGATCATTCGCGCCTCGCTCGACTCGGGCGCTTTTGACACCTTCGTGCTGCCTGACGGGATGATCAGTGACAATCTGGCGGAAGATATCGGACCAGGGCTGAACGGATCGTTCGGGCAATATCCGGGCACCGACAGCCAGGGGGCAGAGATGTTCCAGAAAATCGCCAAGGATGCCGGTTTCGACGGGACATCCACCTTTGCCGCCGAAAGCTATGACGCGGCGGCGCTGATCCTGTTGGCGATGGAAATGGGCAAATCGGCGGATTCGGCGGTGCTCAAGGATCATGTGATGCATGTGGCCAACGCGCCGGGCGAACAGATCTTTCCGGGCGATCTGGCCAAGGCGATCAAGATCCTGAAAGACGGCGGCGATGTCGATTATGTCGGCGCCACTGCGGTCGAACTCATCGGGCCGGGCGAATCCGCCGGCAACTACCGCGAGATCGAGTTCAAGGACGGCAAGTACGAGACGGTGAACTTCCGCTGATCCGTGTGAAACCATTGGGCAGCCCGGCACGTCCGGGCTGTCTTTCCATATAAAGAACAAAAACTTCGCGGGCATTCCTGATGTAACGCGAAGGCTTCGGGGGAACGCATGATCATCGTCGAGGATCTGCACAAGCATTTCGGCGGTTTCCGCGCTGTCGACGGTGCGTCGCTGGAGATCGCCAAGGGCTCCATCACCGGCCTCATCGGCCCGAACGGCGCCGGCAAGTCCACCTTGTTCAACGTCATCGCCGGGGTCTACCAGCCGACCTCCGGCCGCGTGATCATGGACGGCGAGGACATCACCGGCCTGCCGCCGCATGACCTTTTCCACAAGGGCCTGCTCAGGACCTTCCAGATCGCGCACGAGTTCTCCTCGATGACGGTGCGCGAGAACCTGATGATGGTTCCCGCCGGCCAGTCGGGAGAGACGCTCTGGAACACCTGGTTCCACCGCGCCCGGATCCGCGACGAGGATGCAGCGCTTGCGAGGAAGGCCGACGACGTCCTTGATTTCCTGACGATTTCCCATCTTGCCGACGAGCGCGCCGGCAACCTCTCCGGTGGCCAGAAGAAGCTTCTGGAGCTCGGCCGCACGATGATGGTCGACGCCAAGGTGGTCTTCCTCGACGAGGTCGGCGCCGGGGTCAACCGGACGCTTCTGAACACGATCGGCGACGCCATCGTCCGGCTCAACAAGGAACGCGGCTACACCTTCTGCGTGATCGAGCACGACATGGACTTCATCGGCCGGCTCTGCGACCCGGTCATCGTCATGGCCGAGGGCAAGGTTCTCGCCCAGGGCTCGGCCGACAGCATCATGCAGAACGAGACGGTGATCGAGGCCTATCTGGGCCGGGGCCTGAAGAACAAGGTCAAGGCGGAAGCGGGGGCCGGGGCATGAGCGGCAAGGACAACCCCTACAAGGACGACCGCGGCAACAAGGACCGCTCGATCACCCGTCCAGGCGGCGGCGAGATGGACTTTCCGAAAAAAGGCGGAAGCGCGAAGCCCGCGCCCGGCGGCCCCTTCCTCGCGGCCGAGAACATGACCGGCGGCTACGGTGCCGCCGATATCCTCCATGACTGCACGCTGACCGTCGACAAGGGCCAGATCGCGGTGATCGTCGGCCCGAACGGTGCCGGCAAGTCGACCGCGATGAAGGCGGTCTTCGGCATGCTCGCCTTGCGCGGCGGCCATGTGAAGCTCGACGGCGAGGACATCACCGCGCTTTCCCCGCAGGACCGGGTCGCCAAGGGCATGGGCTTCGTGCCGCAGACCAACAACGTCTTCCCCTCGATGACGGTGGAAGAAAACCTCGAGATGGGCGCGTTCCTGCGCCACGACGACTTCGCCCGCACGATGGACCAGGTCTACGACCTTTTCCCGATCCTCAAGGACAAGCGCCGGCAGGCGGCGGGCGAGCTTTCCGGCGGCCAGCGCCAGCAGGTCGCGGTCGGCCGGGCGCTGATGACCCAGCCGAAGCTCCTGATGCTCGACGAGCCCACCGCCGGGGTCTCGCCCATCGTCATGGACGAGCTTTTCGACCGCATCATCGAGGTCGCCCGCACCGGCATCTCCATCCTCATGGTCGAACAGAACGCCCGCCAGGCGCTGGAGATCGCCGACCGCGGCTATGTCCTCGTCCAGGGCGCCAACCGCTACACGGATACCGGACAGGCGCTGCTCGCCGATCCCGAGGTCCGCCGCACCTTCCTGGGGGGCTGAGGGATGGACCTTCTCAACGCGATCGTGGCGCTTCTGAACTTCGTCGTGATCCCCGCCACCTCCTACGGCGCGCAGCTTGCTCTGGGCGCCCTCGGGGTGACGCTGATCTATGGCATCCTCAGGTTCTCGAACTTCGCTCATGGCGACACGATGGCCTTCGGCACCGCGATGGTGATCCTCGTGACCTGGGCGATGCAGGCAATGGGCATCCATCTCGGACCGCTGCCGACCGCGCTTCTCGCCCTTCCCTTCGGGATCGCGCTGACGGCGGCCTTGGTCCTGGGCACCGACCGCGCGGTTTACCGCTTCTACCGCCGGCAGAAGGCGGCGCCGGTGATCCTCGTCATCGTCTCGATGGGGGTGATGTTCATCATGAACGGCGTCACCCGCTTCATCATCGGCGTCGACGAGATCCGCTTCGACGACGGCGCGCGGTTCCTGATCAATGCCGGCGACTTCAAGGCGGCGACCGGGCTGGCCGAGGGCCTCGCCTTCCGCTCGACGCAGGCCCTGACCATCGTCACGGCAGTGATCGTCGTGGCCGCGCTCTTCTGGTTCCTGAACAAGACCCGCACCGGCAAGTCGATGCGGGCCTATTCCGACAACGAGGATCTGGCGCTGCTGTCGGGCATCAACCCCGAACGGGTCGTCGCCGTGACCTGGATCATCGCGGCCGGCCTCGCGACCATCGCCGGCACGCTCTACGGGCTCGACAAGTCGTTCAAGGCCTTCAACTACTTCCAGCTTCTCCTGCCGATCTTCGCATCCGCCATCGTCGGCGGCCTCGGCAGCCCCCTCGGCGCCATCGCCGGCGGCTTCCTCATCGCCTTCTCGGAGGTGGGCTTCACCTATGCCTGGAAGAAGGTCGCGACCTATGTCCTGCCCGAGAGCCTCGCCCCGGACGGGCTCGCCCAGCTTCTCTCGACCGACTACAAGTTCGCGGTTTCCTTCGCGATCCTGATCGTGGTCCTGCTCTTCAAGCCCACCGGCCTCTTCAAGGGGAAATCGGTATGAACCCGCGCAACATCCTCCTCTTCGCCTTCGTCGCCGCGCTGATCGTGATCGAGGGCATGACCGCAAGCTGGAACACCGCGCTCGGCATCCTCAACATGGGGCTGATCTCGGCGATCCTGGCGCTTGGGGTCAACATGCAGTGGGGCTATGCCGGGCTCTTCAACGTCGGCGTCGTCGGCTTCGTCGCCTTGGGCGGGCTCGCGCCCGTCCTCGTCGCCACCCCGCCTGTGACCGAGGTCTGGACCGGAGGCGGCGCCTACAGGCTGATCCTCGGCCTTCTTTTCGGCGTCGCGGTCATCGCGCTCGCCATCGCGCTCAACAAGCGGCTGGCGGGGCGGAACCGGGCGGTCGCGCTGCTGGTCGTGCTGATCGGCGGCTTCTTCCTCTTCCGCGCGGTCTTCGATCCGGCGGTCGAGGTGGTGGAGGCGTTCAAGCCCGCGACCTATTCCAATATCGGCGGGCTCGGCCTGCCGGTCCTGCTCGCCTGGCCGGTTGGCGGGATTCTGGCCGCAGGCGCGGCCTGGGTCATCGGCAAGACCGCGCTCGGGCTTCGCTCCGACTACCTCGCCATCGCGACGCTCGGCATCGGCGAGATCATCATCGCGGTGATGAAGAACGAGGACTGGCTGGCGCGCGGGGTGAAGAACGTCATCTCGATCCCGCGCCCCGTGCCCTACGAGGTCGACCTCCAGGCCGATCCCGGCTTCGTCGAATGGGCGGCGGGGTTCGGCGTCGATCCGGTGACCGCCTCGACCATCGTGGTGAAGCTTCTTTATGCCGGGCTCTTCACCGTGGTCCTGCTGGCACTCATCTGGGCCTCGCAAATGGCGCTCAACTCGCCCTGGGGCCGGATGATGCGGGCGATCCGCGACAACGAGACGGCGGCGGAGGCGATGGGCAAGGACGTGACCCGCCGGCACCTTCAGGTCTTCATTCTGGGCTCCGCCGTCTGCGGCCTTGCCGGCGCGATGATCGTCACGCTCGACAGCCAGCTCACCCCCGGCACCTACAACCCCCTGCGCTTCACCTTCCTCGTCTGGGTCATGGTGATCGTCGGCGGATCGGGCAACAACTGGGGCGCGGTGCTTGGCGGTTTCCTGATCTGGTATCTCTGGATCAAGGTCGAGCCCTGGGGCAACCAGCTGATGGACCTCATCACGTCCGGCATGGCCGAGGGCGCGCTGAAGTCGCACCTGAAGGACAGCGCCGCCCATATGCGGCTTCTGACGATGGGTCTCGTGCTGCTCCTCGTGCTGAGGTTCAGCCCGCGCGGTCTCATCCCCGAGCGTTGATCGTCGAAGCGGGCCAGAAGCCGTAGTCGATGCCACGGTAGCGGATCTGGTTCACCGGAGCAGCCTCGACCGGCACCCGGCCGACGGGGCCGAAGAGCAGCCCGTCGGGATGATCCGCGCACCAGGCGAGGATCGCAGCGGCATCGACGGGCGTCGCCACCGGCGCGTCGAGACGGGCGGCAAAGTTGAACTCGGCATTGTAGGCCATGCCGGCGACGGCAAGGCCGCCCGCCTTCGCCGCCTCCAGCCGCGCCGCGACAGCGGCGGCGTCGTAGGCCGGGTAAAGCCCGGTCGTCGCGACCAGAAGGTGCAGGGCCGCCGCCAGCCCGATACCGATGACGGCATGTCCGGAAATCGCCGGAAGGCGCGCCCCGCAAAGCCCGACCGCGATGCTCAGAAGTCCGACGCCGGCGACCGCCCAGCCCGGCTGCAGGGCGGCGAGGTCGCCGCTGGCCGGGAGGATCCCCGCCGCAAGGAGCAGCGCCCCGAGGCCGAGCACCACGGGCAGGCCCGCCGCCGCCGAACCGCCGCGCGCACCCTGCCCTTCCGCACCGAGCGCCCGCGCCACGAGGAGCGCCACCGCCGGGATCTCGGGCATCAGGTAATGCACCTGCTTGCCCGAGATGAGCGAGAAGAGGACGAGCCCCGACCCCGCCCAGATCGCCAGCATCCGCGCCGCGCCACCCGCCCGCACCTCGCGGGTCATGGCGGGCCAGAGCCGCCAGGACCAGGCCCAGGGAAAGAGGATCAGCGGCAGCAATGCGGCGAGGAACCAGACCGGCCGGTCATGCGCCATCCCGCCCGCGACCCGCGCCGCCGACTGGGTCCAGAGCAGTTCCTCGCGGTAAGCCGCCGTCCCGGCCACCAGCGCCGGCACGAGCCACAAGGCCACCAGCGCCAGCCCCGCCGCCAGCGCCACCGCAAAGCCCCGCGCAGCCTCGGCCAGCCGCGGCGGCGCCGGCGCCCAGAGCGGCATGGTCAGGAGGACCGGCATGAGATGGACGAAGATCACCGGCCCCTTGGCATAGACCCCGAAGCCGAGGACCAGCCCGAACCCCGCCCAAAGCCGCCAGTCCCGCTCGCCCTGCCCGATCCGCCACAAATGCCCGACCCCGAGGATCGCCGCCAGCGTCAGCATCGTGTCGAACATGGTCGCGCTGGCATAGACGAGAAAGACGGTGAAGCCTGCGAGGACCAGCACCGCGCGCGGCCCGGTCTCCGCATCCCCGGGCCAGAGCCTCCGGGCAAGCCGCACCGTGGCGATGGCCGAGGCCACGGCAAATCCCGGCGCCACCAGCCGGGCGGCGAACTCGCTGACGCCGGTAACCTGCCAGACCAGATTGATCAGCCAGAAGAGCAAGGGCGGCTTGTGGGCATAAAGCTCGAAATTCCGCGTCAGGTGGAAAAGGTCGCCGGTCAGCCACATCTCCCATGCCACGTCGAGATAGCGCGTCTCGTCGATCGGCAGGAGCGGCCGCATCAGGACAAAGACGACGAGCACGACGGCCAGAAGCGCCACCGCCCCCAATAGTCTGGACAGAATCAATTCCCGCTCCGCCTGATTGCCCCGCCAGACGCCGGTTAGGCGCAGGCACCGTTTCTGTCCATCAAACTTCGGTTGCAAACGGCCGATTTCGACATGACGCCTTCCGAAACCGACGAAAATTGTCGCAGACAATCCCTCCCCTCCGCATGGCATTTGCCATTTTCCGGGGGAAAGCGGAGCGGCCCCGGCCGCACAGGTCAAGGAACGATCCCATGAAAACGCATGCACAGGTCGTGGTCATCGGCGGCGGCGTCGTCGGCTGTTCGGTGCTCTATCACCTGACGAAATACGGCTGGACCGACGTCATGCTGATCGAGCGGTCGGAACTGACCTCCGGGTCCACCTGGCACGCGGCCGGCGGCTTTCACACGCTGAACGGCGACACCAACATGGCGGCGCTTCAGGGCTACACGATCCAGCTCTACAAGGAACTGGAGAAGATCACCGGCATGTCCTGCGGCCTTCACCACGTCGGCGGCATCACGCTCGCCGACAACATGGCGCGGTTCGAGATGCTGAAGGCCGAACGCGCCAAGCACCGCTACATGGGCCTGCATACCGAGATCCTCGGGCCGGAGGAGATCGAGAAATTCACCCACGGCCTCGTCAACACCAAGGGCATCGTCGGCGCGCTCTACGATCCGCTCGACGGCCATCTCGACCCCTCGGGCACCACCCATGCCTATGCCAGGGCGGCGCGGATGGGCGGGGCGGAGATCGTCCTTCACAACCGGGTTCTGGAAACCAATCCCCGCGCCGACGGGACCTGGGACGTTGTGACCGAGAAGGGCACGATCCACGCCGAGCATGTCGTCAATGCCGGCGGTCTCTGGGCGCGCGAGGTGGGCGCGATGGCAGGCGTCTACCTGCCCCTCCTGCCGATGGCGCACCAGTATCTCGTCACCGACGAGATCCCCGAGATCGTGGAGATCCTCAAGGGCGGCAGCGAGTTTCCCCATGTGATGGATCCCGGCGGGGAAAGCTATCTGCGGCAGGAAGGCCGCGGGCTCTGCATCGGCTTCTATGAGAAGCCCTGCGAAGGCTGGTCCATCGACGGCACGCCCTGGACCTTCGGGCACGAGCTTCTGCCCGACAACCTCGACAAGATCGAGGACAGCGTCGCCTTCGCCTACCAGCGCTTCCCGGTCCTGCAAAAGGCCGGCGTCAAGACCGTGATCCACGGCCCCTTCACCTTCGCCCCCGACGGCAACCCGCTGATGGGTCCGGTGCCGGGCTTGCGGAACTACTGGTCGGCCTGCGCGGTCATGGCCGGCTTCTCCCAGGGCGGCGGCATGGGCAAGAGCCTCGCCGAATGGATGATCCACGGCGAGACCGAGGTCGATCCGAGGGGCTTCGACGTCGCCCGCTTCGGCAAGTGGACGACGCCCGGCTACACCGTCCCGAAGGTGATCGAGAACTACCAGATGCGGTTCTCGGTGAGCTACCCGAACGAGGAACGCCCCGCCGCGCGGCCCTTCCGCACCACGCCGATGTACGACATCTTCGACGGCATGGGCGCGGTCTGGGGCCAGCAATACGGGCTCGAGGTCGTCAACTACTTCGCCCTGCCCGGCGAGCCGCGCTATGAGGCGCCGAGCTTCAAGCGCTCGAATGCCTGGGCGGCGACGAAGGCCGAGGTCATCGCCGTCCGCGAGGCGGTCGGCATCAACGAGGTGCAGAATTTCGGCAAGTTCCGCGTCCGGGGGGCGGGTGCGCGCGCGTGGCTCGACCGGATCATGGCCGGCGCGATCCCGAAACCGGGGCGGCTCAGCCTCACGCCGATGCTGAGCCCGAAGGGCAAGATCATCGGCGACTTCACCGTGACCTGCATCTCCGAGACCGAATTCCGGATCACCGGCTCCTACGGCGCGCAGGACCAGCACCTGCGCTGGTTCGAGGCGAATCTCGACGATGGTGTCACGGTCGAGAACATGTCCGACCGGATCACCGGCTTCCAGATCGCCGGCCCGAAGGCGCGCGAGCTTCTGTCGCGGGTGACGCGGTCGGATGTCTCGGGGGATGCCTTCAAGTTCATGGATGCGAAACAGTTGACGGTCGGGATGGTCGATTGTCTTGTCCAGCGCGTCAGCTATACCGGCGATCTCGGCTATGAGATCTTCTGCGATTTCATGAAGCAGCGGTCGCTCTGGCATACGCTCTGGTCCGCCGGCGAGGAACTCGGCCTTCGTCCCTTCGGGATGCGGGCGATGATGAGCCTCCGCCTCGACAAGCTTTTCGGCTCCTGGGCGCGCGAATTCAGCCCCGACTACTTCCCCGGAGAAACCGGCATCGACCGCTTCATCCGCTGGAACAAGGACGCCGACTGGATCGGCAAGGCGGTGGCGATGCGCGAGAAGGCCGAGGGCCCGAAACGCCGGCTCTGCGCCTTCGTGGTCGAGGCCGGGGATGCCGATGTCGTCGCCTACGAACCGATCTGGGTCGGCGACAAGGTCGTCGGCTTTTGCACCAGCGGCGGCTATTCGCACTGGACCGGGCAATCGGTCGCGATGGGCTTCCTGCCGGTCGATCTGATCCGCGACGATCTCGAAGCCGAGATCGAAATCCTCGGCACCCGCCGCAAGGCGCGGATGATCACCGGCGCGCTCTGGGACGCCGACGGCGCGCGGATGCGGGGCTGAGGCGGATCAGGAAAACGTCCCG
>WOZM01000219.1 GCA_011620265.1 Paracoccaceae bacterium
CAATATTGCCGCCCGCAGCGCCCGAAATGAGGCTGATGATCAGCTGTTCCATTTACCCAGGGTCCTTCCTGTCGGATCATTTCACCACATGCCCGACGGCTCGACCCCGGCTGTCAGGTGCGGCGGAGTGTCTCATGCCGCCTGCTCGGCGACAATCGCGGAGTGTCGCACGACATGGCGGACCATGCGTCAGCCCTGCTTCAGAAGCCGTTCCCTCTGGCGGTTCCAGTCGCGCTTCGCCTCGGTCGCGCGCTTGTCGGCATTCTTCTTGCCTTTGGCGATGCCGATCTTCAGCTTCACCCGGCCCTTGTGATTGAAATACATGACGAGCGGCACCAGCGTCATGCCCTCGCGCCCCACCGCCTGCCAGAGCCGGGACAATTCCTTCTTCGACACCAACAGCTTGCGCCGCCGCCGCTCTTCGTGCCCGAAGATCCCGGCCTGCTTGTAGGGTGCGATGTAGCCGTTGATCAGCCAGAGTTCGCCGTTCTCGACCGAAGCATAACTGTCGGCGATGTTCGATTGCCCGGTCCTGAGCGACTTGACCTCGGACCCGGTCAACACGATGCCGACCTCGAGATCGCTCTCGATGAAGTAATCGAACCGCGCGCGGCGGTTCTCGGCGATCACCTTGTAGTTGGGGTCTGATTTCTCGGCCATGACCTGCCCGAGATAGGCGAGCGGCCGGGCTCTGTCCAGTCGGGGCTTTCCCACCCGCGAGGGTTCGGGCAGAAACGGACGGGACGGAACCGGAAGGAGGTGCCATGTTCATCCAGATCGCGCTCGGCACGATGCTGATGCTGACGACGATCCTGATCTCGGGCCTGGCATTCTGGGCGTTCGAGGTGCTGCTGATGCGCACGCATTCCTGGCTGGTGCGCGAGCCGCACCGGCCGAAACTGGCGCTGGTGCTGTCGGTGACGGTGGTCTGGGTGCTCGGCACGGTAACGGCGGGGGTGTGGATCTGGGCCCTCGCGCTCCGCCTTCTCGGCCTCTTCGTGACGATGGAGGCCTCGGTCTATTTCTCGCTCGTCGCCTTCACCACGCTCGGCTTCGGCGACATCCTCTTGCCGCATCAGTGGCGGCTGCTCGGCGGGATGGCGGCGGCGAACGGGCTTTTGAGCATGGGGCTTCTGACCGCGATGCTGGTCGAGGTGCTGCGCCATGTGCGGCTCGGCCAGATCGAGGGCAAGAAGCGCAAAGAGCGAAGCGGGGATCGGTAGTCCGCAGTCCTTCCGGCACGGCCCGCCCGGTTCCGCCGATCGGACCTGTCGGCGGGTCGCTGCCCGTTCGAGACGCTTGTGCCTCTGGCGCCGGGCCGCTACTGCCGCGGGGCGGCCATGTTGGCGCGCATCAACGGGAAAGGGCACCCCGCATGGCCGATGACGAAGACTACGTCTATGATGACGCGACCGGCGAATGGCGACCGGCCTCGGAGATGGCGGCCGACGCGGCCCTGGCGGTTGCGGACGCGGAAGGCAACGCGCTGGCCGACGGAGATTCCGTCACGCTCGTCAAGGATCTGAAGGTCAAGGGCACCAGCACGGTCTTGAAGCGCGGCACGGTCATCAAGTCGATCCGGCTGACCGGGGATCCCGAACTCGTGGACTGCCGTCACGACACCGTCAAGGGTCTGGTCCTGCGCACGGAATTCATCCGCAAGCGCTGATCCCTCAGCCGCGCCAGGTGACGCGGCCGCCTGCGATGGTCAGGGAAACCGCCATGGCCGCCACCTCTTCCGGCGCCGTCGCTTCGATGTCGCCGGACAGAACCACGATATCCGCCGCCAGCCCCGGCCTCAGCATCCCGGTCAGCCCGTCCATATGGGCGGCCCAGGCGCCACCGGCGGTATAGGCGTGGAGAACGCGCATCAGCTCGATCCGCTCGTCCCGCGCCGCCGGCGTGTCGTAGGGCTGGCGCGTCAGCGCGGCACCGATGCCGCGCAGGACCGAGACATCCGTCACCGGCCAGTCCGAGGCGAAGGCAAGGGCCGCGCCCGCCTCGGCCAGCGTGCGGCAGAGATAGGCGTCCTTCATCCGCCCGCGCCCGATCACGTCGATCGTCGGGTAAAGCGCGAAATCCATTGCCCCGGGCGCATGCGGCGGCTGCACCGAGGCGGTGATGCCGAGGCGCCCGAGCCGCGGAATGTCCGCCGGGTCGATCAGCTCGATATGCTCGATCCGGTGGCGGCTGTCGCGCGCGCCATTGGCCTTTCGCGCCGCCTCGTAGCCGTCGATCGTGGTCCTGACCGCCCCGTCGCCGATCGCATGGACCGCGATCTGGTGCCCGCGCCGGTCGATCTCGGTCGCGATCTCGTTGAAGCGCGGGCCGGGGAAGAGCGGTTCGGAGCGGTGGCCGGGATGGCCGGGATAGTCGTTCAGCATGTAGGCGGTGCGGCTGTCCACTACCCCGTCCATGAAGAGCTTGACGAAGCCGCAGGTGAGCCACGCGTCGTCGAAGTCCCGCGTCATCGCGTCGGCCCGGTCAAGCTCCGACAGCTCCATGTGCGGCTTGAAATGGAACGGCACCTTGACCCTTGCGGTCAGCCCGCCCTCGCGCTGAAGTCCGCGCAGAAGCTCCAGCGTGTAGCGGTTGCCGTCCATGTTCACCATCGAGGTGATGCCGTGGCGCGCGCAATGGGCAAGGCCGGCGGCGACCTTGGCGCGGTCGATGGCCTGCTCCGCCTCGGAGGGCCAGGGCGTGGGCTCGGCCCCTGTCGCGATGCCGAGGTTGAGCCGCGCCTCGCCGCCGAGCGCCACGACCGGGGCGAAGGCCTCGAATTCGCGCAACTCGCCGGTGGCAAGGCCGTCCTCGCCCATCACCACCTCGTGGCCGTGGGGCATCTTCGCGCCGCCGAGAAGACCCGCCGCTTTCAGCGCGGCAGTGTTTGCCCAGACCGTATGGTGATCGTGCGCGGTGATCGCGATGGGCCGGTCGGCGATGATCCGGTCGAGGTCGTGGCGGCCCATCGGGTGGTCGAGCATCGCATAATGACCGCCCTGCGCCATCAGGAGCGGGCGGTCGGGATGATCCGCGGCAAAGGCGCGGAAGGCACGGGCAAGCGCGGCCTCTCCGTCGATGCCGTGCAATTGCAGATGCGCAAGCTCGGCGCCGCCAAGCACCAGATGCAGGTGGCTTTCGACGAAGCCGGGCAGGAGCGTCGCGCCGCCGCAATCGACGACCTCGGTCGCCGGCCCCGCCAGCGCCTCGATCTCCGCCCGCGACCCCAGCGCCGCGATCCGCCCGGAGGCGAGTGCCACGGCCTCGGCGCGCGGCCGGTCGGGGTCCATCGTCAGGATGCGCGCGTTGGTCAGGATCATGTCGGGGGTCATGGCGGGCACTCCGTCGGGGATATGATCAAATTGCTAGCCCGGCGCGGGCGGTTTGAACAGCCCCGAGGCGGGTCGCCCCGGGCTTTCACGGGTGGAGAGCGGTGCGTGAATGCCGTCTGGGCATGAAGACGCGTGTGGCCTCAGTTGATGATCCCGGCGTGGCGCATCGCCGCGTCGATCTTCGCCTTCGTCTCGGGCAGGAGCGTCGTCAGCGGCGAGCGCACCTCTTCCGAGCAGAGGCCGAGTTGCGAGAGCCCGTATTTCGCCCCGGCCAGCCCCGGCTCGATGAAGATCGCCTCGTGCAGCGGCATCAGCCGGTCCTGATAGGCGAGTGCGGTGGCGTAGTCGCCGGCCAGCGTCGCCTCCTGGAACTCGGCGCAGAGCTTCGGGGCCACGTTGGCGGTGACCGAGATGCAGCCCGTCCCGCCATGGGCGTTGAAACCGAGCGCCGTCGCGTCCTCGCCCGAAAGCTGGATGAAATCCTTGCCGCAGGCGGCGCGCTGCTGGCTCACCCGCTCGATCTTGCCGGTGGCGTCCTTCACGCCGACGATGCGCGGCAGCTTCGCGAGCTCTCCCATCGTCTCGGGCGTCATGTCGATGACCGAGCGCGGCGGGATGTTGTAGATGATGATCGGCAGTGTCGAGGCGTCGTGCATCGCCTTGAAATGCGCGTAAAGCCCGCGCTGGGTCGGCTTGTTGTAATAGGGCGTCACGACAAGCGCCGCGTCGGCCCCGGCGCGTTCGGCATGCTGGATGAGGGCGATCCCCTCGGCGGTGTTGTTCGACCCGGCGCCCGCGATCACCTTCACCCGTCCGGCGGCGGCCTTCACCACCTCCTCGATGACCAGACCGTGCTCCTCGTGGCTCAGCGTCGGGCTTTCGCCCGTGGTGCCGACGGGAACCAGGCCGTTCGTGCCCTCGGCGATATGCCAGTCCACGAGTTTCCTGAGCGCGTCCAGATCCAGCGCGCCGTCCTTGAACGGCGTGACGAGGGCAACGTAGGACCCCTTGAACATGACACGCTCCCTTGATGTGCTGGGCGAGACTCGCCCGTTGAAATCGCGCGGAACCTATAGGGATCGGGCGGACTTGCCAAGTTTGTGTGTTGCGGGCGCGGCCGGGGGCGCTATCCTTGGAAAAAACTCATCGAGGCAGTGCGAAACCATGTTCGGTCCCCTTGTCAGGTTGGCGCCGCTGGCGCTGGTTCTTTCCTTCGGTTTCGGCCCCCTTGCGCGGGCCGACGATTCCGCCGCGTTCCGGGCGGCGCTCGCCGCCGCCGACGGCCGCGACTGGCCCGCGGCGGTGGCGCAGGCCCGCGCCGCAGGCCCCCTCGCCGCGGCCGTGATCGACTGGGAGCGGTTCCGCGACGGCAAGGGCGCGTTCGACGAATACGTGGCCTTCCTGTCGCGCTATCCGGACTGGCCCGGCCTGCCCTATCTCCGCCAGCGCGGCGAGGCGGTGATCGCCGAAGGAACGCCGCCCGACGCGGTCATCGGCTATTTCGCCGGCGGCAAGCCGCAGACCGGCACCGGCAGCCTCGCGCTCATCGCCGCCCTGCAGGCCAAGGGCCAGGGACAGGCCGCGGCCGAGGAAGCCGCGCGCGCCTGGCGCAGCCTCGCGATGAGCGATGGCGAGCACGCGCTTTTCGTCGCCCGCCATGGCGCGCTTCTGGCGGAGCATCACGATGGCCGCACGGCGGCGATGCTCCGGGCCGGGAATGCCGCCGACGTGCGCCGGATGCTGCCCCTGAACGGCGACTATACCCGCAAGGTCGCCGAGGCGCGCGTCGGCTTGCAGACGGATGCGAAAGGCATCGACGGTCTGATCGCCGCCTTGCCGGAAAAGGCTGTGAATTCCGGCGGGCTGGCCTACGACCGCTTCCGCTGGCGCATCCGCAAGGATCTCTACGACAGCGCCGACGAACTGCTCCTCGAACGCTCGGTCAGCGCCGAGGCTCTGGGCGACCCCGAGCAATGGGCCGACTGGCGCCGGCGGCTGGCGCGCAAGGAGATGCGCGAAGGCGATCCCCGCCGCGCCTACAGGATGGCGGCGAACCATCATCTCGGATCGGGCAGCGACTACGCCGATCTCGAATGGCTCGCGGGCTATATCGCGCTGCGGAAACTCGGCGACGCGAAGACGGCGCTTGCCCATTTCGACCGCTTCGCCCGCGCCGTGAACGGCCCGATCAGCCTCGCCCGCGCCGGCTACTGGCGCGGCCGCGCCTATGAGGCGCTGGGCGATGTCGCCAATGCCCGCGCCGCCTATGCCGAGGGCGCGCGCTATCCGACCTCGTTCTACGGCCTGCTCTCGGCCGAAAAGGTCGGCCTGCCGCTCTCGCCCGCGATGGCGGGGGGCGAGGTCTATCCCGACTGGCGCGGCCAGCCATTCGCGAATTCCACCGTCTTCCTCGCCGCACGTGAACTGATGGCCGCCGGGGACGAGACCCTCGCGGCGCGGTTCCTCCTCCATCTCGGCGAAGGGCTTTCGGGCTACGAGATCGGCGCGCTGGCCGGCATGGCGATGGAGGCGAAGGAGGCTTACGTCGCACTCTCGCTCGCCAAGGCGGCGGCGGACAAGGGGGTGATCTGGCCCTCGGCCTATTTCCCGGTGCCGGCGCTCTCGGGCCTCGACCTGCCGGTGCGGCCGGAGCTTGCCCTCTCCATCGCGCGGCGGGAAAGCGAGTTCAACGCCGCCGTCGTCTCGCATGCCGGCGCGCAGGGGCTGATGCAGGTGATGCCGGGCACCGCGAAGATGATGGCGAAGAAGATCGGGGTCAGCTACGAGCCCGGCAAGCTTACCACCGACTGGCAGTACAACGCCCGGCTGGGGGCGGCCTATCTCGACGAACTGGTGAACGAGTTCGGCAATTCGCCGCTTCTCGTCGCCGCCGGCTACAATGCCGGCCCTGGCCGCGCGCGGCAATGGATCGCGCAATTGGGCGATCCCCGTGCCGAGGGCGTCGATCCCGTCGACTGGATCGAGGCGATCCCGTTCCGCGAGACCCAGACCTACGTGATGCGGGTGGCCGAGAGCTTGCCGATCTACCGGGCGCGGCTTTCGGGGCAGGCCGGTCCGCTCGACTTCACGGCGGAATTGAAGGGGCGGTGAGGCGCCCTCTCAAAAATCCGGCAAGGTGGGTTTAAACCCACCTTGCGCAGGGGCCGGGCGCTATGGCGTTTCGGGTTTGCTTTGTCTCGGAACTCGAACCTTTTTCGTTCGAATTCCGATATTTGCCATCTCGACAGAGCCCACATAAACCCGAAACGCTTTAACCCGCCGCGTCCCAATATCCCGGATAGTGTGTCACGGCGCCGAAATGATCGACCGTCAGATCGGTCTCGAACCCGTGGTCGGGCGAGCCGTAACGAAAGTGATCGGTGTCGAGCCGCCGGTAGCGTTGACGCAGCGGTTTCAGTCGCCGGTCGGCCGGATCGAACCACGCCAAGATGACATCCGCCGCCTCGCCGATGGCCAGTCCCAGCCGCCGGATCGGCAGCGTGTTGGTCGCGGGCGTGAATCCGAGGTCGATATCGACCGCCCCTGCGACTGCCGGCACGTCCTGCCCGTCCAGTGTCCACTGGCCGGCCTTGTCGCGCTCGATCAGGTGCTCGCCGGCCCGGCTGACGATCCGCGCGCGCCGGGTGATCCCGGACTGGTCTGCCCGGACGCGGTAGCGCGTGGCCATGTCGCCGCTGCGGCTGGACCCCTCGATCAGGAGGCTGCGCGTGGTGAGCGCGAAGCGGCAGGCATCGTTGCCCGGTGGCTGATGCGCGATCCACATCACCACATGCGAGCCCGCGATCATGACGGCCCGCCGGGGGTGGCCGCGCGTTCGCCGAAGCCTGCGTTGCAGGCTGAACCCGCTCTGGCCCTTGTCCGCTTCATCATCCGGTCCTCCTCGAGATTGAAGGATCGGCTTCCGCATGCCTCCCGTCAAGGAGCGCGTTCGGTCCGCCGATCGGGGCTGCCGGGTCTCCCCGGCACGGGGTCAGGCGGCGCTTTGCACGACGTGCAGGGTGACGGCGGCGTAGAAGACGAGGCTCGCCGTCAGGACGAAGGCATGCCAGATCGTGTAGTGGAAGGGCAGCCGGTCGAGGAGGTAGAAGACCACCCCGGCCGAGTAGAGAACCCCGCCGCTGAGGATCAGCACGATGACCGGCGTCGAGAGCGTGCCGAGGAAGCCGCCGCCGGCGAAGAGGCCGGCCCAGCCCATGCCGAGATAGAGCCCGACGGCGGCGAGCCGGAACCGGCCGGGCGCCGCGAGCTTCAGCCCGATCCCGGCGAGGGCCGCGCCCCAGAGCCCGGCGAGAAGCCAGGCGCCATGCCCGCCGAGGAGCGTGAAGGGCGTGTAGGTGCCGGCGATCTTGGCGTAGATCGCGGAATGGTCGAGCCGCTGCAGGAGCCCCGACCAGTCGGGATGCGGCACCATGTTGTAGAGCGCCGAGCAGAGGATCATCGCGACGAGGGTCGCCCCGTAGACCGAGATCGCGAGGAGTGCGGTGAAGTCGCCGCCGAGGACAACGGTAACGGTGATCAGCGCCGGCACCGCGATCAGCACCGCCGCGAGGCCCGAGACATGGATCACCGCATCCGAAAGGCGTTCGGCGCGGGAATAGGCGGTGCGGGGCTCCAGAAGCGGCATGGGCCGATCCTATCACAACCCGGCGCAGGGTCACATGAAGATGCCGTGAATGGGCACGAGGCAAAAGGCTTGCGCCCGGAACGGGCGCGCAATCGGGTCACCTTTGCCCGGTCTCAGGCGGCGCGGCCATAAAAGCCGATGCGTTCCTCGTCGCTGAGCCGCACCCCCGGCCGGTCGTAGAAGGAAAAGACCGCGATGATGCGCGCCCGGTCGCCCTCGACCGGCGTGACCCGGTGGGCGGTGTTCCGGCCCTTGAAGACGTTGAGCGTACCGGGCGCGAGGGTCAGCCGGCAGAGTTCGGGATCCTCGCCGGCGAGGAGACTGGCGACGCCGTCGTAATTGGGCTCGGTCTCGGTTCGAAGGCCCGCGCGGTATTCGAAGGCGCCCCCGGCCTCGGGGGCCTGCAAGAGCAGGGTCGTGGTGAATTCCGAACGGTCGAAATGCCAGTTCAGAGCCTCGCCCGGCCCGTAGGCCATCGCGTTGATCCGGGCGAGGGGGTCGTCCATCGTGTGAAGGACGGGCTTCTCCATCGCGGCGGCGAGGAAGCCGGCGAAGGCGGGCCAGTCGTAGAGCCGTGCAACCCCTCCGCCGATCTGGTCGCCGCAGAGTGTGCGGCTGACCGTCTCGACCTGCCGCAGCGCCGGGTGATCGGGGGCAAGCCCCGGCACTTCGTTGCGGAAGTAGATGTTGTGGCGGCGGGCATGGGTGAAGCTCTCGGCGTCGAAGCGGGGCACCAGCGCCGCGACCACCGAGGCCACGGCTTCGGGCCGGAGGAAGCCGGCGAGGTTGAACATCCCGTCCCGGGCGAGGTCGGCGCGGGCGCGGGCGACAAGAGCGGCCCAGCCGGCGCTGTCGGGCCGGTCGAGCGGATAGCGGTCGAGATCGACGAGGTCCCCGATGGCG
>WOZM01000032.1 GCA_011620265.1 Paracoccaceae bacterium
CGCAAGCCGATGGACGCGGTGTTCGGCCCGCTCACTCGAACCGGTGGCGTTCGGGGCCGCACTGTTCAAGACACTGGTTCTGGTCGCTTTACAACCTCTCGGACGACCGGATCGAGTATCAGGTGCGCGACCGGCTGTCGTTCATGCGGTTTCAGGTCAGTCATCCTTGGCTTCCTTGCTGAGCAGCGTCAGGATGGACCGCCGCGTCGGATCGCTCGCGGCCTTCAGGATCCCGGTCAGGCGGGCAGGGTTTCCTAAAACCATATGGATGAATTACGCGCGGCGCGCCAATCAGTCAGCCAGGAAGATGAATGACAACCGGGGCGCGGCCCCCACCCGGCAGGACCGTCGATCAGGGCAAGGCGGAGAAAAGGGTCGAAAGGCGGCCGGCTTCC
Source organism: Paracoccaceae bacterium (assembly GCA_011620265.1). GTDB lineage: Bacteria > Pseudomonadota > Alphaproteobacteria > Rhodobacterales > Rhodobacteraceae > Albidovulum. Next base: position 396 of record WOZM01000032.1, read on the forward strand.
TCGGCCGTGCCGAAGGGCGCGTTGACGATGAAAAGGCCGCTTCCGCTCATGCCGCGGCCGTCCCGCGCCGGGGGAAAGCGCACCTCGTGGCGAAGCGCCCTGGCGAATTCCATCGCTTCAAGCTCGGCCAGCATCGGCCGGTGCGCGCCGCTGGCGAGGATCGGGTACCAGAGGACGATCCCGCCCACATTCCATTTCGAATGGATCCTGGCGATGAGCGCGGGCAGGGCGGCATAGTCGGCCTTCACCTCGTAGCTCGGGTCGATGAGCATCAGCCCGCGGCGCGGATCGGGCGGGGTGCGGGCGAGGGCGAAAGGGAACCCGTCCTCCTGCCGGCAGTCGGCGCCGCAGGGGGCCATCGTGGCCTTCAGGGCGGCGAATTCCTGCGGATGGAGGTCGGCAAGCTGGATCCGGTCGCCCGGACGCAAGCAAAGCGCCGCGACGAGGGGCGAGCCGGGATAGGCCGCCGCACCGTAGCGGGCGCGGACCTCGGCCAGGACCCGTCTGTAGGGATGATCCGGCGGAAAGAGCGCCTCGGCCCGGCCGATCCCCGCCGCCGCCTCGCCGGTCTTGCGCGCCTCGGCGGCGTCGAGCGCGTAGAGCCCGCGCCCGGCATGGGTTTCGAGATAGGAGAGCGGTTTCTGCTTCTGCGTGAGATAGGAAAGCATCGCCGCAAGCAGCGCGTGCTTGTGGACGTCGGCGAGGTTTCCGGCGTGGTAGATATGCTGGTAGGAAAGCAAGGGAATGCCACGGCTGCGATGACTGCCGGCCGGTCTAGCCGAAAGCCGCGGCGGTGGCAAATGACGGGCGCGCTTACATTTCGCGATGGCCCGCACCATATATCGGCCAGAGACTGGATGCGGTGGTCGCGCCGCAGGGGAAAACCGGACGGAGGGCTTATGGATCCCGGGGCACGGCAGTCGCACTGGGACGGTGTCCATGCGGCACGTGAAGAGGAAGCGCTGACCTGGTTCGAGGCGCTGCCGGCACCGTCGCTTGCCGTCATCGGCCGGTCTCTCGAACCGGGGGGCGGAGGCGCAATCATCGACATCGGCGGCGGCACGTCGCGCCTCGCTGATTCGCTTCTCGAGCGCGGCTACGGCCCCTTGACCGTGCTCGACATCTCTCCCGCCGCGATCGAGGCGAGCCGCGCGCGGCTTGGGCCGAAAGCCGGGAGCGTGACCTGGATACCCGCGGATATCACCCGCTGGCGGCCCGAGGCGCAATGGGCGTTCTGGCACGATCGCGCGGTCTTCCACTTCCTGACCGAAAGCGAGGACCGCGCGGCCTATGTCGCGGCGATGACGATGGCGCTTCGCCCGGGCGGCCACGCCCTGATCGCGACCTTCGCGGACGACGGCCCCGAGACCTGTTCCGGCCTGCCGGTCCGGCGCTATTCCCCGAAGATGCTGTTTGCCGAGATCGACGCACGGGCGCCCGGTGCGTTCGATTTCGTCGACGGGCAGCACCATGTCCATAAGACGCCCAAGGGCAACCGGCAGAACTTCCAGCTCAGCCTCCTCAGGCGCCGGGGCGCAGTCGGGAAATGAAATGGCCCGCCCGCCGGGAGGGCCGATGCGGTCGGCGGCGATCGGCCTATTTCGGGCCGATCATCATCACCATCTGGCGGCCTTCGAGTTTCGGCATGTTCTCGATCTTGCCGATCTCCTCGACATCCGCCGCAACCCGCTTCAGAAGGTCGAGGCCAAGCTCCTGGTGCGCCATCTCGCGGCCGCGGAAGCGGAGCGTCACCTTCACCTTGTCGCCTTCCTCGAGGAACTTCACCACCGAGCGCATCTTGACGTCGTAGTCATGCGTGTCGGTGCCGGGGCGGAACTTGATTTCCTTGATCTCGATGATCTTCTGCTTCTTGCGCGCCTCGGCCTCCTTCTTCTGCTGTTCGTATTTGAACTTGCCGAAATCCATGATCTTGCAGACCGGCGGCACGGCATTGGGCGAGATCTCGACGAGGTCGAGGCCGACTTGCTCGGCCATCTCCATGGCACGGGCCGGGGTCACGACCCCGACGTTTTCGCCCTCGGCGCCGATCAGGCGGATCTCGGGGGCGCGGATGCGGTCATTCACGCGGGGTCCCGTATCGCGTTGCGGCGGGGCGTTGTGCGGTCTGCGGGCTATGGTGGCACTCCTTCTGTCGTGGCCGGTTCTGTGGCGGGCAAATTAGTCGGCCCGGAAGGCCGATTCAAGCCGGTTTCCTTCGGCAGCGGTCCCGCGACCCTTTTCGAACGCCCGGCTTTCTGTCATAGGAGCCTCGCCAACCCGTAATCCTGTTGAATAAAGGATCGCAACATGAACCGGAATCTTCTGATCGCAGCGCTGATCGTCGTCCTCGCCGGCGGCGGCTACTGGTACTATTCCACCGCGCAGAAAGCGGCCGAAGAGGCCGCGATGGCCCAGAAGGCGGCCGATGACGCGGCTGCCGCCGCCAAGCAGGCCGAAGAAGACGCGGCCGCGAAGGCCGCCGAGGAAGCCGCCGCCGCCGCGACGGCCGCGGAAGAGGCAGCCGCCAAGGCCGCCGAAGACGCTGCGGCCGCCGTGACGACCGCGACCGAGACCGCGACCGAAGCCGTCGCCGATATCTTCGATCCGGCAAACTACGATGCCGATGCGGTCAATGCGGCCATCGACGGATCGAGCCTCGACGACGCGACGAAGACCACGCTGAAGTCGGAGGTCGATGCCGCCAAGGACAGCCCCGAGCTGCTGAAGGCCGCGCTCGATCGGGTCAAGGCCGCGCTCGGCCTCTGAAACCTGCCCTCACCGGCGAAGGGCCGCGCGGAGCGATCCGCGCGGCCCGTTTCGTTCAAGCCCGATGCTGCAGGTGAGGCATGTCATCGTTCTGTTGCAACGGGTTGCAAATCAAGATCGAAACGGGGCGGGAGCGGCGCGACAACAGCAGGGCTGCAACAGTCGTCGTCGCCATCCCCGGCCGCCATCCCCGGCCGCCATCCCCGATTGTCGAAAAATCAGATCCCGTCGCCGACGAAAGCCTTTTCGACCACATATTCCTGCGGGTCCGAATTCGCACCCTCGCGCAGGCCGAAGCCTTCCAGAACCGCCTTGACGTCGTGGTTGAAGGCGAGCGAGCCGCAGACCATGGCGCGGTCATGCGCCCTGTCCATCGGCGGCAGGCCGAGATCGGCGAAGACCTTGCCCGAGGCGAGGTTGTCGGTGATCCTTCCCATGAAGGCGCTCTCTTCCCGGGTGGTCGTCGGATAGTATTTCAGCTTGTCGCCGACGAACTCGCCGATCAGCGGATCGTCCCTCAGGCTTTCGACCAGTTGCCGGCCGTATTCCAGCTCCGCCATCTCGCGGCAGGTATGCATCATCACCACCTGCTCGTATTTCTCGTAGGTCTCGGGATCGCGCATCAGCGAGGCGAAGGGCGCGATGCCGGTGCCGGTGGCGAGCAACCAGAGCCGCTTGCCGGGCAGGAGCGCGTCGAGGACGAGCGTCCCCACCGGCTTCGGGCGCAGGATGATCTCGTCGCCCGGCCGGATATGCTGGAGCTTCGAGGTCAGCGGCCCGTCGGGCACCTTGATCGAGTAGAATTCCAGCTCCTCGTCCCAGGAGGGCGAGGCGATGGAATAGGCGCGCAGCAGCGGCTTGCCGTTGTCGCCCATGAGCCCGATCATCACGAACTCGCCCGAGCGGAAGCGCAAGGACTGCGGCCGCGTCACGCGGAACGAAAAGAGCCGCTCGGTCCAGTGCCGGACCTCGGTCACGGTCTGGGCATCCGGCAGCGTGCGGAGGGGTTTGGCGGCAGCTTCGTTCACGGCGTTCAGATCGTTCATGTGTCACAGGGGCGCGCGTCGCCCGCCCATCCTTCTATTCAGGTTTTTGAAGGGGGGAAACCCCGGGAATCAGGCTTTCAGCCGCGACCGATAGTCATGGTCCTGCCAGTCGGCGCGGAACATCCACTGCGCCTCGGGCTGGCGCGCGGCGAGGTCGTCGGGGATCTCGACCTCGTCGAAGCCCGCGCGCCGCGCCATCGCATACTGGTCTGCGATGACATGCCCCGTCGCCCGGAGCCTGCCGGCATAGCCGCGGCCGCGGATCTGGCGGGCGAGGGTGAAACCGCGCCCGTCGGCGAAGCTCGGGAACGCCACGCGGATCATCTCGATGCCCGCGAAGTCGTCGGGCAGCGCCTCCGGCGCGGTATCCTCGGCAATGTAGAGCGCCCTGTCGCCGGTATAGTCCTCGGCGTGAAAGCCGTCGTCGCGCACGATCACGCTCATGCTGCCGTCTCCTTCGGTTCGTCCTGCGGCACCGGGCCACGCACCGCCCTGCCGTTGATGAAATGGATCCCGCATTCCTGTTTCCGCGTTCCCCGCCAACGGCCTGCGCGCGGATCCTCACCTTCCTTTACCGGGCTCGTGCAAGGCGCGCAGCCGATCGAGGGATAGCCCTTCGCGACCAGCGGATGGCGCGGCAGGCGGTTGTTGACGATGTAGTCCTCGAGGTCCTCGCGGCCCCAGTGGGCGAGCGGGTTGACCTTGATCCGCTTGCCGTCCTCGTTCTCGAAGAACTGAAGCGCGGCGCGGCTGCCTGCCTGGAACCGCTTGCGGCCGGTGATCCAGCCGTCGAAGCCGGCCAGCGCGCGTTCGAGCGGCACGACCTTGCGCAGGGTGCAGCAGGCATCGGTGTTGAACTCATGGAGCGTGCCGTCGGGGTCCTCGAACTCCGTGTCCCGCCGGTCGGCGCGGATGGTGCGGACATCGGTCAGGTTCAGCCTGTCGGCCAGCGCGCGCTGATAGTCCAGCGTTTCGGGGAAGAGCATCTGGGTGTCGATGAAGATCACCGGCGTGCCGGGGGCGATCACCGAGACGAGGTGCAAAAGCACGACCGATTCCGCCCCGAAGGAGGAGACGAGCGCCAGGCTGCCGACCTCGGGGTCGTGGAGCGCGCGGTCGAGCACCGCCGTCGCCGAATGGTGACGGTAGCGTTCGTTCAGCGTCGCGACCCGCCGGTCGAGCGGGGGGAGGGGCGCTTCAAGCGGCATCGCGGGCGGCCTCGGCGGGGTAGAGCGCGGCCTTGAACGGCTCCGCGCCGAGGCGGCGGTAGGCTTCGAGGAAGGTCTCGGCCTTGTCGTCGCGAAGCGCGAGATAGGCGCGCAGCAGCCGTTCGATCGCCGGCACGACCTCGTCATAGGCGAAGCCCGGCCCGGCGCGTTCGCCGAGCGTCAGGTTCTCGGTATGGTCGCCGCCGAGGGTGATCTGGTAGTTCTCCACCCCCGCGCGGTCGAGGCCGAGGATGCCGATATGGCCGACATGGTGATGGCCGCAGGCGTTGATGCAGCCCGAGATCTTGATCTTCAGCGCGCCGATCTCCTCCTCGAGCCCGATCGCCTTGAAGTGGGTGGCGATCCCTTGCGCGATGGGGATCGAGCGGGCGGTGGCCAGCGCGCAGTAGTCCATGCCGGGGCAGGCGATGATGTCGGAGACGAGCCCGATATTCGCGGTGGCGAGGCCTTGCGTCTTCAGCGCCGCGTGCAGCGCCCAGAGGTCGGACTTGTGGACATGCGGCAGGACCACGTTCTGTTCGTGGCTGATGCGCAGCTCGCCATGGCTGTATTTGTCGGCGAGATCGGCCAGAAGCCGCATCTGCGCCGCGCTCGCGTCTCCCGGTGTCGCGCCATGCGCCTTCAGCGAGACGGTGACGATCGCATGGCCCGGCGCCCGGTGTTCGACGAGGTTGGTCTCGGTCCAGGCGCGGAAGACCGGATCGGCCTTGCGCGCCGTCTCGTAGCCGCCCCCGGGCGCGGAGCGGAAGGCGGGCGGGGCGAACGAATGTTCGATTTTCGCAAGTATTGCCGGATCGACCCCGGTGAATTCCCGCTTCACCTGTTCGAAACGTGCATCCACGGCGTCGCGGAACTTCTCCATCCCGTTCTCGAAGACGGTGATCTTGATCCGCGCCTTGTACTTGTTGTCGCGCCGGCCCATCAGGTTGTAGGTGGAGACGATGGCTTCGAGATAGGGCAGGAGGTCGGCCTTCTTCAGGAACGGCCGGATCACCTGGGCGACCATCGGCGTGCGGCCGAGGCCGCCGCCCACGAGGACCTCGTAGCCGGTCCGGCCGCCGCTGCCGCGCACGATCCTGAGGCCGATGTCATGCGACCTGGTGACGGCGCGGTCGTTGGGAGAGCCGGTGACGCCGATCTTGAACTTGCGCGGCAGGAACTGGAATTCCGGGTGATCCGTGGACCATTGCCGGATCAGCTCCGCCGTCGGGCGCGGGTCCTCGATCTCGTCGGCCGCGGCACCGGCGAAATGGTCGGCGGTGACGTTGCGGATCGTGTTGCCGGAGGTCTGGATCGCGTGCATCCCGACATCGCCGAGCGCGTCGAGCATGTCGGGCACGTCGGTGAGCTTCGGCCAGTTGAACTGGATGTTCTGCCGGGTGGTGAAGTGGCCGTAGCCCTTGTCCCAGCGTTCGGCGATCAGCGCGAGCTGGCGCATCTGGGCCGAGGACAGCGTGCCATAGGGAATCGCCACGCGCAGCATGTAGGCGTGAAGCTGGAGGTAGAGCCCGTTCATCAGCCTGAGCGGGCGGAATTCCTCTTCCGTCAGGGCGCCCGAGACGCGGCGTTCGACCTGCTGGCGGAACTGCGCGTTGCGCTGGCGAACGAAGGCCTCGTCGAAATCGCTGTACTTATACATGGCCGGCCTCCTGCTTGCCGTGCGGATAGTTGGAGGGGCCGCGGGTGCGGAACGCCTCGCGGAAATGCACCGGTTCCGGCCCGCCGGCCCCCTGCCGGGCATCGGCGAGATAGGCGCCGACGACGATGTCGCGCTGCCGGTCGGCCCTGAGCAGGCGGAGCTGGGCATGGGCCTCGTCCTCGATCAGCTCGGCCTCGGCATGGTCGCGGGTCCAGCGGTCGTCGGCGGTGAGGTAAACCACGTCGCCTTCGATCAGCGCATTGGCGGTGACGACTTTCGGCGTGAAGGCGCGGCTCATGGGAATGTCCTTTCCGGCGTCGGGTGATCTCTTCTCGCCCAATATAGGAAATTTTCCCATAATCCCGCCATATGCTCTTGCCAATAAGGACATACGTTCCGTATACGGCCGCATAATAGGCGCGGGTTTCGAATTCGGAGGGAAACGCGAATGTCAGTCCGGCTCGACGAGGTGGATCGGAAAATTCTCGGCCAGTTGCAGGAGGATGCCAGCCAGTCGCTGGACGAGATCGCCCGCAAGGTCGGGTCGTCGAAGACGCCGGTCTGGAACCGCATCCGCAAGATGAAGGAGGCCGGCGTGATCGGCCGGCAGACGGTGCTTCTCGATGCCGAGGCGCTGGGGCTGGAGGCCTGCTTCTTCGTGCTGATCCGCACCTCGGAGCACGAGGCGGAGTGGCAGAAGGCGTTCCTCAGGACGCTGAAGGCGCGCCCCGAGGTGATGGAGGCGCACCGGCTGGCGGGCGATATAGACTATATCCTGAAGGTGCGGGTGAAGAATGCCCGTGCCTACGACAGCTTCTATCAGGCGCTGATCTCGGAAGTGCGGATCTACAACGTGACCGCACTTCTGAGCATGGAAGAGATCAAGTCGACGACGCTTCTGCCCTTGTGACGCCGCCGGGGCGCTGCCTGTCGTCATTGGTTCTCGGACCAGTGGCGCAGCAATGGACGCCGCCGGGATATTTCCGGCAAGATGAAGGGCTATCGGGTGCAGATCAGCCGCTCGAGGCCGTGGAAGTGGTAGAGTTTCGCGTAGCGCGGCGGCTCGGCGAGCGCGAGGCCGGGGAGTCGGTCGAAGAGGATCGGCAGGGCGGTCTGAAGCTCGAGCCGGGCGAGGGGGGCGCCAACGCAAAAATGCAGCCCGGCGCCGAAGCTGAGATTCGCCCTGACCGGGCGGCCCGGATCGAAGCGGCCCGGCTGTTCCCAGGTGCCGGGGTCGCGGTTGGCGGCGGCCAGAAGGCAGCCGACCTCGTCGCCGCGGCGGAACCGGTGGCCGGCGATCTCGATATCCTCGTAGGCATGACGCGTGAAGAGATGGAGCGCCGGGTCGAAGCGCAGGATCTCCTCGACCGTGCCCTCGACCCGCTCCGGTGTGAGGACCTCGGCGCCGCAGCCGTTTTCGATCAAGGCCTTGACGCCGTTTCCGAACGTGTGGACCGTCGCTTCGTGGCCGGCGTTCAGGAGGAGGATGCAGGTGGCGATGAGCTCGTCGGCCGAAAGCTTTTGACCCTCCGCCTCGGCGGCAATGAGATGGGTGATGAGATCGTCGGCCGGCCGGGTGCGGCGGATCTCGACATGGCCGCGGAGGAAGGCGGCGAAGGCCTCGGTGGCGGCGGCGGCGGCGTCCTCGGTCGCCCGGCTGCGGTGCGCCTGATACATCCCCACCATCGCGTTCGA
>WOZM01000029.1 GCA_011620265.1 Paracoccaceae bacterium
CGGCCAGCGCGAACTGATCATCGGCGACCGCCAGACCGGCAAGACCGCGATCGCGCTCGACACGATCCTGAACCAGAAGTCCTACAACGAGGCCGCCGGCGACGACGAGAGCAAGAAGCTCTACTGCGTCTATGTCGCCATCGGGCAGAAGCGCTCGACCGTCGCCCAGCTCGTGAAGAAGCTGGAAGAGACCGGCGCCATCAACTACTCCATCGTCGTGGCCGCGACCGCGTCCGACCCGGCGCCGATGCAGTTCCTCGCCCCCTATTCGGCGACCGCCATCGCGGAATATTTCCGCGACAACGGCCGCCACGCGCTGATCATCTACGATGACCTCTCCAAGCAGGCCGTGGCCTACCGCCAGATGTCGCTTCTGCTCCGCCGTCCGCCCGGACGCGAAGCCTATCCGGGCGACGTCTTCTACCTCCACTCCCGTCTGCTGGAGCGGTCGGCGAAGCTGAACGAGGACAATGGCTCGGGCTCGCTGACGGCGCTGCCGATCATCGAGACGCAAGGCGGCGACGTGTCGGCCTTCATTCCGACCAACGTGATCTCGATCACCGACGGCCAGATCTTCCTCGAGACGGAGCTTTTCTACCAGGGCGTCCGCCCGGCGGTGAACACCGGTCTTTCGGTGTCGCGCGTCGGTTCCTCGGCGCAGACCAACGCGATGAAGTCGGTCGCCGGCCCGGTGAAACTCGAACTCGCGCAGTACCGCGAGATGGCGGCCTTCGCGCAGTTCGGCTCCGACCTCGACGCGGCGACGCAGAAGCTCCTGAACCGCGGCGCGCGTCTGACCGAGCTGATGAAGCAGCCGCAATACGCGCCGCTGACCAACGCCGAGATCGTCTGCGTCATCTTCGCCGGCACCAAGGGCTACCTCGACAAGATCGCCGTCAAGGATGTCGGCCGCTACGAGGCGGGGCTGCTCAAGCACCTGCGCACCAACGGCAAGGCCCTTCTCGACTGGATCACCAAGGAAGACCCGAAGATCAAGGGTGAGGCCGAGGACAAGATCCGCGCGAGCCTGGACGAATTCGCCAAGACCTTCGCGTAAAGCGCGGGAGGGAAGGACAGGGATATGCCCAGCCTCAAGGACCTGAAAAACCGGATCGGAAGCGTCAAGTCGACGCGGAAGATCACCAAGGCCATGCAGATGGTCGCGGCGGCCAAGCTCCGCCGCGCCCAGGACGCGGCCGAAGCCGCGCGTCCCTACGCCGAGCGGATGAACGCGGTCATGTCCGGCCTCGCCACCTCGGTCGGCGGGTCGGACAGCGCCCCCCGGCTCCTCGCCGGAACCGGCAAGGATCAGACCCACCTTCTGGTGGTGATGACGGCCGAGCGCGGCCTTTGCGGTGGCTTCAACTCGACCATCGTCCGGCAGGCCCGGACGAAGGCGACCGAGCTTCTGTCGATGGGCAAGACGGTGAAGATCCTCACCGTCGGCAAGAAGGGCCGCGAGCAGCTCAAGCGCGACTTCGCCAAGTATTTCATCGCCCATGTCGATCTCTCCGAGGTCAAGCGCGTGGGCTATGACAATGCGCAAGCCATCGCGCGCGACCTGATCAAGCGCTTCGATGCCGGCGAATTCGACGTGGCCACGCTCTTCTTCAACCGCTTCCAGTCGGTGATCTCCCAGATCCCGACCGCGCAGCAGGTGATCCCGGCGGTCTTCGAGGAGACCGACGGCGCCTCGACGCTCTATGAATACGAGCCGTCGGAGGAAGGCATCCTCGCCGACCTCCTGCCGCGCGGCGTCGCGACGCAGGTCTTCACGGCGCTTCTGGAGAACGGCGCCTCCGAACAGGGCGCGCGGATGAGCGCGATGGATAACGCGACGCGCAACGCGGGCGACATGATCGACAGGCTGACGATCCAGTACAACCGCTCGCGCCAGGCCGCGATCACCAAAGAGCTTATCGAAATCATTTCGGGCGCCGAGGCGCTCTGACGAAACCGGAGAAACCAAATGGCAAGAGCACCGAAAGCAGCTGCCGCGAAGGGCCGGGTGACGCAGGTCATCGGCGCCGTCGTGGACGTGCAGTTCGAAGACAACCTTCCGGCGATCCTGAACGCGCTTGAAACCGACAACAACGGCAAGCGGCTGATCCTCGAAGTCGCCCAGCACCTCGGCGAGAACACCGTGCGCACCGTCGCGATGGACGCGACCGAAGGTCTCGTCCGCGGCGCCGCCGTGACCGACCTTGGCGAGCCGATCTCGGTTCCGGTCGGCAATGCGACGCTCGGCCGCATCCTCAACGTCATCGGCGAGCCGGTGGACGAAAAAGGCCCGGTGAAGGCCAGCGAGCGCCGCGCGATCCACCAGCCGGCACCGACCTTCTCGGAACAGTCCACCTCATCGGACATCCTGGTGACCGGCATCAAGGTCATCGACCTTCTGGCGCCCTATTCGAAGGGCGGCAAGATCGGCCTCTTCGGCGGCGCCGGCGTCGGCAAGACGGTTCTGATCATGGAACTGATCAACAACATCGCCAAGGTGCATTCCGGCTTTTCCGTCTTCGCCGGCGTCGGCGAGCGGACCCGGGAAGGCAACGACCTTTACCACGAGATGATCGAGTCGGGCGTCATCGTCCCGGACGATCTGGAGAAATCCAAGGTGGCCCTTGTCTACGGTCAGATGAACGAGCCGCCGGGGGCCCGGATGCGCGTCGCCCTCTCGGGCCTGACGCTGGCCGAGCAGTTCCGCGACCAGTCGGGGACCGACGTTCTCTTCTTCGTCGACAACATCTTCCGCTTCACGCAGGCCGGTTCGGAAGTGTCGGCGCTTCTCGGCCGTATCCCGTCGGCGGTGGGCTACCAGCCGACGCTCGCCACCGACATGGGCGCGATGCAGGAACGCATCACCTCGACCAAGGCGGGTTCGATCACCTCGGTGCAGGCCATCTACGTTCCGGCCGACGACCTCACCGACCCGGCGCCGGCGACCTCGTTCGCCCACCTCGACGCCACCACGGTTCTGTCGCGCGCCATCTCGGAGCTTGGCATCTACCCGGCCGTTGACCCCTTGGACTCGACCAGCCGGATCCTCGACCCGGCCGTCGTCGGCGAAGAGCACTACAACGTCGCCCGCGACGTTCAGGGCATCCTCCAGCGCTACAAGTCGCTTCAGGACATCATCGCCATCCTCGGCATGGACGAACTTTCCGAAGAAGACAAACTGACCGTGGCCCGCGCCCGGAAGATCCAGCGCTTCCTCAGCCAGCCCTTCGACGTGGCCAAGGTCTTCACCGGCTCCGACGGCGTGCAGGTGCCGCTTGAGAAGACCATCGCATCCTTCAAGGCGGTGGTTGCGGGCGAATACGATCACCTGCCCGAAGGCGCCTTCTACATGGTCGGCGACATCGAGGAAGTGAAAGCCAAGGCACAGCGTCTGGCCGCAGACGCGGCGTAAGGGGGCATCATGGCCGATACGATGCAGTTCGATCTCGTCTCCCCTGAACGGCGGCTCGCCTCCGTTCAGGCGCGCGAGGTCCGCATTCCGGGCGCTGCCGGCGACCTGACAGCGATGCCGGGACATGCGCCGCTGATCACGACGCTGCGTCCGGGCGTCCTCCGGATCATCAAGGCCGACGGCGGGACCGACGATTACGCGGTCACCGGCGGCTTTGCCGAGGTCTCGGCCGAAGGCACGACGCTTCTGGCCGAAGAGGCGCTGCATGTCAGCGAGGTGACGGCGGACGTGGTCAAGCGCTTCGTCACGCGCGCCGAAGAGGGGCTGAAGGCGGCGAAGGAGGCGGGGCATCCCGACCTCGTCGACGACGCGGCGAAGCTTCTCGCCGACATGGTGGCGATCGGCGACCATATCGGCATCTCGTAAGGCGCCGCCTTGCGGACGCACGAAAAGACGGCCCCCTCGGGGGCCGTTTTGCTTTGACAGGAGGTGGGTCGGGGCGCCGCGGTCGGAATCGCACCTCGATGTGGCGCGCCCGGTCCGAAGCGGACCTGTCGGCAGGTGCGACACGAGCCGGCCGGACGCCTGCGCGCGGGACGGCGCCGCAACGCCGCTTCGGCGCGCAGCATTGCAGGAGCGCCAGCCCGCCGGGACGGGAAGCCGCTCGCCCGGCGGCCTTGCCCTGTGGTTCCGGACGATGGGAGGTCCGCCTCCGTCCCCCCAGGCGGCGATGCCCGCCCATGAACGTCCGACGCCGTGTCTTTCGCATTCGCCCTATACATTCGCGCCATTTGGCCTTAGGTGCCGTCATTCGCCGCGCGAGATCCCTTCCCGCGCGCCCGCGCCCGTGGCGCGGTTCCTGCCCGCCCGAGCGGGCCGAGCCTGAAAGACGGACCCGATGAGCGAGACCCCGATCCTGATCCGGCCCCTGGCCGACGCGCTGGCCGAACGTGGCTATGCGGTGCTGACCCCGGTGCAGGAGGCAGTGACGCGGGCCGAACACGGCGGCGCGGACCTTCTCGTCTCGGCCCAGACCGGCTCGGGCAAGACCGTGGGCTTCGGCCTTGCCATCGCGCCGACACTTCTGGGGGACGAGGAGCGCTTCGGCCCGGCCGGCGCGCCTTTCGCCCTCGTCATCGCGCCGACGCGGGAGCTGGCGCTGCAGGTCAAGCGCGAGCTTGCCTGGCTTTACGCGGGGACCGGTGCCGCCCTCGCCTCCTGCGTCGGCGGGATGGACATGCGCGACGAGCGCCGGGCGCTCGACCGGGGTGCCCATATCGTCGTCGGCACGCCGGGGCGCTTGCGCGATCACATCCAGCGCGGATCGCTCGACATGACGGCGATGCGGGCGGTGGTGCTCGACGAGGCGGACGAGATGCTCGACCTCGGCTTCCGCGAGGATCTGGAATTCATCCTCGGCGGGGCGCCCGAGACCCGCCGCACCCTGATGTTCTCGGCCACCGTGCCGAAGGCCATCGCGACGCTGGCGCAGCGCTACCAGAAGGACGCGGTGCGCATCACCTCGGGCGGCGAGCGCAGCCAGCATGCCGATATCGAATACCGGGCGATGCAGGTCGCGGCCCACGATGTCGAACATGCGATCGTCAACGTTCTCCGCTTCTACGAGGCGCAGAACGCCATCGTCTTCTGCAACACCCGCGCCACGGTCAACCGTCTGACGACGCGGCTCTCGAACCGCAGCTTCTCGGTCGTGGCACTCTCGGGCGAACTCAGCCAGTCGGAGCGCACCCATGCGCTTCAGGCGATGCGCGACGGGCGGGCGCGGGTCTGCGTGGCCACCGATGTCGCGGCGCGCGGGATCGACCTGCCCAATCTCGAACTGGTGATCCATGCCGAACTGCCGTCGAACGGCGAGACGCTGCTGCACCGCTCGGGCCGCACCGGCCGCGCCGGCCGCAAGGGGGTGAGCGCGCTCATCGTGCCGAAGAACGCGCGGCGCAAGGCCGAAGGGCTCCTGCGCTTCGCCAAGGTCACGGCGGAGTGGGTCGATGCGCCCTCGGCCGAGGCGGTGCGGCTGAAGGACGAGGAGCGGCTCCTGTCCGATCCGGTCTGGACCGAGGCGGTGGCGGAGGGCGACGCGGCCTTCGCCGCGCGGCTTCTCGACCTGCACGGGCCCGAGCGGATCGCGGCGGCCTTCGTCAAGGCCTGGCGCGACCGGCATTCGGCGCCGGAAGAGCTCGCGGCCGCGGATGCGCCGCCCCGCGCGGCCGAGGCGTTCGGGCCGAGCCGCTGGTTCGCGATCTCGGTCGGGCGCGCTGACCGCGCCGAGCCGCGCTGGATCCTGCCGATGCTCTGCCGCGCCGGCAATCTCGGCCGCGAGGATGTCGGCGCGATCCGGGTGCAGGAGACCGAGACCTTCGTCGAGGTGCTGGCGGCGCGGGCACCGACGCTTCTGGCGGCGGCGGGTGCCTCGGGCAAGCTTGAGGGCGGCGCGGTGCTGCGGGCGCTCGACGCGCCCCCCTTCGGCCCGCGCGGACCGGCGCCGAAGCCGGAACCCCGGCCGGCGGAGCGGCCCGAGGCGAAACCCGGCAAAAGGCCGGAGAAGACGCCGGACGGCTGGCAGACGAAGCCGAAGACCCGCCATATCGCGCCCGACGTGGCGGCCGATCACGGACTTCTCGCCGAGCCGCAGGCGCCCGGCGCCAAGGGGAAACCGTCGGGAAAGAAGCCGCACCGCAAGGGCACCGGCCCCGCGACGAAGGCGACGTCCGCGAAGGCGGGGAAGCCGCCGCGCAAGCCCGCGAAACCCGGCCCCCGCAAGGGCGGCATGGCCCCGCCCCGGCGCGGGCGGAGCTGAGCGCCGGCTTTTGGCGTTTCGGGTTTGCCTTGAATCGGAATTCGAACCTTTTTCGTTCGAAGTCCGATACTTGCCATCTCGACACAAACCCGAAACGCTTTAGTCGATCACCCAGTCGTCCTCGCTGGAAATCTCGCCGATCGCCAGCCAGTCGGCGCGGATCCGCGCGACACGGGTATCGCCCCAGGTGCGGAAGACGATGACGAAGCCTTCGGGGTTGACCATCTCGGCCGAGATATCGGCGCGCTGGTTGGTCTTCTGGTCCATGTCCCACATCGACATCGAGACATGGACGATGGGCTCGGATCTGAACGGTTCGGAGAATTCCACGATCCGCCTGAGCTCGCGCGGGCCGTTCCCGGTCCACATCGCGCCGCCGTCCTGGTAGTCGGAGAAAAGCACGATGGACCCGCGCTCCACTCCCGTCAGGTGACTGCTCAGCCGTCGCATCCGTCCTCCTCGCCGTTCCGGCCATCTATAGCGTTTCGGGTTTGCATTGAATCAGAATTCGAACTTTTCCTGTTCGAATTCTTATACTTGATAATTCCACATGCACCCGAAACGCTTCAAGCGCGGCGGATCTGCGCGGAAGAGCGGAAAATCCCCGACGGCGGGCGCGGCAGATCGGCAGGAGTCTGCTGTGGAGGAATTCCACCATACCCGCAACGGGCGAGTTGACGTTTGGTAATCGTGCTTCCGCCGGTTCCCGGTCCCCGAGTCGATTTTGGCCGGGGCCGCGGTGGGGGGGGCAGACAAACCCGTTTCCGGGAGGATGTGGACGGCTCCTGCGCCTCGACCGGCTTCGCCGGCGGCGGCGGCGTCAATGTCGAGGGCGACTTCAACTCGCGCAGCTCGTCGTCCTTCCTGCGCCAGTTGTCGAGGAACGGCCGAAGGCGATTGATCTCGACCTCGTCCACAAGGACCTGAAGAACCGGCTTCCGGCCAAGCAGATCCAGCTTGTGGAGAAGAGCCGGGAATATCCCTGCTGCCCGGTCGGCGAGGCGGAAGAGGACGGGTGTGCTTAACCGGACGCGGAGGCGGCCCCGCGAGGAGGCGCTTTCCCGACGCGATCAGGTGCGGGGCGACGACGCGATACATCAGGCCGCGGATTTCGGGAAAGGCGGCAGGCGCTCGCCCGGCGGATATGCGAGTGTCCGGGGCGCCGGGCCTCGGGGAATGACCGGCCCGAACGCGCCGGCCAAAACCGGCCTCGCAAGGTGGAGCGCATCTTCCGTCCGCCATGCGGCCGCTTCGACCGCAGCCCGGACGTCAGCCCCGCGAATACATGCCCTCGTAGATCGGGCTCAGCGTCTCGGCATCGAAGAGCGACGAGACGGAGGTGCCCGACCAGATGTTCATGATCGCCTGCGCGAACATCGGCGCGGTCGGGACGATGCGGATGTTCTTGGCCTTCTTCACCGCCTCGGTCGGCTCGATCGAATCGGTGATGACGAGGCTCTTCATCACCGACTTGGTGATCCGCTCCACCGCCGGGCCGGAAAGGACGCCGTGGGTAATGTAGGAATGGACCTCGCTCGCACCACCCTCCACCAGGACTTCCGCCGCCTTGCAGAGGGTGCCGGCGGTATCGCAGATATCGTCGACGATGATGCAGGTCTGGCCCGCGACGTCGCCGATCACCGTCATCTCGGCGACCTCGCCGGCCTTCACCCGGCGCTTGTCGACGATGGCGAGGCCGCAGCCGATCCGCTGCGCCAGCTCCCGCGCCCGCGCCACGCCGCCGACATCGGGCGAGACGACCGTCACCGTGTCGAGCTTGCCCTTGAAGTGATGTTCGATATCGAGCGCGAAGATCGGCGAGGCATAGAGGTTGTCCACCGGAACGTCGAAGAAGCCCTGGATCTGGGCGGCATGGAGGTCCATCGTCAGCACCCGGTCGACGCCCGCCTCGGTGATCAGGTTCGCCACCAGCTTGGCCGAGATCGGCGTGCGCGCCTTCGCCCGCCGATCCTGCCTTGCATAGCCGAAATAGGGGATGACGGCGGTGATCCGGCTGGCCGACGAACGCTTCAGCGCGTCGGTCATGATCAGAAGCTCCATCAGGTTGTCGTTGGCCGGGTTGGAGGTCGACTGGATGATGTACATGTCCTCGCCGCGCACGTTCTCGAAGACTTCGACGAAGATTTCCTGATCGTTGAACCGTTCCACCCGCGCATCCACCAGCCCGACACTCATCCCCCGGTGCATCGACATCCGCCTTGCGATCGCGTTGGCGAGGGGGCGGTTCGAATTGCCGGCGATCAGCTTCGGCTCGGTCATGTTGGGCATCTTGGGGTCCTTGTCGTAAGGGGCCCCGCGGGCCCGCGCCGGATGACGGATTCGTGACGTTGCACCCCGCTTACCACCCGGCTAGCCTCCCCGCAAACCTCTAGGAGACGCGCCGATGCCACATATCGACTACTATTTCTCGACGATCTCGCCCTTCACCTATCTCGCCGGGACGCGGCTGGAG
>WOZM01000228.1 GCA_011620265.1 Paracoccaceae bacterium
CAGGAGCACTGGCGCACCGTCGTCGACGCAGGCGTCGACCTGTTCGTCATCCGCGGCACCACCGTGTCCGCCGAGCACGTGTCGGGGCGGGCCGAGCCGCTCAACCTCAAGCGGTTCATCTACGAGCTCGACGTGCCGGTGATCGTCGGTGGCGCCTCGACGTACACCGCGGCGCTGCACCTGATGCGTACCGGGGCCGCCGGCGTGCTCGTCGGCTTCGGTGGGGGAGCGGCGCACACGACGCGGGTGTCGCTCGGCATCCACGCGCCGATGGCGACGGCGGTCGCCGACGTCGCGGCGGCGCGGCGGGACTACCTCGACGAGTCCGGTGGCCGGTATGTCCATGTCATCGCCGACGGCGGTGTCGGCCGGTCGGGCGACCTGGTCAAGGCGGTGGCGTGCGGGGCGGACGCGGTGATGCTCGGCGCGGCGCTGGCCCGGGCGACCGACGCGCCGGGGCGTGGCTGGCACTGGGGTCCGGAGGCGCACCACCAGCAGCTGCCGCGCGGCGAGCGGGTGTCGGTGGGGACGGCGGGCACGCTGGAGCAGATCCTGTTCGGCCCCGGCCACAGCGCCGACGGCTCGCTCAACCTGATCGGCGCGCTGCGCCGCGCGATGGCGACCACCGGGTACTCCGACCTCAAGGAGTTCCAGCGGGTCGAGGTCGTCGTCTCTCCCTACACCCCGCGGTAGGCCGGCACACCCCGCGGTAGGCCGGCCCGCCCTTCGCGCGCGCACGACGAGGTCACGCGACGTCGTCGTGCGCAACCAGGCGCTGCCCTAGCGCCAGCCCGGCAGTCATCCCAGAGGTGGGTTGCGGATCCGAGCCGAGAACCGCAACTCAGGGCTGGGCTGCTCGACCCGGCGCCGGCCGGGCTGAGCGGGTCCCGGCACGTCGGCCATGCCGTGACAGGACCGGGCGGGGCCAGCCATCCTCTTTTCGCCGTGACACCCCGGTCGCCGGGAAAAAACCTCGCGAACCCCGGATCGGAACTGAACATCTGGCAAGGTATTGTTACCAATAGAAGGGGGAGACCGTAATTCGGGAGGGTGGCACCCGTTTTCCGACAAGAACAAGACCCGCCACATCCATCGGGAGGAAAGCCATGCTCATCAAACCTGTAGCGTTTCGGGTTTTCCTTGAATCAGAATTCGAACCTTTTTCGTTCGAATTCTGATACTTGCCATCTCGACATAAACCCGAAACGCTTCAGCCCCCGGTCTGGAGCTTCGTCGCCATCGCCAGCCATTCGGCGACGATCGGGGCGATGCTCGCCTCCGAGTTCGACGGGGTCAGGGTGCCGCCCGACACCCGTCTCGGCGTCTCCGCGACACCCGCGGTCCTGGCGCTCTTCCACGTGCCCGGCCCGGTGCCGTTGAGCTTCGCGCCCTGGAGCATGGTCCTGATCCTCGCCCTGAGCGGCCGCGCAGTGATCGACGCGGTCAGCCGCACGGTCCGGCCTCCCCCGGATCGAAGCTCCCGTTCTGCCGGAACATGCAGCTGCCCCGGTTCGGCCAGTGGAACTGCTAGAGGTCGACATGGTCGGTCCGCAAGCGACGGAGCGAGGCCTCCGGCGCCCTGCGGACCGAGGCGCCGGCGATCTAGGTGGCGATCACCCCGTCAGCCCGCCGGCCGCGATCCAGTTGCCGATGATCTCCTCGGTGCGCCCGATCGTCTCGGCGCGGACCGGATTGACCGGATACATCTTGGCCGTATCCATGAAATTGATCCCTTGCCCTTCGGCCGCGCCCTAACGTCTCCGGCGGCAGGGGCAAGGTGGGGGGGCACCTATCGCGCGGCATTGAGAACATAAAGCGAACACTCTATCCTTGCCCCATGCCGACTCACGACCTCGCCCGGATCATCTCGCGCCATCAGCGCCGGCCCCGCGCCGGGCTGCCGTTCCTCGGCGCGCTCTCGCTCGCGCGGGCGCGGGTGCACGAATTCTGCGGGCCGGCCCGGCGCACGCTGGCGCTGATGGCCGCGCGGGGGACGGAGGGGCCGGTGCTCTGGCTGCGCCCGGGCTGGCTGCCGGAGCGGCTGTTTCCCGAAGGCGTGGTTTCCTTCATCGAACCGGGGCGGCTGATCTTCGTCACCCCGCGCCGGCCCGAGGACCTCCTGTGGTGCTTCGAGGAGGCCCTGCGCGGCGGCGCCACCGCGCTCGTCGTCGCCGAACTGCCGGAACCGCCGCGCTTCACCCCGGTGCGGCGGCTGCAACTCGCCGCCGAAACCGGCGCCGAGGAGGGCCGCGTGATCCCGACCGGGCTGATGCTCACGCCAGGCGACGGCGGGGCGCAGGGAGTGGAGAGCCGCTGGCATATCGCCCCCCGGCACGGGCAGGACCGGACCCGCTGGCAACTCGACCTCGTGCGCGCCCGCAGCGATCCGCCGGGCAGCTGGATGCTCGCCGCCTCCGAAGACCGGCCGGGCTTCACCCTCGCCCGGGTCCGGCGGGCCGAGGCGGGCGATCACGCGGAAATGACCGGCGCGGCGGCCGGAGAGGCATAATCTCGCCGCCGTCCGGTCCCCCGCCGGCGGAGCCTGTCCATGCGCGCCCTTCTCCTCGTCCTGACGCTCGCGGCGGCCGCCCCCGCCCTCGCCGCGCCGGTTTCGCCGCGCCCTGGTTGACGAGGGCCGCCGATTTCGCGGCCAACACGGCGGCGTCGAAGAGGTCGTCGCCCGCCACGCCCTCGAAGACCTCCTTCACCAGCGCGTCGGGCGCATCGCTCACCTCTTCGATGAGGGCGGCGGTGGCGATGCTTGCGAGGACAATAACCTTGATCATTTCCTCACCCTGTCGATTGCGGGAAGAGCGAAGGGCTATTCGACAGGGGCAGGATCGCGCGGCTGGCCCGCGCCCGGCTGTGACGGGCGGCACAGGGAGGAATTTTCCGGCAGGCGGGTCGGGGCAGGGCGAACCGCCGGCTTACATCCGGCCCTTCCACGGCACCACCTTGCGTTCAACGAATCGCATGAGAAGATCGAAGGCGTAAGCGATGGCGGCGATCACCACGATCCCCATGATCACGGTCGAGGTCTGCAGGAACTGCGAGGCCGACAGCACCATGTAGCCGAGCCCCTTCGTCGCCGCGACCATCTCGGCCGCGACGAGCGTGGTCCAGCCGAAGCCGATGCCGATCCGCATCGCGGTCAGGATCTCGGGCAAGGCCGAGGGCAGGATCACGTGCCGCATCACCTGCCAGCGCGAGGCACCGAAGGAATAGGCGGCGTGGATCTGCTCGATGGCGGCCGACTTCACCCCCGACCGCGCGCCGAGGGCCACAGGCGCGAAGACCGACAGGAAGATCAGGAGCACCTTCGAGGTCTCGCCGATGCCGAACCAGATGATCATCAGCGGCAGGTAGGCCAGGGGCGGGATCGGCCGGTAGAACTCGATCGGCGGATCGAAGATGCCGCGGATGAGCGGGCTCATCCCCATCGCGAGGCCGAGCGGGATACCGACGGCGCAGGCCAGAAGGAAGGCGCCGAAGACCCGCGCGGTCGAGATCGCGACATGATCGAGGAACGAGGTGTTGGTGAAGCCGTTCCGGGCGATCTCGAGGAATTTCGTGACGACCGCCCCCGGCGAGGGCACGAACAAGGGCTTCACCCAGCCCATCGCCGTCACCAGCCACCAGACGAAGATCAGGAAGGCGATGGAGCCGAGCGACAGCCAGAGCGTGTCGCCCTGCCCCGGCACACCGTAGATCTCGCCCGGTTTCGTCGGCCGGCTCTTGCCGAGCGAGGCGAGGAAGCCGCCGGTCCTGGCGGCGGGCGTGTTCCGGGTCTCGTCGGTCATGCCACGTCCTCCTCGTCGGCGAAGATGATCTCCAGCACCTCCTCGCGCAGTTCGATGAATTCGGGCGAGGCCTTGACCGCGCGGGCCGAGGCGCCGGCGAGGAACCGGCGCGAGAACGGCAGGTCGAAGCGGTGGGCGATGCGCCCCGGTCGCGGCGACATCACGATGAGCTTGGTGCCCATGAAGAGCGCCTCCTCGACGCTGTGGGTGATGAAGAAGACCGACTTGTGGGTCTCGTCCCAGATCCGCAGGATCAGCTCCTGCGCCTTTTCCCGGGTCAGCGCGTCGAGGGCGCCGAGGGGTTCGTCCATCAAAAGCACCTTCGGGTCGCAGGTCAGCGCGCGGGCGATGCCCACCCGTTGCTGCATGCCGCCCGAGAGCTTGTAGACCGGCGATTTCTGGAACCCGTCGAGGCCGAGAAGGGCCACGAACTTCCCGGCGGTCGCGTAGCGTTCCCGCTCCGGCACGGCTTGCATCTTCAGCCCGAAGGCGACGTTGTCGATGACGTTGAGCCAGGGCAGCAGCGCGTGTTTCTGGAAGACCACCGAGCGGTCGGCGCCGGGGCCCAGGACCTTGCGGCCATCAAGGAGGATTTCCCCCGAACTCGGCGACAGAAACCCCGCGATGAGGTTCAGAAGCGTCGATTTCCCGCAGCCGGACGCGCCGAGCGCCACGACGAAATCGTCGTTCTCGATATCGAGGTCGATCCCCGTGAGCGCCGCGACCGGCGGTCGGCCGTCGGCGGCCGGATAGACGACCGATGCGTCGCGGATCTTCAGCCCCATGCGCAGAATTCCCTTGTCGTCCGGTCCCGGCCGGGGCGATGCCGGCCGGGACCGGAGAGGATCACTTCGCGGCGTCGGCGAACTCGGCGTTGACGAAGCCCGAATAGTCCTCGCCGACGGAATCGATCCGTCCCGCGGCCTTCAGGAAATCGGCCGTGCCCTTGACCGTCGCGGCGGCCCCGCCGAGCCAGGTGTCGCTGACCTGGGTCGCCATCGGCAGGAAGGTGAAGCCTTCGAGGATGCCGGGCACCTGCGCGGGATCGGCGCCGGTGGCGGTGGCCAGCGTCTGGACCTCGGTGCTCTCGACGGTCCAGGCGGCCGGATCGCCGAGATAGGCGGCGTTGGCCTTGTCGATCTCCTTCAGGAAGGCGACGATCTTGTCCTTGTTGGCCTGACCGAATTCACGGTCCACCACCCAGCCGTCGAAGGTCGGGAAGCCCCATTCGGCGGTTTGGTCGGCGCCGATGATGAGCGTGCCGGTCTTGAGGATCTCGGACTGCACCGGCTGCCAGATCCAGGCCGCGTCGATCACGCCCTGTTCCCAGGCGGCGGCGATCTGGTCGGGCGGCATGTTCATGATCGTGACGTCGGCCTCGGCGATCCCCTCGTGCTGAAGCGCCCCCATGAGCGAGAAATGCGCGGTCGAGCCGACCGGCACGGCGATGCGCTTGCCCTTGAGGTCGGCGACGCTCGCGATGCCCGCATCGTTGCGGGCGATCAGCGATTCCGCCTTGCCGATCACGTCCGAGAAGGCGATGAGCTGAAGGTCGATGCCCTGGCTCGCCGCGATGGCGAGCGGCGAGGAGCCGAGCTCAGACAGCACGACGTCGCCCGACGCCATCGCGGCGATGACGTCGGTGCCGGCGGCGAACTTGCGCCACTCGATCTCCCAGCCGGTCTCCTGCTGGAGCGCGTCCGACGACGCGACGAGCTGCATCGGCGTGGGGTTGCCGAAATGGCCGATGATGATCTTCTCGGCCGAGGCGGCGCCGGCGAACAGGGCGAAGGCCGCAACGCCGGCCATCAGATGTGTCAGTTTCCGTGTCATGTCTGGTTTCCTCTTTGTCGTCATGGTTTCGGAGCGGGCGGTCTATGTCGCCGCCACCCCGTCTTTCGCGCAGGTTCCCAGCGCGAATTCCTTGATGGCGGCCACGAGCACGTCAAGCGTATCGAAGACCGTGGCGCCTGGCGCCGCCGCCGTCGCGATCAGCGAGAACTCGGTGCAGGCGATCATCTGCACCCGCGCTCCCTTGCCCAGAAGCGCGGCGGATGCCTCCCGAAGCGCCGCCCTTGCGGCGTCCGAGGCACCCTCGGCCTTGATCCGGCGGATCGCGGCCAGCATCGCCGCCTCGTCGTCGGGATAGAAAGCCGTCAGCCCGGCCGCCGCAATGCGCGCGTCGAAAAGCCCGACCTTGCGCACGGCAGGCGAGGCGAGGATGCCGACCTTGCCGCCGGCGCCCGCCTCCGCCCGGGCGCGGGCAACCGCGAGCGCCACCATGTCGAGAAACGGCACGCCCGCCGCCGCGCGGATTGCCGGCGCGAAGTGATGCGCGGTGTTGCAGGGCATCGCCAGCGCCTCGGCCCCCGCCCGTTCGAGCCGCGCCGCCATCGCGGCAAGGACGGGGCCCGGATCCTCGCCCCGCCCCTCGATCAGGAACCGGATGCGCGAGGGCACCTGCGGGTTCTGGTCGACGATGAGCGGGATGTGGTCGGCATCGTCGCGGGCCGGAACGGCGGCGATGAGCTTTTGCATCAGAAGCACGGTCGCTTCCGGCCCCATGCCGCCGAGGATTCCGATCCGCCTCATTCCGCCTCCGCCGCGGGAACCCGGTCCTGGCGGAAGACGCAGCCCTGGTCCGGCCCCGCCGTCATCGCGATCCCGCCGCCTGCGTCCGGTCGCCGGCAAGGACCGCATCGTAGCCGAAGAGCGCCGCCGCCCCGCCGGTATGCAGGAACACCACCCGTTCCCCCGTCTTGTAGCGTCCCTTGCGGATATAGTCGATGAGGCCGGCCGCGCCCTTGCCGGAATAGACCGGGTCGAGGAGGATCCCCTCAAGCTCGGCGAACATGCGGATCGCCTCGAGCGTGTCGGCGCGCGGGATGCCGTAGCCGGGGCCGACATAGTCGGTGTCGGCGACCACATCCTCGCGCCTGACGACGCCGGCGCAGCCGAGCTTCTCGGCGGTCTTTCCGGCCAGCGCGAAGACCATCTCCTCCTGCTTCGCCTTGGGCGCGCGGACCCCGAAACCCTGCAAGGGAATGCCGGCATTGATCGCCTTCAGCCCGACGATCAGCCCGGCCTGGGTCCCCGCGCTGCCGGTCGCGGTGACGATATGGTTGATGACGATGCCGCGGTCGTTGGCCTGAGAGACAAGCTCGAAGGCACAGTTGACATAGCCGAGCGCGCCGGTCGGGTTGGAGCCGCCGCCGGGGATCGTGTAGACCTTGCGGCCGCTCTTGCGGAACGTCTCGGCCACTGCTTCCATCTCGGCGTTCATGTCGAGGCCGCTGCCGCGCTTTTCGGTCGTGGCGCCGTGCAGATGGTCCAGAAGGACGTTGCCGTTATAGTTGTAGTTGGGATCGTTGGACCCGGTGCGGTCCTCCAGAAGGATATGGCACGCCATCCCGAGCTTGGCGGCGAAGGCTGCGGTCTGGCGGGCGTGGTTCGACTGCGTCGCCCCTTGCGTCATCACCATGTCGGCGCCCATCGCCTCGGCCTCGGCCATGAGGAATTCGAGCTTGCGGGTCTTGTTGCCGCCGGTCGAAAGGCCGGTGCAGTCGTCGCGCTTGATCCAGATCTCGGGCCCGCCAAGCTCCTTCGAAAGCCGGTCCAGCCGTTCCAGAGGCGTGGGCAGATGGGCGAGGAAATGGCGGGGAAAGCGGGCGAGATGCATGGTCGGACCTTCCTGACAACTTGTGTTACCCATAAGGTGTCGGGAACGAAACCCTAATGCAAATTCGAAATTCGCCATGTAACACGCGGGAAGTGCAACTTCCGGGGATCCCGATCCGTCTCGAATGGCTGGAAGACATCCTTGCCGTCGCCGAAACCGGGTCGTTCTCGGAGGCAGCCGAGCGGCGGCACCTCACCCAATCGGCCTTCTCGCGCCGCATCCGGAACATCGAGGACCAGAGCGCTTCGGGTTTTCCTTGAATCGGAATTCGAACCTTTTTCGTTCGAATTCCGACACTTGCTGTCTCAACATACACCCGAAACGCTTTATGTGGGCGTCCGGCTTTTCGACCGCGCCCGCAAGCCGGCGCAGCTTCGCGCGACGACGGGAAACCAGCGCGACCAGATCGCGCGGCTCGCGGCGGGGCTCCGCCAGTTCGTCGAGGATCTGCGGCGCGGCGGGCGCGCTGACCGATCTGACGGGCCCCTGCCCAGCCCCGGCCGCCGCTCAGGCGCAGCGCGTCAGGATCCGCGCGACCTCGGGCGCAGGGGTTGTGGTCTCTCGGGACGCCGGTTCCCGAACCCGTCGGCCGGGTTCGGCCGGTGACAGGGGGCCTCGGGATGGGTGACGCGCGGGTGGCCGGTCAGTCGTCCGCGCCGGGGGTGAAGGCGACGAAAAAGCTCCAGCCCGCATAGGCCCCGATCGCGAGGAAGAGGATGCCGAAACCGGCGCTGCCCGCGACAAGCTCGAACAGGCCCCAGCCGAGCGCCAATCCGGTGACCGCGACCCGGCGCCAGAGCGGGCGGAACCACGGATCGTTCAGGTCGAAAAGACCGCGCTTCATCGCCTCAGGCCGCCGCGGCGGGGTCGGCGCCGCCGAAGGTGCAGGACCCGCTGCCGCGGAAAAGCCGCGTGCGGGGGCCCGGCAATGCCATGAACCGGTCGATGTCTGCGGCGCTTTCGATGAATGTGTCCATGCGATGATGATACCCGATCTTCGGCGCTTCCTCATGGGCTGATTTCGACAGCGCCGCCTGTCGTCGGGGGCGCCGACCGCAAGCGCCGCGCGGCGAGCCAGCTTGCCGCGGCCATGGCTCCGGCGGCGGCAAGACAGAGCGGCAGGCCGCCGATCTGGAAGCTGAGGCCGGAGAGCAGCGTGCCGATCAGCCGCCCCGCCGCGTTGGCCATGTAGTAAAAGCCCACGTCGCGGGTGATGCGCTCGGCCGCGCCGAAGGCCAGGATCAGGTAGGAATGGACCGAGGAGTTCACCGCGAAGACGAACCCGAAAAGGAGAAGCCCGGCGACCAACACCGCTGTCAGCCACGGCGCCGGGCCGCCCGCGACCCATGCGGCGAGCGCGAGCGCGAAGGGGATCGGAACCAGAAGCCCCGCCCAGAGGATCGCCTTCCGGGTCGCCTCGGCCTCGGGCTGGCCC
The DNA here is from genome assembly GCA_011620265.1 of Paracoccaceae bacterium. Classification (GTDB taxonomy): domain Bacteria; phylum Pseudomonadota; class Alphaproteobacteria; order Rhodobacterales; family Rhodobacteraceae; genus Albidovulum. The sequence continues at coordinate 8,915 of WOZM01000228.1, forward strand.
CTGGCGCCGAGAAGGCGGGGCGCGGCCGCCTGCACGGCGCCGTAGCCGACGATCCAGAGCGCCATGAACCCGCCGACCAGAAAGAACGCCTCGCGGCGGCCTTCGGCGCTGCCGTCCGACAGCACCGCCTGGAAATAGACCGGGATGCCGACCACGAACCAGACGTCGCGAGAGCCGAAAAGGAACATGCGGGCAAGGCTCAGGCGGTTCACGCGCGCATCCTTCGACCGCCAGCCGTGCCAGCCGTCCGCCGATGTCATCCGGCCGGGCAGTCCGGCGGGCAGGAAGAGGACGACGGCGATCAGGATCACGGCCAGCACCGCCGCCATGCCCCAGACCGCCGCCCGAAACCCCGCAAGCCCGAGAAGCGCCGCGCCGAGAAAGAAGCCGAAGCCCTTCACGGCGTTCTTCGATCCGGTGAGGGCGGCGACCCAGCGGAAGAGGCCGCCATCCTCGTCGGGTGCCAGAAGCTTCACCGCCGATTTCGCGGACATCTTGGCCAGATCCTTGGCCACTCCGGACACGCCCTGAACCGCCATGACGAAGGCGACCGAGGCGGCGATGCTCCATCCCGGATCGAGCTGCGCCAGCGCCACCAGAGCGGCGATCTGCAAGCCAAGCCCGCCGTAGAGCGTCGCGGCGAGGCCGAAGCGCGCGGCCAGCCACCCGGCGGCGAGGTTCGTCACCATCCCGGCGATCTCGTAGAGCAGGAACAGCCATGCCAGTTGCACCGGCGAGAAGCCGAGCGTGTTGAAATGCAGCAGGACCAGCATCCTCAGCGCGCCGTCCGACAGCATGAAGGCCCAGTAGGCCGCCGTGACGGCCGCATAGGCGCGCATGGGGTTCGGGGCCGGGGCCGTCACAACGCCCCCGCGACCATGCGGACGATGTCGGCGAGGCGGCAGGCATAGCCCCATTCGTTGTCGTACCAGGCGAAGACCTTCACCTGCGTGCCGTCCACAACCATGGTCGAGGGTCCGTCCACGATCGCCGATCGCGGGTCGTTGGTGAAATCGCACGAGACCAGCGGCCGGGTCTCGTAGCCGAGGATGCCCTTGAGCGGGCCGTCGGCCGCGGCCTTGAAGAGCGCGTTGACCTCCTCGGCGGTGGTCGCGCGCCCGACCTCGAACACGCAGTCGGTGAGCGACGCGTTGAGAAGCGGCACCCGCACCGCGTGGCCGTTGAGGCGGCCCTTGAGCTCGGGGTAGATCAGCGTGATCGCCGTGGCGCTGCCGGTCGTCGTCGGGATCAGGTTCAAGAGCGCCGACCGCGCGCGGCGCATGTCCTTGGCGGGGCGGTCGACGATGGTCTGGGTATTGGTCACGTCGTGGATCGTGGTGATCGCGCCGTGGCGGATGCCGAGGCTCTCGTGGATCACCTTCACCACCGGGGCCAGGCAGTTCGTCGTGCAGGAGGCCGCGGTGACGAGGCTGTGCGCGGCCGCGTCGTAGAGGTGATGGTTGATGCCGTAGACGAGGTTCAGGGCGCCGCCATCCTTGACCGGCGCGCTGACCACGACCTTCTTCACGCCGGCGGCGAAATAGGGCGCGACCCTGGCCCCGGTCTTGAAGACGCCGGTGCAGTCGATCACCAGATCGACGCCCAGATCGGCCAAGGGCAGCGCCTCGATCGTCTTCTCATGGGTCAGGCGGAAGCGCTGGCCGTCGAGGACGAGCGCGCCTTCCGCATGGCCGACCGGGGTGGACCAGCGACCGTGGACCGAGTCGAACTCCATCAGGAGCGCGTGCTGTTCGGCGTCGCCCGCGGGATCGTTCAGCAGCACGATCTCGCCGCCCGCGCCGCTGTCGACGAGGTCGCGCAGGACGAGCTTTCCGATCCGGCCGAGGCCGTTGAGCGCGATGCGTGTCATGCCGGTCAGCCCTTCTCGGCGTGAAGCGCCTCGGCGCCGAGCGCGTCGACGCGGGATTGCAGCGACAGGCGGTTCAGGCTGTCGAACGGCAGTTCGATGAAGGCCGCGATCCGCCGGCGGAGTGCGGCATAGGTCTGGGCGAAGACCAGCGCCTTCTCGGCGTCGGTTCCTTCGGCCTTCACCGGGTCCGGCAGGCCCCAATGGCCGGTGATCGGCTGGCCGGGCCAGGGCGGGCATTCCTCGGCCGCGGCGGTGTCGCAGACGGTGAAGACGAAATCCATCTCGACGGATCCGGGGCGCTGGAACTCCGAGATGTGCTTCGAGCGAAGCCCCGAGATGTCATGCCCGTTTCGTTTCAGCACCTCGAGCGCGAAGGCGTTCAGTTCCGTGTTGGGCCGCGTCCCGGCGGAGAAGGCCCGGAACCGGCCCTTGCCGAGATCGCGCAGCAGGGCCTCGGCGAAGATCGAGCGGGCCGAGTTGCCCGAGCAGATGAAGAGGACGTTGAAATCGGTGTCGCGCATGGCTGCGGTTTCCCTTTTGGCGGACAGAAGCGGGGCGAGGAGGTCGGGGCGGGCGCGGCCCACGTCGAGCGCGAGGTAGCCGATCAGCCCCTCGGTCGCGTCGAGGTCGACCGAATAGAACAGCGACCGCCCCTGCCGCTCGATCCGCACGAGGCCGCCGGCCTTCAGGTCGGCGAGGTGGTGGGAGAGCGTGTTCTGCTTCAGCCCGAGCGCGCCGGCGATCTCGGTCGGACGGGCGCCTTGCGGGGCGAAGCGCATGAGCAGGCGGAAGACCGCGAGGCGGTCGGGATGGCCGAGGGTGGCGAAAGCTTGCGCAGCGAATATCTGTTCCATAATTCCCGAATGCAGGAAATGTGAGTGCCTGTCCAGTGAAGGTTTCATGACAACCCCGGACAGGCGGCACGGTCGGACCCCGGCGGGATCCGGCAGGGCTCCGCCGCCAACGGCCCCCGGGAAACGCTGCCGCCCGATCTTGCCGCTTGCCGGTCGCTCAGCGGAGTTCGTCCCACCGTTCGTCGACGGAGCGGACAAGCTCGCAGATCCGCAGGGCGCTTCCGGTCAGCGGCCGCTCCATCCCGCCCATCACGTCGGTTTCCCGCGCCAGACGGGCGGCGGCTTCCGGAAGGTCAGACATCGTCGCCCTGGTGGCGGGGATCTGGTGGCGGGGATCTCGACGACCTTGTGGTCGCTGAGGCCCCCGAGGACATGTCTGCTCCGAAAGGCAGGCCGGTCCCGGCACCGGAGGCGACAGGGCGCGGCAGGGGAAGCGTCATCGGCGTCGGTATTGCAAGCGGCGCCGGCCGTGGTGCAGACCCGCGCAAGATCTGCCCGGGCGGGGCGGCCGCATCAGCGAGCGGCGGACCCCCTTCCGCCCGGTGCTTGGAGGCTTGCGCCGTCCGGCGATACCGGTCGGTTGGCTGGTCCGGCCGCCAGAGATCAACCGCCGACACCGCTTTCCGGACCCGGAGGCTGCCGGCTCGACATGTCGGGAATCGTCCGGGCGCGGCCGCCGTCACGGTGGATTTTCGGCCGGATGACCCGAAAAACTCTGTGTTTCCAACATGTAGACGGCGCAATCGGGCAGATCCGCCACATTTGAACAAATCCTTAAGGTTACCGCAACGTGCCGGAACGTGAACAATCCTGCGAGGCCGACGGCGGCCTGCAAGGTCCCGCCGTCATTCCGACCGCCGATTGTTTCCGCCACCCCGGATTTCCACACGCTTTAGGTTAGCGACCCGCCGCAGGGTGGCGCTTAACCTTGCCGGAATTCCGATCAAATACGCCTTAGACCAGCCCGATTTACGAGTTCTTTACCGTCTTGTCGGCGGCGCGGTTGCCTCGGCACGTTGGTGAGTGACCTTGGTTCTGGATTTACGAGTGTGGCCGGCACCTGACCCGCCGGGACACACCTCATGTCGGGGCGCGCAGCTCTGCCCCGACATGAGGTGTGCGTGTTCGTGACAAGTCATCGCAGGTAGGTATGGAACAAAACGACTTTTCCACAAATGCAGCAGGCATGGCATTGAAGCCTGCAGGAGTGGCCACCCGACCGGATCCCGGTCGTCGCCCCCCGCGCCAGGAACCGATCCGCTGGACCCTTCCGGGCTTTTGCGGAAGCGCGCGGGTGACAACCTCCTTCGGCGCCCTGCCGATCCAGGCGCTGCGCCGGCGCGATCCCCTGCGCACGGTCCAGGGCACGCTCGCCACCGTCGACTGGGTCGATCGCATCCAGCTCGACGAAGGCTTCCTTCGGGCCAATCCCGACGCGCTGCCGGTCCGCATCGGTGCCGGCGCCTTCGGCGGCGGCCGGCCCGAGCGTGACCTGATCGTCTCGCCGCATCAGCTGGTGAATGTCTGCCCCGGCCAGTTCCGCCAGGATTTCCGCCGTGCCCGCGACCTTGTCGACCGGCCCGGCATCCTGCGCCAGCCCGAGATGCTGATCAGCTACCACGTCTTTCACTGCGCGACCCCGGCCGCCGTGATCGTCGAGGGGCTCTGCGTCAGCGTCAGCCCCTGAGCGGCGTCACTCCTCGGCGGCCGGCGCGTCCGGCACCCCGCGAAACCCGGTCGCCACGACGAACTTCTCCGAACTGTCGGCGCGGCTGGCCGGCGGCTTGACGTTCGCGACCTTGTCGAAGGCCCGCTTCAGGAGCGTCTGCAACTCGACCTCGGCGCCGCCCGCCAGCACCTTGGCGACGAAGGTGCCGCCCTCTTCGAGCACGTCGAAGGCGAAATGGGCCGCCGCCTCGCAGAGGGCGACGATGCGCAGGTGGTCGGTGCCCTTGTGGCCCGAGGAGGCCGCCGCCATGTCGGACATGACCACATCGGCCCGGCCGCCCAGCCAGGCCTTGACCTTCTCGTCGGCATCCTCGGCGAGGAAATCGAGCTGGTGGATCTCCGCCCCGGCGATCGGATCGACCTCCTGCAGGTCGATGCCGAGCACCCGGCCGACCTTCTTGCCGGACTTCTGGCCGAGCGCGTTCACCCGCTCCACCGCGACCTGGCACCAGCCGCCGGGCGCGCAGCCGAGATCGACCACCCGCGCGCCGGGAACGAGGAAGCGGTACTTGTCGTCAAGCTCGAGGATCTTGAAGGCCGCGCGGCCGCGATAGCCTTCCTTCTTCGCCCGCTGGACGTAAGGATCGTTGAGCTGCCGCTCCAGCCAGAGCGTGGAGGAAAGCTTCCGCCCCTTGGCGGTCTTGACCCGCACCCGGAGGTCGCGCTGCCCGCGCCCCGATGTCTTGCCCGTCGGTGTCTTCGCCATGTCTCTCCGCCCGGGGGACGGCACACGCCCCCTGCCCTTCGCCTCGGTTCACATACGCAAACCATGCCCCGGCCGCAATCGCGCCGGGGACGGGCCGCTCAGAACGGTCCGTCCTCCAGCACGCCGTCCGCCGACATCTGCGCATAGAGAAGACCCTCGCGCAGGCCGCGATCGGCGACCGTGAGCCGGTCGGTCGGCCAGATCCGCATCAGCGCCTGAAGGATCGCGGCGCCGGACATGATCAGCGAATGCCGGTCGCGGCCGATGCGCGGATCGTTGCGCCGCCCCGCCGGCCCCAGGCTGAGATATTCGCGGATCACCCGGTCGATCTGGTCCGAGGTCATGCGGAGCCCGTCGACCTTGGTCCGGTCGTAGCGCCTGAGGCCGAGATGGCTCGCCGCGACCGTGGTCACGGTGCCGGAGGTGCCGATGATCTGGAACCCCTCGCGCGGTTGCGAGGCATTGTAGGGCGAGAAATCCGAAAGGTTCTCCTCGAAATACCAGCTCATCAGCGCGAAGCGCGCGGCGTCGTCCTCGACATCGGAGAACTGGTCCTTCAGCGTCGCGACCCCGAGCGGCACCGAGATCCAGTCGACCACCTTCGCCGCCGGGAACGGGCTTTCGGGCGGGTGGAACCCGGCGTGAAGCCGCATGATCGCGCGCGGCCGTTCGGGGCGCGGCACGGCGGAAAGGTCGATCCACACAAGCTCGGTCGAGCCGCCGCCGATATCGACGACCAGAAGCTGCTCGGTCTTGGTCGAGACCAGAGGCGCGCAGGAGACGACGGCGAGCCGCGCCTCTTCCTCGGGCTGGATGATGTCGAGCGGCAGCGCGGTTTCGCGCGCGACGAGGCGCAGGAACTCGCCGGCATTCCTGGCGCGCCGGCAGGCTTCGGTCGCCACCAGCCGCATCCGCTTCACCTCGTGCTGCTCGATCTTGCGGCGGCAGATCTGCAAGGCCTGCACCGTCCGGGCCATCGACGACCGGCTGAGCCGCCCCGAGGCTTCCAGCCCGTGACCGAGCTGAACCGATTTGGAGAAGCTGTCCACGACGTGAAACTGACTGCCCTTCGGCTGGGCAATCAGCATCCGACAACTGTTTGTTCCCAGATCCAGCGCCGCGTAAAGCTGCGCAGGATCGGGCCTTGGGGTGCCGGGCGGCTCGACCGATCTCGGGAACGCGCCCGCACCACCGGGACGCCTGGGCGCCATCTGTGCGCCCTCCGATATGCTGTTGATCCCAATCTAGTGCCCCTGCGGCATCCGCGCAAGCGAAGCCGCGCCCGTCATCGGCATTTGGTTTCTGGTTTCCGCGCCGGCGCGATCCTTCGCCACGGATGTCCGGCGCGGCTCATGGTCATCATGAGGATTTCGAGGGTTGGCGCGGCGCCCCCGCTGTGGCGCCGGGGACGCGGCTGCGCTATCCAGGAGGGGCAGGTCGCTCCGGTCGCGCACAATGTCGAAAACCGTCATCGGCCGTCGCGAAACGAAGAGTAATGAGGGGCCGAGCGAAAGAGGAATCGTCATGGCAGCCGTCACCATCGTCTACTGGCGCGACATCCCGGCCCAGGTCATCGTGGGCAAGGGGCGCCGGGGCGTGAAGAAACAACTGCCGGAACGGTTCGAAAAGGCGATCGACCGCTGCGCCATGAAGGTTGGCGCGGCCGAAACCGACGCCTACCTTGCCGAATGGCGCAAGGCGCCGCCGGTCGAGGTGGCGGGCGAGGATGTCGCGGTGGCCGAGGCCGAAGCGGCGCGGATCGACGCGGAATACGACACCGAGCGCCTCAAGGCGCTCATCGCGAATGATGGCTGGGCGTGACACCCGATCGTTTCTGGAGGACGGCAATGGCGCTTCTGAACTTCCGCCGCAAGGAAACCCCGGCCCCCGCCGGCGTCTCGGCCCCGGTCGAGGCCTTCCTGAAAGGCTATTCGATCGAGGTGATGCCGCGCACCGCCGAAAAGGTGGAGAGCTTCCGCGACCTCCTGCCCCCGGGCACGCGGGTCTACATCGCCCATATCGAGGGCACGCCCATCGAGGACATGGTGGCGACGGCGAAGCGGCTCCATGCCGAAGGCTACCCGGTGATGCCGCATTTCCCGGCCCGGATCATCAAGGACAGGGCGATGCTCGCCGACTGGATCGCCCGCTATCAGGGCGAGGCCGACGTGAAGCAGGGCCTCATCCTCGCCGGCGGCGTCGCCGGACCGGCGGGTGAGTTCTTCTCCTCGATGCAGCTTCTCGATACCGGCCTCTTCGGCGGGTTCGAGCGTCTGCACGTCGCCGGCCACCCCGAGGGCAACCGCGACATCGACCCCGACGGGTCCGACGCGATGGTGATGGAAGCGGCGCGCTGGAAGCAGGCCTTCGCCAACCGCACGGACGCGAAGATGGCGATGGCCACCCAGTTCTGCTTCGAGGCGAAGCCGGTGATCGACTGGGTCAACCGGCTGAACGCCGAAGGCGTCAGTCTGCCGGTCCATATCGGCGTCGCCGGCCCGGCGAAGCTCCAGACCCTGATCAAGTTCGCCATTGCCTGTGGCGTCGGCCCCTCGCTCAAGGTATTGCAGAAGCGGGCGATGGATGTGACCAAGCTTCTCCTGCCCTACGAGCCGACCGAGGTCGTCGCCGAGCTGGCCGCCCACAAGGCCGCCCATCCCGATTTCGGTATCGAGGCCGTGCATTTCTTCCCGCTCGGCGGGATCAAGACCAACGCCACCTGGGCCATCGAGCATGGCGGCACTTCGGCCGTCCCGGCCGCCCAAAGCTGAGAGATAAGGTAAAGCATGACCCGCACCGTCCTTGAATCGAAATCGAAAACCGTCGTCATCGGCTTCGACGAGCCATTCTGCGTCATCGGCGAGCGGATCAATCCCACGGGACGCAAGAAGCTTGCCGCCGAACTTGAGGCCGGCGATTTTTCCACCGTCGAGAAGGACGCGCTGGAGCAGGTCGCCTGCGGCGCCATGGTGCTCGATGTGAACGCGGGCGTGGTCTACAACTCCAACCCCAACCCCAACGAGACCGAGCCGCCCCTGATGACGAGCATGATCCGGCTCGTTCAGGGCCTTGTCGACGTGCCGCTCTGCATCGACAGCTCGGTGCCGAACGCGCTCAAGGCCGGTCTCGAGGCGGCCGAGGGCCGGCCGCTCCTGAACTCCGTCACCGGCGAGGAGGACCGGCTGGAACTGGTCCTGCCGCTCGTGAAGAAGTACAACGTGCCGGTCGTGGCGATCTCGAACGACGATACCGGCATTTCCGAAGATCCCGACATACGCTTTGAAGTGGCCAAGAAGATCGTCCGGCGCGCCGCCGATTTCGGCATCCCGGCGCATGACATCGTCGTCGATCCGCTGGTGATGCCGGTCGGCGCGATGGCGACCGCCGGACGCCAGGTCTTCGCCCTGGTCAAGCGCCTGCGCGAGGAGCTGGGCGTCAACACCACCTGCGGCGCCTCCAACATCTCGTTCGGCCTGCCGAACCGGCACGGCATCAACGCCGCCTTCCTGCCGATGGCGATCGGCGCCGGCATGACCAGCGCGATCATGAACCCGGTCCGCCAGGTCGAGATGGAGGCGATCCGCGCCGCGAACTTCCTGATGAGCCACGACCCCAATGGCGGCGAGTGGATCCGCTTCGCCAAGGTGCTGGAAGCGGTCGAGGGCGGCATGAGCTTTGCCGAAGCCTCGTCGAGCCAGTCCGGCGCCGCGTCGGGCCGCCGGGGCGGGCGCCGCGCCCGCGGCTGATCCCCGCGATCAGGACCCCGCCGGTGGCGGGGTTTTTTCGTTTCCGGACATGATGCGAGGCACCGGCCGTGGAGCGTCTCAAGTCATGTTCAGGATGCAAGTATCAGAATTCGAGCCGGGAAATACAAACCAGGGTCGCGGCAAAGCCGAAACGCCTCAGGCCACGCCGTAGAGGCTCCGCGCCTGCGCGAAGGACAGCAGCCGCCGCTCGCGCGCGTCCCACAGATGCAGCCGCGCGCAGGCGAAGCTTTCGCGCAGCGTCATCCGCTGGACGACGGCCAGTTCGCGATGGTCGCGCAGCACTTCGGTCAGACGGTAGAACGGGATGCGGCTATAGAGGTGATGGACGTGATGGATACCGATATTCGCGGTCATCCAGCGCAGCACCGCCGGCAGGTCGTAATGCGAGCTGCCATGCAGCGCCGCGTCATGCAGGTCCCAGTCGGTATCCTTGTCCCAGTAGGCCTCTTCGAACTGGTGCTGGATGTAGAAAAGCCAGACCCCGGCCGCCCCGGCCAGGATCGAGGTCGGCAGGAAGACCATAAGCACCGGCATCAGCCCGCCGAACCAGATGATCAGTGCCAGCGCCGCCGCGATCGCGGCATTGGTCGCCATGGCGCTTGTCCAGTAGCGGGCGCCGGCCCGGGTCAGGCCGACCGGCACGCGGTTCTGCAGGAGGAAGAGATAGCCCGGCCCGAGCAGGAAGAGGACGAACGGATTGCGGTAGAGCCGGTAGCGGAACCGCCCGAACGGCGTCAGCGCGCGGTATTCCTCGACCGTCAGCGTCGTCACGTCGCCCATGCCGCGCTTGTCGAGATTGCCGGCCGAGGCGTGATGCTCGGAATGCGTGCGGCGCCAGACGTCGTAGGGCGTGAGGGTAAGGACGCCAAGCGCCCGGCCGACCCAGTCGCTCAGCGTCCGGTTGCGGAAGAAGGCGCCGTGGCCGCAATCGTGCTGGATCGCGAAGAGACGCACCAGAAAGCCGGCATTGAGGACCGCGAGACCGAGGGCGAGCCAGATGCTGACCGACAGCATCCACCACGCAAGCGCCCAGATCAGGAGGAATGGAACCAGCGTAACGCCAAGTTCGAACAGGCTGCGCCCGGTGCGCGGTTCGCGGTAGCGCGCGAGAACCTGAACCCAGCGCCGAGCGGGCTCGTCGGACAGGTTCGCGCGATTCCGCGCCGTTTGTTCGTTTCTCACGTCGGGGAAGCTCCTGCCTGAAAGTTGCCCGGATATACTAAAGACAGGATTTCGCAACCCCGCGCAGCGTCCGGCTCCGCGACGGGGGGATCATTCTGACTTCCAACCCGGTAAAAACATGCATTGTCCCGAGGTCGTGATCGACGACGGCATGGTCGCTGACCCATCCGCCCATCGTGAGATAGGTCCTGAGAAGCGGCGGCAGGCCCTGCAAGGCCCGGCGCCGGTCGGGGCTCCGCCCGCGCAGCCGCGTGGCAAAGCGGAAGACCCGCGGCGCCTTGACCTTGGGCAACCAGCGCTTCGGCGCAAGATGCCAAGCACGCAGCATCGCGAAGGCGTCGAGATAGGCCTTCGCGTCGGTGCCCATGAAGGACGAGCAGCCGAAGAGCATCTCGACCCCCTCGGCATCGACGTAGCGCGTCATCGCCGCCCAGGCCACCCGCAGGATGTCCGGATCGTGCCAGTCGGGATCGAGGCAGAAGCGCCCCATCTCGACCATCCGGCCAGGGTAGCCGGCCAGCGCCGACAGTTCGTAATACTGCGCCGAATAGCTGCGTCCGATCTCGGTCCCGTCGCTCAGCGGCAGGAGCCGGAAGACGGCGACGAGCGTGCCGCTCCGCCGCTCCTCGACGAGGACATGGCGGCAGATCGGGTCGAAATCGTCGGCGTCGATCCCGCCGGCCTCGCCCAGTCCGCGCGCCGCGCGGAACGCCCGCCAGCGCAACGCCTGGGCGCGCCGGATGTCGTCTTCGGTCGCGGCGAAGCGCGCCTCGTATCGTCCTGCCCCGAATCCCCGCATCTTCGGCTTTCTCCGGCTTGGCGGAAGCGCTCTCGCCTCCTACATTCTGCCCTGCGGGCATTCTATCCGAACTGCATCACGAAACGACAAAGGAATTGGGGGAAGCCATGACCGAGAAGATCCGGAAATCCGACGAGGAATGGCGCGCGCAACTGTCGGAGCTTGCCTACAAGGTGACGCGCAAGCACGCGACCGAACGCGCCTTCACCCATGACGATTTCCCGAAAGGTCCGGCGACCTTTCACTGCGTCTGCTGCGGGGCGCCGCTCTTCGACGCCGAGACCAAGTTCGATTCCGGCACCGGCTGGCCCAGTTTCACCCGGCCGATGGACGCGGACGCGGTCGGCGAGACCGAGGACAGGAGCTGGTTCATGCGCCGGACCGAGGTCCATTGCGCGGCCTGCGACGCGCATCTCGGCCATGTCTTTCCTGACGGGCCGGAACCGACGGGGCTGCGCTACTGCATCAACGGCGTGGCGCTGACGCATCGCGCCAGGGAATGACGCTGACGTATCGGATCGACGAACGACGGGGGGTGCCCGTCAGTTTTCGTTGAGAAGCTGCCCGGCGCTGATATTGCCGATATTGCCCAGAAGCTGACGCAGGAAGCTCAGCCCCTTGATGTTGCTGTCGGTGACCCGGCGCGAAAGCACGACCGCCTGACCATTCTCCAGCCCGAAGCGCTCGACATTCTCGACCGTTCCGCCCTCGTCGAAGCTGACCGCGACGACCTGGCGGTCGATCTCCTTCGGCTCGCGCGGGCCGTAGTGGCGGAAGCGGCTGCCGACATAGTACCAGGCCCCGCCGGTCAGGAGCCCGGTCGACGAGGGCCGGCCGACGGCCTGCGCCACGTCCTCGCGGGTCGACTCGCCGACCACGACCTTTTCGAGATCCTCGTCGCGCGGAACGTATCCGTGATTCTGGTAGAGCGCCGTGCAGGCGGCAAGCGCCATGAGCATCAGCACGACCGCGCCGCGCCTTACCCCGAAACCGAGCCTGCCCATACCACCCTCTTGCCTTGCCGCCTCAAGCCTTCTATCCCGCTTACAACATGCCGGGGCAGTCCTTCAAGGACGAAGCACCCCGCCCCACCCGCCCCCTCGACGAGAACCGACCGATGACGCCCGAGTCCTTGCCCTATTCGCACCCGTTCCGCATCGCCGATCTTGCCGCGCGGAAACCGACCCGGTTCGATCTTTGCCCCGGCGCGGAGGCCCGCGCCCGGATCGCGGCGGCGCTCGGCATCCTCTCTCTCGACACGGCGCGCCTTCAGGGCGAGTTGCGCCCCGCCGGCCGGCACGACTGGACGCTCGACGCGCGGCTGACGGCGACGGTGACGCAAGCCTGCATCGTCACGCTCGCGCCGGTCACGACCGGGATCGACGAGACCGTGGTGCGGCGGTTCCTCGCCGAGATGCCCGAGCCGGAAGGCGACGAGGTCGAGATGCCGGAGGACGACAGCCAGGAACCGCTGACCGGGACCATCGACGCGGGCGCGATCCTGGTCGAGGCGCTGGCCCTCGCGCTGCCGGCCTATCCGCGCGCCGAAGGCGCCGAGCTTGGCAGCCTGACCGCCGCCGCCCCCGGCGCGGAACCGCTCGACGACGAGGCGGTACGGCCGTTCGCGGGGCTGGCCGACCTGATGAAAAAGGCCGGAAGGGACGATTGACCACGGCCGGGATCGTCCCTGCTTTCGCAGTGCCAGAAAAGACTTGCGCCCGCGCGGAATCGCAGTATGTTCCCGGCCTCGCTTGAACGTTGGGTTCGCACCCGGTCGCTTTGCGGCAACCTGTGACGAAACCCCAGGAAATCCGGGCCAAGGCCCCAAATAACCCGAGGTTGAGACATGGCTGTCCCTCAGAACCGGACCACGCGGTCCCGCCGCAACATGCGCCGCGCCCACGATGCTCTGGTCGCTGCGAATCCGAACGAATGCCCGAACTGTGGCGAACTGAAGCGTCCGCATCACGTCTGCGGCGCCTGCGGTCACTACAATGACCGCGAAGTGGTCGCCCAGACCGCCGAGGTCGATCTGGACGAAGACGCGGCGTAAGGCCGCGTCCGAACGGTCGGCGCCATGCCGTCATCGAATGTCATGCAGCCCGAGGCGCCCGGAACCGGGACTTCGGGCCGTATCGTCATTTCCGTCGATGCGATGGGCGGCGACCGGGGGCCGTCGGCCGTCGTCGCCGGCATGGCCCAATCCGCCGCGAAGAACCCCGAGATCGAATTCATCGTCCACGGCCCCGAGGAGGAGCTCGCGCGGCTCGTCGGCAAGCGCCCGGAGCTTGCCGGGCGCTGCACGATCCGCCATGCCGCCGGCGTCGTCACGATGGACGACAAGCCCGGCCAGGTGATGCGCCACGGCGAGGGCACCTCGATGTGGTCGGCGATCGAAAGCGTGCGCAAACATGAGGCAACGGTCGCGGTGAGCTGCGGCAATACCGGCGCGCTGATGGCGCTCTCGGTGATCCGGCTCCGCAAGCTTCCGGGCGTCAACCGGCCGGCCATCGCCTGCCTCTGGCCCTCGCGCAATCCCGGCGGGTTCAACCTGATGCTCGACGTCGGCGCCGACATCAAGGCCGACGCGCCCGACCTGCTGCAATACGCGCTGATGGGCGCCTCCTACGCCCGCAACGGGCTTGGCATCGCCCGGCCCCGGATCGGGCTTCTCAATGTCGGGACCGAGGAGCACAAGGGCCGGGCCGAGCTGAAGCTGGCGCAGGATCTGATCCAGGCGGCTACCGAAACGGGCGGTTTCGACTATGCGGGCTTCGTCGAGGGGGGCGATCTGCCCTCGGCCCGCGTCGACGTGATCGTGACCGACGGCTTTACCGGCAACATCGCCCTGAAGACCGGGGAAGGCACCGCGAAGCTCGTCGGCGACTTCCTCAAGGAGGCGTTCAATGCCGGCCTCCTGTCGCGCTTCGCCGCCCTTCTGGCGCTTGGCTCGCTGCGCCGGCTGCAGCGCCGCATCGACCCCCGCCGGCAGAATGGCGGGGTTTTCCTCGGGCTGAACGGCACCGTCGTCAAGTCGCATGGCTCGGCCGACGCGACCGGGGTCTCCGCGGCGATCAAGCTCGCGTTCCGGCTGGCGAAATCCGGCTTTCAGGAGCGGCTCGCGGCACGGGTTGCCTCTGCCGCACAGGCGGGGCAGGATGCCGCCGACGCTGAGGCAGAGAGCAGGACACATTCATGACAATCCGTGCCGTGGTCCGGGGCGTCGGGCATTACCTGCCCGAGCGCGTGGTCCCCAATTCCGAGTTCGAGGCACGGGTCGACACCACGGACGAATGGATCCGCAGCCGCACCGGGATCGAGCGTCGCCATTTCGCCGCCGAGGGAGAGACGACCTCCGATCTCGGCGCCAAGGCAGCCGAGGCGGCGCTGGCCGATGCCGGGATGACGGCCGCCGACCTCGACGCGATCATCCTCGCCACCTCGACGGCCGACTACACCTTTCCCTCCGCCGCGACGATGATCCAGGAGAAGATCGGCATGACGACGGGCTTCGCCTTCGACCTGCAGGCGGTCTGCGCCGGCTTCGTCTTCGCGCTGGCCAATGCCCATGCGCTGATCCAGTCGGGCCAGGCCCGGCGCGTGATGGTGATCGGCGCCGAGACCTTCAGCCGTATTCTTGATTTCTCCGACCGGGCGACCTGCGTCCTCTTCGGCGACGGCGCCGGTGCGCTGGTGCTCGAAGCCGCCGAGGGCACCGGAACCCCGGCCGACCGCGGCATCCTCGCCACCGATCTCCACAGCGACGGCAGCTACCGTGACCTGCTCTATGTCGATGGCGGCGTCTCGACGACGGGCACGGCGGGGCATCTCCGGATGCAGGGCAACCAGGTCTTCCGCCACGCGGTCGAGAAACTGGCCCAGACCGCCCATTCCGCGCTCGACAAGGCCGGGCTCACCAGCGCCGATGTCGACTGGATCGTGCCGCATCAGGCCAACCTGCGCATCATCAGCGCCACGGCGAGCCGGATGCAGGTGCCGATGGAGCGCGTCGTCGTCACCGTGCAGGATCACGGCAACACCTCGGCCGCCTCGATTCCCCTCGCCCTGTCGGTCGGCAAGGAGCGTGGACAGATCAAGCAAGGCGATCTTCTCGTCACCGAAGCGATCGGCGGCGGGCTGAGTTGGGGCGCGGTGGTGATGAGGTGGTGAAAAGCCGCTTGAAAGCCCCTGCCCAAGCCATTGATATTGACTCGGAAATTTAATCCGCCCATCCTTCCCCAAACAGCCCGGGGGACGAGATGACCGAAAAAACCTTGACTCGCATGGATCTGAGCGAAGCGGTGTTCCGCGAAGTCGGCCTTTCGCGCAATGAATCGGCGCAGTTGGTCGAAGGTGTGCTGCAACACATGTCGGATGCGCTGGTGGCCGGCGAGACCGTCAAGATCTCGTCCTTCGGCACGTTTTCGGTGCGCGACAAGGCCGCCCGCGTCGGCCGCAACCCCAAGACCGGGGACG
Source organism: Paracoccaceae bacterium (assembly GCA_011620265.1). GTDB lineage: Bacteria > Pseudomonadota > Alphaproteobacteria > Rhodobacterales > Rhodobacteraceae > Albidovulum. The sequence continues at coordinate 24,297 of WOZM01000228.1, forward strand.
AAGTGCCGATCCATCCGCGCCGGGTCCTGACCTTCCGGCCCTCGCATCTGATGAAAGACCGCGTCGCGGCAGGCAACAAGGGCTGAGGCGGCACGTGATGGAGAAATCGGCCGAGGCCTTTCGCACGATCAGCGAAGTCTCCGAGTATCTGGACACGCCCGCGCATGTCCTGCGGTTCTGGGAAAGCCGATTCTCGCAGGTCAAGCCGGTGAAGCGCGCCGGCGGGCGCCGCTACTACCGGCCCGCCGACCTGGCGCTTCTCGGCGGCATCAAGAAGCTTCTCCACGAGGACGGGCTGACGATCCGCGGGGTGCAGAAGATCCTCAAGGAACGCGGCGTGCGCCATGTCGCCGCCCTGTCGAACGTCGAGCTTCCGGGGGCGGAGGAGAGCCCCGCCCCGGAACCCGCCAACGCGCCCGCCCGGCCCGCGGCGACGGCGCGGGACGACCGCCGGTCGTGGCCGCCCGCGCCCACGCCGGACGTGGCGGCGGGAAGCGACGACCTGCTGCCCGACCCGGAGGATGCGGCGGCGGAACCGGCGCCGCTGTCCCGTCCCGCGCAACCGCCGCGGCCGTCGATCTCTCCCGGCGCCGAACGGCGGGCGGAGCTGGAGCGTCAGCGCACCGCGCCAGAGGCGCCGATGCAGGTCGATGTCCCGACCCTTCCGAGGGGGTCAGCGGACAATGTCCGCGCCCTCGGCACCGACGCCGCGCCGAAGCCTGCCCCGGCCAATCCGCCGGCCGCCGCGATGCTGCGCGCGATGGATACGCTCCGCGCGCGCGACAAGAAGAGCGAGCTGATGTCGGTCTATCTGCGGCTCACCGACCTCAAGGAACGACTCGCGCAAAGCGACCGGCCCGCGCAGAAATAACCCCGGATCCGTGGCCTCGCTTTCCCCCTCTCGCGGATTGCGTTTTGGCGCTTGCCCCCGCCCCGGCAATCGTCCTATACCGCGCAGCGTCGGGCCGTGGCGCAGCCTGGTTAGCGCGTCCGTCTGGGGGGCGGAAGGTCGTGAGTTCGAATCTCACCGGCCCGACCATCACCGAACCGCCCACTCCGCCAGCGGGGTGGGCGTTCGCATGTCAGGAGCGTGCAGATGACCGGCACCGGCGTCCTTGCCGACGGGGAGATCCGCAGGATGATCGCCGCGGGCGCGATCACGGCGGCCCCCGCCGTCACCGACGCCCAGGTCCAGCCCGCAAGCCTCGATCTGCGCCTTGGCAGCATCGCCTACCGGGTCCGCGCCTCGTTCCTTGCCGGCAGGGGCCGCACCGTCGCCGAGCGCATCGCCGAGTTCGAGATGCACCGGGTCGATCTCAGCCACGGCGCGGTGCTGGAGAAGGGCTGCGTCTATGTCGTGCCGCTGATGGAGCGGCTGGCGCTGCCGCCCGGCCTCACCGCCGTCGCGAATGCCAAAAGCTCGACCGGGCGGCTTGACCTTCTGACCCGCACCATCGCCGATGGCGGCGAGGAATTCGACCGGATCGCCGAGGGCTATGCCGGCCCGCTCTATGCCGAGATCTGCCCGCGCTCCTTCTCGGTTCTCGTCCGGCCGGGGATGCGGCTCAACCAGATCCGATTCCGGCGCGGTCAGGCGATCCTCTCCGATGCCGAGCTCGTCGCGCTGCACCGGCGCGAGCATCTGGTCTCGGGGACCGCGCTGATCTCGGACGGGCTGGGGTTTTCGGTCGATCTGAAGCCGGCGACCGGCGATCTCGTCGGCTACCGCGCGAAGCCGCATACCGGGGTGATCGACCTCGACCTCATCGGTCACTACGCGCCCGCCGATTTCTGGGAAGAGGTCCGCACCGATGACGCCCGCATCATCCTCGACCCCGGCGCCTTCTACATCCTCGTCAGCCGCGAGGCGGTGACGATCCCGCCCGACTACGCCGCCGAGATGGCGCCCTATCTGGCGATGGTGGGCGAGTTCCGCGTGCACTACGCGGGCTTCTTCGATCCCGGCTTCGGCTGGGCGGAAGCCGGCGGCGCCGGATCGCGCGGGGTGCTCGAAGTGCGCTGTCACGAGGCGCCCTTCGTGCTGGAACATGGCCAGGTCGTGGGCCGGCTCGTCTACGAGCGCATGGCGGCACGGCCCGACCGGATGTATGGCGCCGGGATCGCCTCGAACTACCAGGGACAGGGGCTGAAGCTCTCGAAGCACTTCCGCGCCGACGAGCCCCGCCCATCCGCACCCTGACCGCCCGCAGCCTGACCGCCCGCACCCTGACGATCAGCGCCCGAAACGCCGGGTGATCTTCGCGGCCTGCCGGGCGCGCTTGGCCAGCGCCCGCGCATCCTTCGACTGGCCGGGATCGGCGCTCTTCGCTCCGCCCTTGCGGCTGGCGTAGTCCACGCCCTTGCTGATGCCGAGATTGACCAGACGGCGGACGACCGTGTTGATCACCATGTTCACAATCCGGTTGAGGTTCATGCTCCAGCGCCCTTTCAATCCTCGAAGAGTTCGCTCTGGCCGATCTGGTCTTCCGCCTCGTCCCCGGCCAGCGCCGCCCCGCCCGGCAAGGGCCGGTTGTCGAGGAGCCCGGCGGCCCTGAGTTCCTTCAGCCCCGGCAGGTCGCGGGCGGATTCGAGTCCGAAATGGTCGAGGAAGGTCTGCGTGACGACATAGGTCACCGGCCGGCCCGGCGTCATCCGCCGGCGGCCGAAGCGGATCCATTCCAGTTCCAGAAGCTGGTCCACCGTGCCGCGGCTCACCGCGACGCCGCGGATCTCCTCGATCTCGGCGCGGGTGGCGGGCTGGTGATAGGCGATGATCGCCAGCGTCTCGATCGCCGCGCGCGACAGCTTGCGGGTCTCGACGGTTTCCTTCTGCATCAGGAAGCCGAGATCGGGCGCCGTGCGTATCGCCCAGGCATCGCCGACCCTGACCACCCGCACGCCGCGCCCCTCGTAGCGCTTCCTCAGATGCACCAGCGCCTCGGCCGGATCGGCGCCATGCGGCATCCGCGCCTCGAGTTCGGCCACCGTCACCGGATCGGCCGAGGCGAAGAGGATGGCTTCCACCATCCGCTCCTGCTCGGCGATGGGCGGCGCCTCGAAAAGGCTCTTCTCGGGGGCGCTCGTCTCGGTCACGTCTCTTTCCGTCTGATGGCGATGGGGGCGAAGGTTTCGGCCTGCCTCAACTCGATCCGGCCCTGTTTGGCAAGCTCCAGCGAGGCCGCGAAGGTCGAGGCGGTGGCCGAGCGGCGGCGGGCGGGATCGGCGGACCAGCCCTCGGGCAGATAGGACGAAAGATCGGTCCAGTCGCCGGCGAAGCCGATCAGCCCGCGCATCCGCTCCAGCGCCTGTTCCATGGTGAAGACATGCTCGCGGTCCATCGCGTAGGGGCGGAACTCGTCATGGGTGCGAATCCGGGCATAGGCCTGCATCAGGTCGAGAAGCGTCGCGGTATAATGGACCTTCCGCAGCCGCGTGACATCCTCCGGGATGCCGCGGGCGAAGAAGTCGCGGCCCTTCTGGTCGCGCCCCATCAGCCGGGCGGCGGCCTCGCGCATCGCCTGGAGGCGTTCGAGCTGGAACGCGAGGTGGGCGGCCAGTTCCTCGCCCGAGGGGCCGTCGTCCGAAGGGTCGGGCGGCAGCAGGAGGCGCGATTTCAGGAAGGCGAGCCAGGCCGCCATCACCAGGTAATCCGCCGCAAGTTCGATGCGCAGCACCTTGGCCTGATTGACGAATTTCAGATATTGCTCGGCGAGTTGCAGGACCGAGATCTTGCGCAGGTCGACCTTCTGGGTGCGTGACAGCGTGAGAAGGAGGTCGAGCGGCCCCTCGAACCCGTCGACATCGACGATCAGCGCCTCGGCGGCGAGCCGGTCGCTGACCGTGACCGTGTCTTCCTGAAAGCCGTCCGGCTCAGCCATCCGCGCGTCCCTTCAGAAGCGCCTCAAATTCCGCTTCAAGCGGGCCTGTGTCAATGGCATCGGGCGCCCGGCGGCAGCCGAGCGCCGCCTCGGCGCGGGCGCGTGAAGCGGGGCCGAGCCCGCCGGCGGCGGCGACGACCGCCTCCATCTCCGCGCGCTTGCCGTTGCAGTGGAGTGCGATATCGCAGCCCGCCCCGATCGCCGCCGCGGCCCGGTCGCCGATCGACCCGGCGAGCGCCTGCATCGACAGGTCGTCGCTGAGAAGCAGGCCGCCGAACCCGATCCGCTCGCGGATCGCCGCGATCACGACGGGAGAGGCCGTCGCCGGCCGCTCGGGATCGAGCGCGTCGAAGACGATATGGGCGCTCATCGCCATCGGCAGGTCCGCGAGTGCCGCGAAAGGGACGAAGTCGGTGGCCATGAGTTCGTCGAGTGGGGCGGTGACGCGCGGCAGGTGGAGGTGGCTGTCGACGACCGCCCGTCCGTGGCCCGGCATGTGCTTGACGACCGGCAGGACACCCCCCGCCAGCAGCCCGAGCGCCGCCGCCCGCGCCGCCCGCGTCACCGTCGCCGCATCCTCGCCGAAGCAGCGGTTGCGCAGGAAGGGATGGGTCTCGGCGCCGGCGATGTCGGCCGAGGGCGCGCAATCGGCGTCGATCCCCACGGCGCGCAATTCTTCCGCGATCAGCCGGTAGCGCAGCCAGAGCGCGCGCTCCATCCGCCCCGGTTCGCAGGCCGCCACCTGGTCGAGCGGCGGCAGCCATTCGCGCCAATGCGGCGCGCGGAGACGCTGCACCCGGCCGCCTTCCTGATCGACAAGGACCGGCGCGTCTCGGCCGACGCTGTCGCGCAAGCCCGCCGTCAGCCGGGCGAGCTGGTCCGGCGTCTCCACGTTGCGGGCGAAGAGGATGAAGCCCCAGGGACCCGCGTCGCGAAAGAACGCGGCCTCGTCCGTCGAGAGGGCCGGACCTTCGCAGCCGAGGATCGTGGCCGAGGCCGGCCCGGCCATCAGCGCACCACGGCGGGCACGCATTCGGCGTTTTCGGCCTTGAGCGCGGAACAGAAGCGGCGGGCATCGTCGAGATCGTCGAAGCCCTCGACCCGAAGCCGGTAGAAGGTCTCGCCGCCGCTCGCCGCGGGCTCGATCACCCGGCGCTTGCCGTCGAGAAGCGCGCCGAACCGGGCGGCGGTCTTGTCCCATTCGAGCCGGGCCGTGGCCTCGTCGGGATAGGCGCCGATCTGCACCAGCCGGGTTCCGGCGCCGAGGGCTTCCGGCGCCACGTCGAGCATCTGCGGCGCAAACGCCGCCGCGACGGCGGCCGCCGCCGCCTCGGCCATCGCGTCAACGGCGAAATCGGCATCGGCACTGGCCACAGCGCCGGAGGCGGGCCGGGCCGCGGGCCGCATCGAGCGCGAGATGCCGGGAATATCGGCCGAAATCGCATCGGGGGCGACGACGACCGCCTCGGCCGCGTCCTCGAGCGGCAGCGCCTCGGCCGGGCCGTCGGGAAGCGGTTCTTCCGGGCGCAAAGCGGCGAGCACCGGCGCCGGCGGCGCCTCGACGAAGTCGCTGCCCGGCGCCGGGGTCGGCAGCGGCGCCGCCGCCGGCTCTTCGAGCGAGGCGGCGAGTTCGCCCATCGGCTGGTCTTCCTCCGCCAACCCGTCTGGACGCGGGGCGAGCGTCAGCCGGTCGGCCGGATCGCCCGCGGTGCCGTCCGCCGCGATCTCGTTCACCGCCATCCCCTGATGCGAGGCAAACTCGCCGCCCGGATTGTCGGGGGCGACGCGGGCCGGGCCTTCCAGCGCCTGGATCACCGGCACGCCGCGCACGTCGCGGACAGCAAGGTTATAGGCCCAGACGCCAAGCCCCGCGATCAGCGCGACCGAGGTCAGCGCGCCGGCGCCGTTCATCCATTTCTGCATCCGCCCGCCCTGCCCGGCCGGAGCCGGTCGGGCGGCGTGATAGGCGTCAAACTTGTCGAAATCTGCGTCCGCCATGCTCTGCCTCGCTCGCCGACCGTCCCCGATTGCCCGGATGCGGCCCGCGTCCCGCCTGCCTTGCCCCGGTGACGGCGCCTCTCGGTCAGCGCATTTCTTCCACGGGGGTCACGCCAAGGATAGCAAGACCGGCGGAAATGACAACGCCCGCCGCCCGCGCGAGGGCGATTTTGGCCTGGCTCGTCGCGACATCGTCCTGGAGGAAGCGCAACGAGGCATCCTCGTTGCCGCGGTTCCAGAGCGCATGGAGGTCCGAGGCGAGGTCGTAGAGGTAGAAGGCCACCCGGTGCGGCTCCTGCCCGCGGGCGGCGATCTCGACGAGGCGCGGCCATTCGGCGACCTTCTTCGCGAGCGCGATCTCGGCCTCGTGCGAGAGCGGCGCGAGGTCGGCCGCCGCCAGTGTCGCGTCGTCGGCGGCGGTTCCCGCCTCGGTCGCCTTGCGGATCACCGAGGAGACGCGCGCATGGGCATATTGCACGTAGAAGACCGGATTGTCCTTCGACTGTTCCAGCACCTTGTCGAAATCGAAATCGAGTGCCGCGTCGTTCTTCCGCGTCAGCATCACGAAGCGGGTCACGTCGGCGCCAGCCTGTTCGACCACGTCGCGGAGCGTCACGAACGTCCCGGCCCGCTTCGACATCTTGAACGGCTCGCCGTTCTTCCAGAGCTTGACAAGCTGGATCAGCTTGACCTCGAGCGACACGCGGCCATTCGACAATGCCGAAACCACGGCCTTCAGCCGCTTCACATAGCCGCCATGATCGGCGCCGAGAATGTCGATCAACTGATCGAAGCCCCGCGTGACCTTGTCGTAGTGATAGGCGATGTCGGGGGCGAAATAGGTCCAGGCGCCGTCGGATTTCTTCACCGGCCGGTCGACATCGTCGCCATGCGCGGTCGAGCGGAACAGCGTCTGCTCGCGCTCCTCCCAGTCCTCGGGCAGCTTGCCCTTCGGCGGCTCCAGCGTGCCTTCGTAGATCAGGCCCATGCCGCGCAGCGTCTCGATCGCGGCCTCGATCTTGCCGGTGCCGTAAAGCGCCTTTTCCGAGGAATAGACATCCATCCTGACGCCGAGGAGCGCCAGATCCTCGCGGATCATCGCCATCATCGCCTCGGTTGCGAACTCCCGCACGTCGGCGAGCCATACGCTTTCGGGCTTGTCGAGCAGGCTCGCCCCGTATTTCGCCTTCAGCGCCTCGCCCACGGGAATGAGGTAGTCGCCGGGATAGAGCCCCTCGGCGATCTCCGGCGACAGGCCGTTCGCCTCGCGGTAGCGCTCAAAGGCGGAGCGGGCGAGCACGTCGACCTGCGCCCCGCCGTCGTTGATGTAGTATTCCCGCGTGACCTTGTAGCCGGCGAAGTCGAGAAGGCTCGCCAGCGCGTCGCCGAAGACCGCGCCGCGGGTATGGCCGACATGCATCGGCCCCGTGGGGTTGGCCGAGACGAACTCGACATTGACGCGGGCACCCTGCCCGAGCGTCGAGCGGCCGAAATCGCGCCCCTCGGCGAGGGCCGCCTTCACCACGCCCTGCCAGACGGCGGGCGCGAGGCGGAGGTTGAGAAAGCCCGGCCCGGCGGCCTCGGCGGTGACGATGCGGGGATCGGCCACGAGCCGCGCGGCCAGCGCGTCGGCGATGGCGCGGGGCGCCATGGCGGCGGGCTTGGCCAGCACCATCGCGGCATTCGTCGCCATGTCGCCATGCGCGGCGTCGCGCGGCGGCTCCACCGCGACGTTGGCCGTGTCGAGCCCCGCCGGCAGTTCGCCCGCCGCGACCATGTCGTCGAGGCTGGCGATCACCAGCGACCGGATTTCGGCAAAAACGTTCATGTCATACCTCTGTGATCGGTCCGGCCATGCCAGAGGCCGGCCGCGGCGTCAATCCTTGGCCCCGTTCGGACCCGGCTCGCGCGCCTCTTCGGTGGCCTCGCCCGGCCGGCTGAGGAACAGGATCCGGGTTCCCGGCGCGAGCTTCGGATCGGCATCGCCGCGCAGGAACCTCACCTCGCCGTCCTTGGCGATACGGGCCAGAAGGATCGCATCGGGACGCCGGCCGCGCCATTCGGCGAAGCCGAATTCCTCGGTGATGCGGGTCATGCGGAAGCTCCAGCCCTCGTGCATCACCGCCTCGAACTCGTCATAGGTGCGGCCATTGCCGAAGGGACGGCCGCCAAGCTGCGTCGGCAGGGCGTGGCGCGAATTCCCGGCCCGCTGCCGGCCGATCTGGAAGGTGTTGTCGCGGCCGAATTCGGGGGCGAGGTCGGTGGTGACAAGCGTGTTGTAGGCGTCGTTGTCGGTCGCGGCGACAATGGTCCGGTAGGTCAGAAGCTCCACCTGACGCTCGGCCGCCTCCGACAGGATGTCGCCATAGAAGGTCGGCACGCCCGCCGTGCGGGGCCGGATCAGGTGGGCATGGTTCGGATCGCAGACGAGGACCGGCACCTCGGCCTTCTTCAGCACCTCGGCGAGCCCTGTCGTGAAGCGCGATCCGCCGACCAGAAGCACACCCGGCACCTCGGCGCCCGCAAGGCCCAGCGCCCGCGCCACCGGGGCAAGGGTGAAGCCGTGCAACACCACCGTCGCGAGCACCAGAACGAAGGCAAAAGGGCCGATCAGGCTCGCATCCGCAACGCCGGCGGCCGCGAGACGCTCGCCGAAAAGGCCCGCGACTGCGACCAGCACGACACCGCGCGGCCCGGTGCTCGCGATCAGCAGCCGTTCGTTGCGCGGGATCTTCGTGCCGGCGAGAGAGACGAGAACCGTGAGCGGCCGGACCAGAAGGACGACGGCCAGAACGAACACCCCGGCCCGCCAGGTCAGCTGCCCGATAGCCGCGAAATCCATCGAGGCGGCCAGCAGGATGAAAACGCCCGAGACGAGGAGGATCGTCGCATGTTCCTTGAACCGGCGCAGTTCCTCGTAACTCGGCAGGTCGGCATTGGCGATGACGAGGCCCATGATCGTCACCGCGAGAAGACCGCTCTCATGAAGGACCGCGTCCGACGCCGCGAAGGCGGCGAGAAGCACGGTGAAAAGGACCGGCACCTTCATGTATTCCGGCACCCTGCCCCGCCAGAACGCCCAAGAGATCAGGAAACCGGCGACAAGCCCGACGAGGGTCGCGAAGCCGATGCCGAGCCCGAGATCGCGCAGCGCGGTGCCGGCATCGGCGGCCGCGTGGCGGACCAGAACGAATTCGAAGGCGAGGACGGCGGCGAGCGCGCCGATCGGATCGTTGACGATCGCTTCCCACTGGAGGATCTGCGCCGGCCGGCGGGCGAGCCGCGCCTGCCGCAGGAGGGGGGCGATCACGGTCGGCCCGGTCACGATCATGATGCCGCCGAAGACGGCGGCGCTTTCCCAGCCGAGCCCGGCCCCATAGCGCACCGCCAGCGTCGAGAGCAGCCAGCCAAGCGGCGCGCCGATCAGCACCAGACGCATCACCCCCGCCCGGGCATCGCCGAGCTTGTGCAGGTCGAGCGTCAACCCGCCCTCGAAAAGGATCACCGCGACGGCGAGCGAGATGAGCGGCCCGGTGATCGGACCGATATCGCGCAACGGCTCGAAGATGCCGAAGACCGGCCCGACGACAAGCCCCGCCGCCAGCATCAGGACGATGGCCGGCAGCTGGAAACGCCAGGCGAGCCACTGCGCGCCGACCCCGAGCGCCCCCACGAGCGCGAAGGCCGAAACCGGGTTCAACGCCCCCGAAACCTGTTCCATCGCCACTGGTAGCGCTCCTGACTCAATTCTGCCCGGACCGGCCGCAAAGCCGTTCATGTTCCTGAATCGCGAAACGATCCGTCATTCCCGCGACATAATCCAGCACCACGCGCGCAAGCTCCGTCCGGTCCCGCGCCCGCGCCACGTCGGCGCGCCATTCGGCCGGCAGGAGTGCGGGGTCGTCGAGAAAGAGCGGGAAGAGATCGTTGATCATCGCCGTCACCCGCTGGCGCTCCCTCACGACCGTGGGCGCGCGATACATCCGGGTGAAGAGAAATCCCTTGATGGCCTTGAGGTTCTGGTAGAGCGGTTTCGAGAACCGGATGATCGGCCCGTCCATCGCGCGGATTTCCTCGACCGATTGCGGCTGGCTCGACTGGAGCCGGTTCTGCGCCACCGCGATCACGTCCTCCACCATCGCGCCGAAGACGCGGCGGAGCGCCTCGTGCCGGCGCCGGGTCGGATCGAGGTTCGGGTAGAGCCGGTCCACCTCGGCGAAGGCGGGGCCGGTGACGGGAAGCTCCATCAGGTCGGCCTCGGTGAAGAGGCCGGCACGGAGCCCGTCATGGAGGTCGTGGTGGTTGTAGGCGACATCGTCGGCCACGGCCGCCACCTGCGCCTCGGCCGAGGCGTGGCTGTAAAGCTCAAGGTCGTAGGCCGCGTTGAAGCCGGCCAGCGCATAGGGGATGTCGGCCGGGTCGGCGACGGAATGCGAGCCCGAGGCATTCGGGCCGATCACCGGGCCATTGTGCTTGGCGATGCCTTCGAGCGTCTCCCAGGTCAGGTTCAACCCGTCGAAATCGGCATAGTGCCGTTCCAGCCGGGTGACGATGCGGATCGCCTGCGCATTGTGGTCGAAGCCGCCATAGGGCGCCATAAGCTCGGCCAGCGCATCCTCCCCGGTATGGCCGAAGGGCGGATGGCCGAGGTCGTGGGCGAGCGCCACCGCCTCGGCGAGGTCGGTGTTGAGCCCGAGATGCCCGGCGATGGTGCGCGCGACCTGCGCCACCTCGATCGTATGGGTCAGCCGGGTGCGGTAATAGTCGCCTTCGTGCTCGACGAAGACCTGGGTCTTGTGCTTCAGCCGGCGGAAGGCCGAGGAATGGATGATCCGGTCCCGGTCGCGCTGGAAGGGCGAGCGGAAGGTGGACACGGTTTCGCTGAATTGCCGGCCCCGGCTCGCGTCGGGATGGCAGGCATAGGGGGCAAGGGTCATCGGGTCCGGTTCTTGTAGCGTCTCGGGTTCGTCATATATGATGAGGTGAGGAATTGACACAGGTTGCCGTGATGGAACTGACCCTGCCCCCGAAAGTGACGCCCCGCGCCTTTGCGCGGCTGGCCGAGATCAACGCGGCCTCGGGCGAGGCCAAGGCGCTCCGCGTCGCGGTCGAAGGCGGCGGCTGTTCGGGGTTTCAGTACGACATCCGGCTCGACGATCCCGCCCCCGACGATCTGGTGCTGGAGGGCGATGGTCAGAAGGTGCTGGTCGACGCGGTTTCGCTGCCCTTCCTCTCGAACGCGGTCATCGACTTTTCCGAGGAACTGATCGGCGCGCGGTTCGTCGTCGAGAACCCGAACGCGACCTCGTCCTGCGGTTGCGGGACGAGCTTTTCGATCTGAGGATTTCGGACGGGCGTCTGCAAGCGGACGCGCCTTGCGGCGCGACGCGATGGTGGGCATCGGCGCAAGGCGCCGATGCGTGCCTCCGGCGGAGGTATTTCGGCCACAATGAAAGCGGGGGCGGTCAGATCGCGGCGGCGCGGGGCCGCGCGGGGTGCGGAGGTCTGACCGGCGGAATCGGGATGCTCTGGGGCGCAGAGGCGGATGTCGCCCGACGCCGGTTGTGTCCGGGGCCGGTTCCGCCGATGATGGCGCCGACCGGCCCCGGGGAGACAGGCATGAAGATCGCCACCTTCAACATCAACGGCATCAAGGCGCGGGCCGAGGCGCTGCCCGCCTGGCTGGACGAGGCCGCGCCGGACGTCGTGCTGTTGCAGGAGATCAAGTCGACTGACGAGGCCTTTCCCCGCGATCTTTTCGAGGATCGCGGCTATTTCGTCGAAACCCACGGCCAGAAGAGCTTCAACGGCGTGGCGATCCTGTCGAAGCTGCCGCTCGAGGACGTGACGCGCGGCCTTCCGGGCGACGAGACGGACGAGCAGGCGCGCTGGATCGAGGCGGTGGTGGTGGGCAAGACAGCGCTCCGGCTCTGCGGGCTTTACCTTCCGAACGGCAATCCGGCGCCGGGGCCGAAATACGACTACAAGCTGTCGTGGATGGCGCGAATGAAGGCGCGGGCAGCGGAGCTTCTGGCCGAGGAAATGCCGGTCGTCCTTGGCGGCGACTACAACGTCATCCCGCAGGCCGAGGATGCGGCGAGGCCCGAGGCCTGGGCGGAGGACGCGCTCTTCCTGCCCGAAAGCCGGGCGGCGTTCCGGCGCATCCTGCATCTGGGCTACACCGAGGCGTTCCGCACCCGCGAACCGCGCCCCGGACATTATTCGTTCTGGGACTACCAGGCCGGCGCCTGGGCGAAGAACAACGGCATCCGCATCGACCATCTGCTTCTCAGCCCGCAGGCGGCCGACCTCCTGCGCGAGGCCGGCATCGACAAGGCGGTGCGCGGCGGCGACAAACCGTCGGATCACGTCCCGGTCTGGGTCGAGCTCGACGTCTGAACGCCCAGCCGTTCTCCGTCAGCCGGCGGTCACGTCGTGGCCGTAGAGCCAGTCGAACCGGCCGAGGAGCCGGTCTGGCGCGAAACGCCCCGCCAGGCGCAGGCCGGCATGGGCGATGTCGCGCCGGATCCCCGACAGGTGATAGTTCCGCGCATTGGCATTGGCGGCCTCGACGATGCGGCGCACCCGCGCCATGCGCGCGGACTGATAGGCGCCGAAGGCGGCATCCGGTTCCCTCGCCGCCAGACAATCGGCCAGAACCCAGGCATCCTCCAGCGCCATGTTCGCCCCCTGCGCGAGGAAGGGCAGCGTCGGATGCGCGGCGTCGCCGAGGATCGCGGCCCCCTGCCCGTGCCATTTCGGCGCCACCGGATGGCGGAAGAGCCCCCAGAGATTCGGCCGCTCGATCCGGTCGAGCCAGCCGCGCACTTCCGGCACGAACCCCCCGAATGCGATGCGCAAGGCCAGGGGGTCGTCGGTCAGCGACCAGCTTTCCTCGGCCCATCTGCCGCGCTCCTCGACCGCGACGATGTTCCGGAGCGTCCCGCCCCTCAAGGGATAGGTCACAAGGTGCCGGCCGGGTCCGAGAAAGACCTTGACCACGGGCGCGATGTCCGGTTCGGCCGGCAGCGTCGCGCGCCAGGCCACCTGACGGGTGAAGAAGGGGGCGACCGTGCCGTTGAGCGCGGCGCGGAGCTTCGAATGGAGCCCGTCGGCACCGATGAGAAGATCGGCCTCGAGCTCGGCCCCCTGTGCCGTCGTGACCCGCGGAGGGTGCGGACCGAGCGTGACCGCCTCCACCTTCTGCAAGAGCCGGATCGTGACGCCCGCCGCCCTTGCACCCGTCGCGAGGCAGTCGATCAGGTCGGCGCGGTGGACGAAGCGGAAGGTCTGGTCCGGCCGGTCGCGCAGGAGGTCGAGCCGCACCACCTGGCCGCCGGTCTCGCCGTCGATCATGTCCACCGCGACGGCGCGCATGCTGGCCCCGGCAAGCGCGTCGCCGAGGCCGAGCGCCTCGATCACGCGGGCGCCGTTCGGTGAAATCTGCAGGCCCGCACCGACTTCGCCGATCTCCGGCGCCTGTTCCAGCACCGTCACCTCGGCCCCGCGCAGCGCCATCGCCCGGGCGACGGCAAGCCCAGCAATCCCGGCCCCGAGCACCGTCACCTTTCGTCCGTCCAGCATCGCCATCCCCTCGAACGCAACGGCACCGGAGCCTTTCGACCCCGGTGCCGGAATTCCTCGTCCCCTTGGCCCCGGGGATCAGTCGTCGCGGTGCACGCGCTCGCGCCGTTCATGCTTTTCCTGCGCCTCGAGCGTCATCGTCGCGATCGGCCGCGCATCCAGCCGCTTGAGCGAGATCGGCTCTCCGGTCATCTCGCAATAGCCGTATTCGCCGTTGTCGATCCGCCGGAGCGCCGCGTCGATCTTCGACACCAGCTTGCGCTGACGGTCGCGGGTCCGAAGCTCCAGCGCCCGGTCGGTTTCCTCGCTGGCGCGGTCGGCGATGTCGGGAACGCTGCGGCCACTGTCCTGAAGCCCCTCCAGCGTCTCGGCCGACTGTTCCAGCAGTTCTTCCTTCCAGACCTGAAGCTTGCGGCGAAAATATTCGAGCTGACGCTCGTTCATAAAGGGTTCGTCTTCGGCCGGACGATAATCGTCGGGAAGAAAGATCTCTGCCTTCATCTCTGCTCCCTTCCTCCGTCCGGACTTCGAATTCATATCTCTGATATTCATCCGGCACTCCTTGCGCGCTCCCATAGCCCAAGCGACGGAGGATGTCACTAGGGCATGGCCCGGCTTGCGGCAATTTGATTGCGCGCGTATGACTGCGCCGAACAACCTTCGCCATGTCATCAGAAATACTATGAAATTTACCGGAACCGATCAGTACGTCGCGACAGAGGACCTGACTGTCGCCGTCAACGCATCAGTCACGCTGGAGCGGCCGCTATTGGTGAAGGGCGAGCCCGGAACCGGCAAGACCGAGCTTGCGCGGCAGGTCGCGACCGCGCTCGGTCTGCCGATGGTCGAGTGGCATGTGAAGTCCACCACCAAGGCGGCGCAGGGGCTTTATGAATACGACGCCGTGAGCCGGCTCCGCGACAGCCAGCTCGGCGACGAGCGGGTCCAGGACGTGCGGAACTACATCCGCAGGGGCAAGCTCTGGCAGGCCTTCGAGGCCGAGACCAAGGTCGTTCTTCTCATCGACGAGATCGACAAGGCCGACATCGAGTTTCCGAACGACCTTCTGCAGGAACTCGACCGGATGGAGTTCCACGTCTACGAGACCGGCGAGACGATCCGCGCGCGCCACCGCCCGGTGATCATCATCACCTCGAACAACGAGAAGGAACTGCCCGACGCCTTCCTGCGCCGCTGCTTCTTCCACTATATCCGCTTCCCCGAGGCCGAGACCCTGAAACGCATCGTCGATGTCCATTTCCCCGGCATCAAGGACGCGCTGCTGACCACCGCGCTGACCCAGTTCTACCAGATTCGCGAGACGCCGGGACTGAAGAAGAAGCCCTCGACCTCGGAAGTGCTCGACTGGCTGAAGCTGATCCTCGCCGAGGATCTCGCGCCCGAGGACCTGAAGCGCGAGGGGACGAGCCTTCTGCCGAAGCTTCACGGCGCGCTTTTGAAGAACGAACAGGACGTGCAGCTTTTCGAACGGCTCGCCTTCCTCGCTCGCGGCCGCGGCTGATCGCCCCACGGGGAAAAACGCGCGCCGCCGGGCTGGTCGGCGCGATGAAGGCAGGCTAGCCTCTGCCAGAAGGTAGAGGAACGCATGGCCCGGCCAGAAACGCTTGAGATCCGCCCGATCGGGCCCGACGATGCCGCCGAATGGCGCCGGCTCTGGCGCGCCTATCTGGCGTTCTACGAGACCGAGTTGCCGGACGATGTCTATGACGCCACCTTCGCGCGGCTCCTGTCCGGCCGCGCCGGCGAATTCCACGGCCTTCTGGCGCTCGTCGACGGACAGCCGGTCGGGCTCGCCCACTATCTCTTTCACCGGACCTGCTGGTCGGTCGCCGATGCCTGCTACCTGCAGGACCTCTTCGCCGATCCGGAAATCCGCGGTCGGGGTATCGGGCGGGCGCTGATCGAGGCGGTCTATGCCGCCGCCGATACCGGGGGCGCCGCCTCGGTCTACTGGCTGACGCAGGATTTCAACGCGACCGCCCGGCGGCTCTACGACCGGATCGGCGTCAAGTCCCCCTTCATCAAATACAAGCGGGACTGAGCCTTTGCGCCACCTCCTGACCGCCTGTCTCGCGGCCCTCGTCCTTTCGGCCTGTGGCGCCGCACCGCCGTCCGGCCGGGTTGGCGCCGTCCCGGCAATGTTCGACCTGCCGCCGATGCGGCGCTTTCCGGCCAGCGCCGGCCGCCCGCCGGAGCGGTCGAACGCCGAAATGGCGCGCGATTTCATGGATCTCTCCTTCTCGCTCGAAAGCGGCCGGGCGCTCCCGGTCCTCACCCGCTTCGAAGAGCCGATCCGCGTCCGGATGACCGGCGCCGCGCCGCCGACGGCGGCCGAGGATCTCGGCCGCCTGCTCGCCCGCCTGCGCAACGAGGCCGGGATCGACATCGCCGCGACGGCGCGCGGGCCGGCACAGATCACCGTCGAATTCCTGCCGCGCAGGGTCATGCAGCGGCTGGTGCCGCGCGCCGCCTGCTTCGTCGCCCCCCGCGTCGGGTCATGGGACGGATACCGCCGCGCGCGCCGGGCCGAGCTCGACTGGACCACCCTCACCCACCGCGACGTGGCGGCGATCTTCATCCCGAACGACACCGCCCCGCAGGAGGTGCGCGACTGCCTGCACGAGGAACTCGCCCAGGCGCTCGGCCCCCTCAACGACCTTTACCGGCTGCCCGACTCGGTCTTCAACGACGACAATATCCATACCGTCCTGACCGGGTTCGACATGCTGATGCTGCGCGCGACCTATGCGCCGGAACTCGGAAGCGGCATGGCGGCGCCCGAGGTCGCGGCCCGGCTGCCCGGCCTCCTCGCCCGCCTCAATCCGGCCGGCGAACGGGGGGGAGACTACCCGCCGGACCCGACCCCGCGCGCCTTTTCCGAAGCGATCGAGACGGCCCTCGGCCCCGGCACGTTCGCGGCCCGGCGCCGGGCGGCCGCGCGCGAGGCGGTCGACATCGCCGAGGCGCGCGGCTGGCGCGACACCCGCGCCGGCTTCGCCTGGCTGGCACTTGGCCGGCTGTCGCTCGGCCATGACGCGGAAACCGCGCGGATCGCCTTCCACAAAGCCGCCGCGATCTACGAAAGCCGGCCCGAACTGGCGCTGCAATCGGCCCATGCCGACATGCAGCTCGCCGCCTTCGCGCTGTCCGACGGCCGGGCGGAGGAGGTGATCCTGCGCACCAACCGGGCCTCGCCGCTGGCCGCCGAGGCCGAGAACGCGGCGCTTCTCGCCAGCCTCCTGATGGTCAAGGCGGAGGCGCTCGACCTCATCGGCCGGGCCTCCGAAGCGCGGCAGGTCCGGCTCGACAGCCTCGGCTGGGCACGCTATGGCTTTGCCTCCGACGCCGAGGTGCTTCTCAGGCTGATGAACATCGCGGCGCTGTCGCCGGCAATGAGAACGAGGCAGAAATGATCTTCTTCGCGGCCATTCTCGCGGGTGCCCTGATCGGATGGATCCGCGCCGCGCGCCGGGGCGGCAACCGCTTCGACAAGCTGCAATACGCGATCGCACACGCGATTTTATTCGCGATTCTAGGGCTTTTCGCGACGATCCTCTTCTATCGCATGAGCTAGCGGCATGTTCCTGCGGTTCTTCGAGATCTTGCGCAAGACCGGCATCCCGGTCTCCTTGCGCGAGTATCTGGGCTTTCTCGAGGGCATGGCGGCCGGCCTCGTCACCTACGACATCGAGGGCTTCTACTACCTCGCCCGCACCGCGATGGTGAAGGACGAACGCCACCTCGACCGCTTCGACCGCGCCTTCGCGGACGCCTTCAAGGGGATGGAGGCGATCACGGCGGACGAGGTGCTGGAGGCGATCGACCTGCCGCGCGAATGGCTGGAAAAGATCCTCGAACGGGTGCTGACGGCGGAAGAGAAGACCGCGATCGAAGCCTTGGGAGGTTTCGACAAGCTCATGGAAACGCTGAAGAAACGGCTTGAGGAACAGAAGGGCCGGCACCAGGGCGGATCGAAATGGATCGGCACCGCCGGCACCT
>WOZM01000061.1 GCA_011620265.1 Paracoccaceae bacterium
CGCGAGCGGACGGACGAGACGATCGGCTGGTATCACGAGGACATGGCGGCATTGGGGAACCTTCCCCCGACGCTGGAGCCGAGGGCGACCGAATATATCGGCCAGATGATCGCGATGATCGCGGACCTCGTCGCCAAGGGCCATGCCTATGCGAAGGACGGCCATGTCCTCTTCCGGGTGCGGAGCTACGCAGGCTACGGCAAGCTCTCCGGCCGCTCCATCGACGACATGATCGCCGGGGCAAGGGTGGAGGTCGCGCCCTTCAAGGAAGACCCGATGGACTTCGTCCTCTGGAAGCCCTCCACCGACGACCTGCCGGGCTGGCCGTCGCCCTGGGGCAGGGGCCGCCCCGGCTGGCATATCGAATGCTCGGCGATGGCGCATGAACTCTTGGGCGAGACCTTCGACATCCACGGCGGCGGCATCGACCTCCAGTTCCCGCACCACGAGAACGAGATCGCGCAATCCATGTGCGCCCACCCGGAGGGCCATTTCGCGCGGGTCTGGATGCACAACGAGATGCTGCAGGTCGAGGGCAGGAAGATGTCCAAGTCCCTGGGCAATTTCTTCACGGTGAGGGATCTGCTGGAGGGCAACTGGTCCGGCGGCTGGAAGGTGCCGGGCGAGGTGATCCGGTTTGTCTATCTCTCGACGCACTATTCCAAGCCGATGGACTGGACCGAGGAGAAGGCACAGGCGGCCGAGACCGAACTTGCTCAGTGGCGCACGGTGACGGAGGAAGCGGAAGCCGCGGCTGTCTCAGCGCAGACGGTGGAAGCATTGGGCAATGACCTGAACACGCATGGCGCAATTACCGAACTGCGACGGCTTTTCAAGGAGGGAGATTATGCGGGCCTTAAGGCGTCCGCAGAACTGGTGGGGCTGCTAACACCCGAGTTGGCGTGGCCATACACGAAAAACCACGTGATTTCCTTGGATACAATCCACTACGACTTGGTCATTGATCCGATAGAAGCGAAAATTCGGAAGGCGCGCGAAGCCAAGGATTTCGCGACCTCGGATCGGATTCGAGATGCGGTTATTGCCGCCGGATTCGAAGTCAAAATCTCGAAGGACGGCGTCGAGATCAAACCCACCGCAGAAGCTGACCCCGCCAAACTGGAGGCCCTGAAATGAACCTCCAGCCGAACCGATGCACCACGGAGGGCAGCGCCCGGCCCGTCGGGGGGGGCGGGACGGGCGCCGCCCGGGTCGCAGGCGCCCCGGGCGAAGCGGTGCGCGCCGCAGTCCCGGACCTGATCCGGGACCTCCGCCTTGCCCCGGAGAGGCCCCGGCTCGCGGGCCGGGGCGGGTGGGTCCTATGACCCGCGAACGCCTCTTCCTCTACGACACCACCCTCCGCGACGGGCAGCAGACGCAAGGAGTCCAGTTCTCCGTCGCCGACAAGCTCCAGATCGCCGGCGCCCTCGACGCGCTCGGGCTCGATTACATCGAGGGCGGCTGGCCCGGCGCCAACCCGACCGATTCTGACTTCTTCGAGGCCCGGCCCGAGACCCGCGCCACCTTCACCGCCTTCGGCATGACCAAGCGCGCCGGCCGCTCGGCCGGGAACGACGACGTGCTCGCCGCCGTCCTCAACGCCGGCACCCCCGCCGTCTGCCTCGTCGGCAAGGCCCACGATTTCCACGTCACCACCGCCCTCGGCATCACGCTTGACGAGAACCTCGAGAACATCCGCGCCTCGATCGCCCATCTCGTCGCGCAAGGCCGCGAGGCCGTGTTCGATGCCGAGCATTTCTTCGACGGCTACCGCGCCAATCCGGCCTATGCGATGGACTGCGTGAAGGCGGCCCACGCGGCCGGCGCCCGCTGGATCGTCCTTTGCGACACCAATGGCGGCACGCTTCCCGCCGAGGTCGGCCGGATCACCGCCGCGGTCATCGCCGCCGGCATCCCCGGCGACCGGATCGGCGTCCACACCCATGACGACACCGGCAATGCCGTCGCAGCCTCCCTCGCCGCCGTCGATGCCGGGGCGCGCCAGATCCAGGGCACGCTGAACGGCCTCGGCGAGCGCTGCGGCAACGCCAACCTCACCTCGCTGATCCCGACGCTGCTTCTCAAGGAACCCTATGCCAGCCGCTTTGAGACCGGCGTGAGCCTCGGCGCGCTGGCCGGCCTGACGAAGTCGTCGCGGCTCCTCGACGACATCCTCAACCGGGTGCCGCTCCGCAGCGCGCCTTACGTCGGCGCCTCGGCCTTCGCCCACAAGGCGGGGCTCCACGCGAGCGCGATCCTGAAGGACCCCACGACCTACGAACATGTCGACCCCGCGCTGGTCGGCAACGACCGGGTGATCCCGATGTCGAACCAGGCCGGCCAGTCGAACCTGCGGATGCGCCTTGCTGCGGCCGGGATCGAGGTCGCGGCCAAGGATCCGGCCCTTGCCCGCATCCTCGACACCATCAAGACCCGCGAGGATCAGGGCTATGCCTATGACGGCGCCCAGGCCTCGTTCGAGCTTCTGGCGCGGCGCGAGCTTGGCCTCCTGCCGCGGTTCTTCGAGGTCAAGCGCTACCGCGTGACGGTCGAGCGGCGGAAGTACAGGCACGACCGCATGGTCACGCTTTCCGAAGCGGTCGTCGTGGTGAAGATCGCCGGCGAGAAGATGCTCTCGGTGTCGGAATCGATGGATGAGACCGGCGCCGACCAGGGGCCGGTCAACGCGCTTTCGAAGGCGCTGGCGAAGGATCTCGGACCCTATCAGGCCAATATCGACGACATGAAACTGGTCGATTTCAAGGTGAGGATCACCCAGGGGGGGACCGAGGCCGTGACCCGCGTCATCATCGACAGCGAGGACAGCGAAGGCCGGCGCTGGTCCACCGTCGGCGTCAGCCCCAACATCGTCGATGCGAGCTTCGAGGCGCTGCTGGATGCGATCACCTGGAAGCTCGTCCGCGACGGGGCGACTCCGGCGTGAGCGTCGCGGCCTGCGCCGACCTCGTCGCTGCGGGCGACCCCGACCGCTTCGCTGCCGCGATGGCGGCCCCCGTCGCGGCGCGGGCCGTGCTCTGGCCGCTCTATGCCGTCAACCTCGAGATCGCCCGCGCGCCCTGGGCCTCGGCCGAGCCGATGGTCGCCGAGATGCGGCTGCAATGGTGGATCGACACGATCGGCGACCTGGCCGCCGGCCGCGACCGGCGCGGCCATCCGGTGACCGAGGCGCTGGCGCCGATTCTCGCCGCCGATCCGGGCCTCGCGCCGCTCCTGGCCGGCATGGCCGGCGCGCGGCGCTGGGATTGCTGGCGCGAGCCCTTCGCGGACCGCGCCGGTTTCGACGCCTATCTCGATGCCACCTCGGGGAACCTCGCCTGGGCCGCCGCCCGCGCGCTCGGCGCCCCCGCCGCCACCGAACCGGCGATCCGGGATTTCGCCTGGGGCGCGGGGCTTGCCGCCTTCTTGCGGGCTGCGCCCGAACTCGCGGCGCGCGGCCGGGTGCCGTTCCACGACGACCGCCCCGAAGCGCTCCGCCTCCTCGCCGCCGAGGGTCGTGCCCGCATCTCCCGCGCCCGCGCCGCTTCCATCCCCCGCACGGCCCGTCCCGCGCTCTGGACCGGCGCGAGCGCCTCGGCGCTTCTCGGCCTTGCGGAGCGGGCGCCCGAACGCATCGCGGAAGGAACGCTCCAGCTCTCCGAGTTCCGGCGGAAATGGGCGCTGCTGTCGCGCGCGCTGACCGGCCGCGTCTGACCCTCGGCTTCTTCGTTGCCGAAATACCCCGGGGGAGTCCCGGATTTGATCCGGGGACGGGGGCAGTGCCCCCATGCGCGCGCCCCGAGAGGGGCGCCTTCAGTCGCGCGGCCGCATCACCAGCCAGATCAGCGACCCGCCGGCCAGGACCAGAAACGGCAGCATCGCGATGTTGACCGCCTGCCAGCCGGCGGTGACGCTCGACCCCGAGCAGTTCATCAGCGTCCCCGACGCAAGCGAGGCGAACGTCACGCCGCCGAAAACGACGAGGTCGTTGATGCCCTGGATGCGGCCGCGCTCCTCGGGCGCGTGGGCCGAGGCGAGGAGCGTCGTGGCGCCGATGAAACCGAAGTTCCAGCCGACACCCAACAGGACGAGCGCGATGAAGAACTGCTCCAACTCCACGCCCGTCAACGCGACCGCCCCGGCGGCTGCGAGGATCGCAAGGCCGACGCCGACGATCTTCGGCGCGCCGAAGCGGGCGATGAGGTGGCCGGTGAAGAACGAGGGCACGAACATCGCCAGAACATGGGCGGAGACCACATCGGCCGCGTCGCCCTTCTCGAACCCGCAGCCGACGACGGCGAGCGGGGTCGAGGTCATCACGAGGTTCATCAGCGCATAGCTGACCATGGCGCAGATCATCGCGACCGCAATCGTCGGATCGCGCAGCATTTCCATCCGGCTGCGGCCTTCTGGCGCGCCCTCGGCCCGGCGCGGCGGGGTCGGGATGTCGAGGAAGAGGAAAAGCGATGCGCCGACGACGTTGATCGCGATCACCGCAAGATAGGTGCCAAGGAAGGCGACCGGCATCGCCTCGGCCGTCACCTTCACAAGCTGTGGCCCGACGATGGCCGAGGCGAGCCCGCCGGCCATGACCCAGGAAATGGCCTTCGGCCGGAACGCCTCGGTCGCGGTATCGGCGGCGGCGAAGCGGTAGAAGCCTTGCGCGGACATGTAGATGCCGGTCAGGAACGAACCCGCGAGGAATATCGGGAAGGAGCCGAGATGGAGCCCGTAAGCCCCGGTTGCCGCTCCGGCCGCCCCGCCGGCTGTGCCGATCCAGAACCCGGTGCGCCGTCCGAACCGCCCCATCAGCGACGACATCGGCGTTGCCGACAGCATCGAGCCGAGCACGATCATCGAGATCGGCAGCGTCGCCCAGCAGGGGTTGGGCGTCAGCATCTGCCCGGCGAGCCCGCCAATGGTGAAGATCATCGGCATCTGCGCGCCAAGGATCGCCTGGGCGAGGACGAGGACCGTCACGTTGCGGCGGGCGCGGCTGTCGTCGCCGTCGAGAGGGGTCGCGATATCCATGCGGCCTGCGTAATCCCAGCCGGGGACCGACCGCAAGGGCGAAAGATGCCGCACGAAGGCCCGGCTCTCGCGCTGCACAGGGGGCTCAGCTGTCGGGCGGCACGAGGCCAAGCCCGCGCAGGTAGATGCCGATCCCGGTCTCCAGCAACTCCTCGGGCGGGAAGGGGGCGCGGGCACCGGGGGCGCCGCGGGTGTAAAGCTCCACCACGCCGTGGCTCATCGCCCAGATATGGGCCGAGAACATCGAGGCCGGCGGGCGTTTCGTCGCCGGGATATGCTGCGACAGCGCCTCGGCCGCGCGGGTGAAGACCTGCCGCGCCCGGTCGGAGGCGCGGGCGAGATCGGGACTGGTGTTGAGCGAGATGCCGCTTTCGAACATCGCCATGTAATGGCCGGGGAACTTCCGCGCGAAGGCGAGATAGGCGCGCGCCGTCGCCTCGAAGGCGGAAAGCGCCGAGGGCTTGCCGCCATTGTAGGCGCGGTCCATGAGGTCGGCGAAGATCTCGAACCCCTGGCGGGCGATCTCGGCGACAAGATCGTCGCGGCCGGCGAAATGGCGGTAGACGGCGGCGGGGGTGACGCCGGCGAGCTTCGCCGCGTCCGACAGCGTGAAGCCTTGCGGACCCTGCTCCCCGATCAGCGTCAGCGCCGCGTCGATCAGCGCCTGGCGCAGGTTGCCGTGATGGTAGCCGCGCTTAGCCATCCAGGATGCCGGGGCCTCCGCAGATCCTGCTGTCGACCTTGCCGATGGCCTTCCGGTCCTTGCCGGCATAGTCCACGGCGCTCAGCACCGTCTGGATCGCGGCGATCCGGGCGCGGGCCTTGTCATCCGCGCGGATCACCGTCCAGGGCGCGTGTTCGGTGTCGGTCTTCGTCAGAGTCTCGCCGATGGCGGCGGTGTATTCGTCCCATTTCTTCAGCCCCTCGACGTCGATCCAGCTCAGCTTCCACTGCTTCAGCGGGTCCTTCTCGCGCTTGAGAAAGCGGCGAAGCTGCTCGGCGCGTCCGACATTGAGCCAGAGCTTGACGAGGACGATGCCCTCATCGACCACCATCTGCTCGAAGCCGGGCAGTTGCCGGAAGAAGAGCTGGCGCTGCCCGGGCGTGCAGAAGCCGAAGACATGCTCGACCACGCCGCGGTTGTACCACGAGCGGTCGAAGAGCGCGATCTCGCCCGCCGCCGGCAGCCAGTCGACATAGCGCTGGAAATACCACTGCGTCGCCTCGCGCTCGGTCGGTTTCGGCAGCGCGACGATATAGGCCGCGCGCGGATTGAGGTTCTCGCGCAGCCGCTCGATGGCGCCGCCCTTGCCGGCGGCGTCGCGGCCCTCGAAGAGGACGCAGAGCCGCTTGCCGGTGGCGCGCAGGTCGTGAAGCATCTTGACCAGCTCGACCTGGAGCTTTTCCATGTGCTTGTCGTAGTCCTTGCCCTTCATCTCGCGGTCGTAAGGGTAGGTCTCCGACAGGATGTCGTCCTTGTCGCGGGTCAGGATCGCCTCGCGCACCGGGGCCGGCGCCTCGGTCTCGAGATATGTCGTGATGTCGCCCACGAAGGGGATCGCCTGGGGCGCTGCTGGCTTGGCCATCTCTCTGCCGTCCTCTGCCGTTTCCCCGACAAGTATGATCATCCGCCGCGCGAGCGCAATCGCGCCGACGGGATGCCGGGTCAGGCCCCGATGCGGGTCATGTCGAAGGGCGTCGACTGGTAGATCTCGTTGATCCAGTTGCCGTAGAGCAGATGCGCGTGGCTTCGCCAGCGGTTGACCGGAACCCGCGCGGGATCGTCGTCGGGGTAATAGTTCATCGGCACGTTGATCGGCGTGCCGTTCGCGATGTCGCGGTCATACTCTTCCTTCAGCGTGCCGCTGTCGTATTCGAGATGGTTGATGATGTAGAGCGCCCGGTGGCACGGGTCGTCGACAAGACAGGGGCCGGTCTCGTCCGAGGTGAGAAGCGTGGTCAGGCCCGGCGCCTTGTCGATATCGGCCTGCCGCATCTCGGTCCAGCGGCTGACCGGCATGATGAAATCGTCCGAGAAGCCGCGCAGGTAGGGCGAGGCCGGGGCGAGGTTCCGGTGGCGGAAGCAGCCGAAGGCCTTGGCGGGCAGCATGTGCTTCGGCACGCGGTGAAAGTGCCAGGCCATCGCCATGCCGCCCCAGCAGACGCCGAAGGTGGAGTGGACGTTGGTCTGGGTCCAGTCCATCACCTCGCGAAGCTCGTCCCAGTAGGTCACTTCCTCGAACGGCAGATGCTCGATCGGCGCGCCGGTGATGATGAGGCCGTCGAACTTCTCTCCCTTCACCTCCTGGAACGGGCGATAGAACGCCTCCATATGCGCGGCGGCGGTGTTCCTGGCCTGATGGTCGGTCATCCGGATCAGCTGGAAGTCGATCTGCAAGGGCGTGGCACCGATCAGCCGCGCGAACTGGTTCTCGGTCTGGATCTTCTTCGGCATGAGGTTGAGCAGGCCGATCCTGAGCGGCCGGATATCCTGATGCGCGGCCCGGTCCGGCGACATCACCATGACGCCTTCCTTCGAGAGAACCTCGAAGGCGGGAAGCGTCTCGGGCAGGGTGATGGGCATCGGGCGTCTCCTTTCCGGGAAGCCGGAGATAAGCCGGCTAGGGCCGGGCCTCAAGGGTGCGGGCGACGAGGGCGGCGAACCCCCCGGCCGAAGAGATTTCGGCCACGTCTTCCGCGGTGACGCTCAGCCCCCAGTTGCGCGCCATCGCCGCATAGCGCGGCTGGCGGTGGGCAAGGGCGCGGGCATAGGTCCAGCGGACGAAGGCATCGGGATCAACTTCGGCCTCTTTCAGATTGTTATCGCTCAGGTATTCCTCCCATGCGGCGTGAAGGAATTGCGGCTGGTAATACATCGGTTTCGGCGCCCGGTCGAACCGCCGGACAAGCTCCCCGGTATGGGCTCCGGAGCCTTCGATCCAGATCATCAGCACCGACCGCGACAACGCCGTGAGCACCGGGTCGGCCGGATCGTCGGGATCGACGACCTCGCAGATCGAGCCGCCGGAATCGCAGACGAAATTGTCGTAGCCGTAAAGCTCCTGGGCGCGCTCGATGAACCGGCCGGTATCGAGGAGGGCGGCAATCTCGGCCTCGCGGTGCTGCTCCTGCCGCTTCAAGTATTCCGCGAAGGGCAGGCCCCCCTTGGCCGGATCGCCGGGCTTGCCGAGATAGGTCGAGAGCGGCGCGAGGTTGTTGAAGGTGATGTTGGAGCTGATATGGACCGAGTCGGTCATCAGAAGCTCTCGCAAAAGCGGCACCTTCATCGCCTCGCGCTTGAAGTTGTCGGCGATGTGTTCGCCCATGTAGCGGGTGCCGATGCGGTAGTCGATCGAGTAGTGGAACCAGTTTCCGCTCGCCCGCAGCAGGTTCGAGACATGGGTCTTGCCCAGCCCGGACATGCCGAAGAGCAATACCCGCTTGCGCGGGGCCGCGTTCCAGTCTGCTGGGGATCGGTAGATCATGGGCTTTCCTGTCCGGTTTCCGGGTGATTAGCCGGAAGCGGCGGGAGTTTCACGCAAATTCTT
>WOZM01000205.1 GCA_011620265.1 Paracoccaceae bacterium
TGTTCGAATTCCGATACTTGATATTTCCACATAAACCCGGAACGCTTTAGCCTCCGGGCTGTCGGTGCTCCTTTCACCGTCCGCTCTTTGGGCGATCGGGCCGACGGTCGCCGGCCTTGCCGTGGCGAAATGGTTCTCCGGGTCGCGATAGAACATGACCGGATGCGGCACTGCGCGCCGCCGGTCCGGATCTCTCCCACACCTCTCAGCTGTGCCCTGCCTCCGTCAGCGCGGCCTGAAGGTCGGTCAGTTCCTCGCAGTTCCCGCAGAGTGCCGAGAGCCGGTCGCGGTTCGCCTTCGCCTTCACGAAATCGCCCATCTCGACGAAAAGCTCGCCCTGGTATTCCAGCGCGCCGAGATGCATCGGATCGGCCTTCAGCGCGGCCTCGTAGTACCGAGCCGCCTCGCTGTAGCGGTTCATCTTGCGGTTGGAATACCCCATCAGGTTCAGCGCGTCGGCATTCCTCGGCTCGGCCTTCACGACCTGCGCGAGGATCTTCAGCGCCTCGGGATACCGGCCCGCATCGACCGCCGCCTTCGCCTCGGCGTAGCCGGGCTGGCTCGTGGCGGTGGTGGTGTCGTTGCCGGCGGCGAGGCCCGGCACGGCCGACAGCGCGAGGCCGGCCGCGAAACAGGCGGCCGCGAGAGGGGTCAGGCGGGGGGATGGCAACATCTGGCGTCTCCTTCACGGGCGGGCAGCGCGAGGATAGCACGAACAACCGCGCCCGCGGCTCACGTTCCGGAGATCACGATCGCGTCAGGCCGCCCGGCCGGGTCTGGGCGCCGCCGGGCGATGCACGACGCGGGCGTCGGGCAGGCCGCGCCTGACGTCGCCGGGGAATGGCGCGCGGAACTTCAGCACCAGCCCGGCGAGGCTGAGCCCGACATCCTCGACCCGCATGATCGGCCGGTCGAGCGGCCAGGAATGGACGGCCAGTCCGCCTTCGGGCGCCCGGCGCAGGACATAGCCCGCCGCCCGGAGCCGGCGCTGGAGGTCGAGCCAGTCGCGGGCGAGATGGGAGGCATGGCGGATCACCTCATCCTCCGCCCGGAGCCGCGCCGGCGTCCGGTCGAGCGCGCCGCGCAAGGTGGCGCGGAGGAACTCCGACGGGCTGCACCCGGCGGCGCGCGCGGCCTGCCCAAGGGCGATCAGCAGCGCCTCCGGCAGGTCGATCGTGACGGCATGGCTGTGGTCCATGCCGTCAGGGTCGGGCGAATCAGGTTAACGCGCGGTTCAGATCGGCTGGAACCGCTTCGCGGAAGGATCGAAATACTCGAGGCTGCCCTCGCCGATATCGTTCCAGAGTCCGTGCAGCGTCATTTCGTCGGCCTCGACCGCGGCGCGGACGAAGGGGAAGGTCATCAGGTTCTCGAGGCTGATCAGCACCGCTTCCTTCTCCAGCGCGTTGAGCTGGTCGGCGGGCGCCAGGTCCTTCACCCGGTCGTAGCCGGGGCGCAGGATGTCCATCCAGCGGCCGATGAAGCTCGACTTCTCCTCAAGCTCCGGCGCGTGACCCGAACACATGTCATGACAGCCCTGGACCCCGCCGCAGGCGGAATGGCCGACGACGATCAGATGCGCGACCTTGAGCGCGGTCACGGCAAATTCGACCGCCGCCGAGGTGCCGTGATACTCGCCGTCCGGATTATAGGGCGGCACGAGGTTGGCGATGTTGCGGTGAATGAAGAACTCGCCCTGATCGGCGCCGAAGATCGAGGTGACATGAACCCGGCTGTCGCAGCACGAGATCACCATCGCGCGCGGGCGCTGGCCGTCCTCGGCCAGCCGGCGGTACCAGGCGCGGTTCTCGGTCCAGGTGGTGGCTTTCCAGCCATGATAGCGTTGCACCAGATAGGAGGGCAGCGGTTTTGCGTGTTGCATCGGTCCTCGCCTCGCGGGAAATCCCTTGTCGGACATAGTCGGCATACGTGTCGAATTCGAGAGGTTTTTGCCACCGCCATCAAGGATTTCTTGAGACCCGGGCGACACTCTGGACGTGTGCGTGGGGCACGAAGATGGAGGGTGAAGGGTGGCGAAACTGGCGGTTTTGCACCACGAAGAAGGTGTCCGGCTCGATCCGGACTGCCTCGTGGCGCTATATTCGAACCTCGGCGAGGCCGGGGCCGAGCAGGTCGTCTGCAAGGCGATGGAGGAATTGTCGGCGCGGCTGACCGAGATGCAGCGCTTCGCCGATGAGGGCAGGACCCCGGCGCTGGTGCGCAGCGCGCGGCTCCTGATCAAGGTCGCCGAGCAGATCGGGATGCTGAGCTTCGCGCGCGTCGCGGGCGATGTCGTGGCGGCCGCGAATGCCGGCGACGTGGCCGGACAGGCGGCGACGCTCGCCCGGCTCGTCCGCATCGGCGACCGGTCGCTGAACGCGGTCTGGGACCTGCGCGACATGACGGTCTGACGGGCCTTGCGGGCAGCGCGCTGGCGGCTAGTGTGACGACGAAGCCGATGCGAGGTCCCTCATGACGTTTTCCTTTGCCGATGCCGCCGAGACGACGCGACCCCTGCATCTGATCGAGGCCGAGGGGGCGGAGGCGTTCCTTGCCGGCCGGCCGGCGGCCGAGCGCGCCTGGCTGACCGCATCGGGGTTTGCCGGAAAGCTCGGGCAGCTCTGTCTGCTGCCGGGCGCCGATGGCGCGCCGGCGGGCGCGGCCTTCGGTCTTGGCGCCGCGTCGGGCCGCCGGCGCGGGCGTTTCCACGTCGCGCGGGCGGTGGCCGACCTGCCGGCCGGCGCCTGGCATCTGGAGGGCGCCCTCTCGCCGGCGGAGGCGGAGGAAGCGGCGCTGGGCTGGCTCCTCGCGACCTATCGCTTCACCCGCTACAAACCCGCCGAGGCACCGAAGGCGCGGCTGCGCCCGCCCGGCGGCGTCGATGCCGCGCGGGTCCTCGCCATCGCCGAGGGCGAGGCGCTGACCCGCGATCTGATCAACACGCCCGCCGCCGACATGGGGCCGGCGGAACTGGAGGACGCCTTCGTGGCGCTGGCCGGGAGGTTCGGCGCCACGGCGAAGGTGATCCGGGGGGACGAGCTTCTGGCCGAAGGCTTCCCGATGATCCATGCCGTCGGCCGGGCCTCGGCGCGGCCCCCCCGGCTTCTCGACCTGCGATGGGGCACCGAGGGGCCGGCGCTGACGCTCGTCGGCAAGGGGGTTTGCTTCGATACCGGCGGGCTCGACCTCAAGCCGGCGACCGGCATGGGGCTGATGAAGAAGGACATGGGCGGGGCGGCGACGGTCATGGGCCTTGCCAGCATGATCATGACGCTCGGCCTGAAGCTGCGGCTCCGGGTGCTGGTCCCGGCGGTGGAGAACGCGGTTTCGGGAAATGCGATGCGCCCGCAGGACATCCTGACCAGCCGCAAGGGGCTGACGGTCGAGGTCAACAATACCGATGCCGAGGGGCGGCTCGTCCTCGCCGACGCGCTGGCGCTGGCGGATGCGGAAAAGCCCGACCTCCTGATCTCGATGGCCACGCTCACCGGGGCGGCGCGGGTGGCGGTGGGGCCCGACCTCGCGCCGTTCTACTCGGACGACGAGACGGTCGCTTCGGCCCTCGCGGCCAGCGGCGCGGCGGTCGCCGATCCGGTCTGGCGGATGCCCTTCTGGGACCCCTACGAGGCGCTCATCGAGCCCGGCATCGCCGATCTCGACAACGCGCCCTCGGGCGGGATGGCGGGGTCGATCACCGCCGCGCTCTTTCTCCGCCGCTTCGTCACCGAAAGCCCGGCTTACGCGCATTTCGACATCTACGGCTGGCAGCCCAAGGCCGAACCGGCACGGCCGAAGGGCGGCGTCGGCCAGGGCGCCCGCGCGATCCTCGCGGCCCTTCCCGGACTGCTCGGGCTGTGAGCGACCGGCGCCTCACCCCGGCCAACGGCCGCGTCGCGCATGTCTCCCTGAAGGGTCAGGTCGCGTCCGAACGGTTCGTCGCGGGCGATCCGGCGCGGATCGTCCTGCCGCTTGCCGATCTGCTGGCCGGCCCCGGTGGCCGGCGCGAACGTCAGGTGCTGATGGGCGAAGCGGTGCTGGTTCTCGACCGGCACGCGGGCTTCGCCTTCGTGCAGGCCGCGAAGGACGGTTATTGCGGCTACCTGCCGGAGGCGGCGCTCGGCCCCGACCGCGCGGCCACCCACTGGGTCGCCGCCCCCGCGACGCATCTTTACCGCGCGCCCGATCTCAAGACGCCCGAGGTCGCGCTCCTGACCCTCGGCGCGCGGTTGAGCGTGGCGGCGGAGCATCCCCGCTTCCTCGAGACCGAGGACGGCCTCTTCGTCCCGCGCCCGCATCTCAGGCCGATCGGCGACTGGGCCGGGGACGCGGCCGCGGTGGCCGAGAGCCTTCTCGGCACACCCTACCTCTGGGGCGGCAATTCGCGGTCGGGGATCGACTGCTCCGGCCTTGTCCAGGCGGCGCTCACCGCCTGCGGCATCGCCTGCCCGGGCGACAGCGACATGCAGGAACGGGCGCTCGGGGCGGCCCTGCCGGCGGGCGCGGGATATCGGCGCGGCGATCTCTTCTTCTGGAAGGGCCATGTGGCGATGGCGGTCGGTCCGGACCGCCTTATCCATGCGAACGGCTGCCACATGGCGGTCGGCCACGAAGGCATCGCCGAGGCCGTGGCGCGGATCGAGGGGCAGGGCGAAGGGCCGGTGACGTCGGTCCGCAGGCTCTGACCGCGCCGCTCAGTCCACCGGCCGGATGAGCTTGCGTTCGAGGATGCGCAGGACCGCCCGCAGGTCGTGGCCGCGCTTCAGCACCTGCCCGTCCATCCCGATCACCGCATACATGCCCTGCCGCTGGCGCAGCCGGGGATGCTTCTCGATCCGGTAGAGCGGGTGCTCGGCGGCGCGCCGGAAGACCGAGAAGACCGCCATCTCGCGCAGGAAGGACATCGCGTAGTCGCGCCATTCGCCGGCCGCCACCATGCGTCCGTAAAGCCCGAGGATGACGCCAAGCTCGACGCGGTCGAAGGCGACCTGCTCGGGCGGGGCGGAGGCGGAGGGGAACGGGGTCGGTGGCTGGACCGTCATGGGGAAATGTTACCGCCCTTTCGCCGCAAATCAAGGCCGCCCGTTTCTGGCCGCAAAATGACCTTGCCGCGGGCTTGCCGCCTCCGCATGGCCGCCGCGATCCTGGGCGAGATCCTGGCCATAGCGACAACGCTAGGTTCCGGCGGTGCGGTCAACAGCCCCCACCCAGCCCGCGCCGCCGGAACTGTTTCGCTCACCTGCCCCGCTCCGGCGGGGTTTTCTTTGTCCAGGTCGCGAAAGCGCGCCGGTCGGCTCTCGCGGGACGGGGCAACCCGCCCCTGTCGCCCGGAACCAAGGCGAAGCCGCCGGGCGCGCGCCTGCCCGTCCCGGCGGGCTGGCGCTCCTGCAACGTTGCGCACCGAAGAGGCGTTCGAAGCGGTGGCACGATAAATCGCTCCGAACGGTCGGCGCAGCGCCATCCCACGGGCAGGCGCGCGCCCGGCTTGCGCCGCGCCTGCCGACAGGTCCGCTTCGGCCACAAGACCGACCGACACGGTTTCGCGACGGAGCCCGCCTTGCCCGCAACAGACCGTGACTCCGGCCGGCACCGCCTGACACCGGAGGCGCCGCCCCCTGAGGGAGCCGGACCACGGAGGCGGCGCTCAGCGGAACGTGCCCTGGCAGAACCAGCCACCCGACATCGTGCCGCCATGCGCGTAGTAGAGCCAGAGCCGCTCACCGGTTTCCGTCTCCACCCGCCAGTAATCGCGGGTGCCGGAGCGCCATTCCGGTTCGTCCAGCCACCATTCCGGTGCGATCCGTTCCGGCCCGGTGGCCGAGGCGGTGACGAGATCGCGCCGGCGCCAGCGGAAGCGGGCGGGGATCATCGGGTCCTCGGGTGCCTGCACCGGTTCGGGGCGGAAGATCACCAGCGGGCGCGGTCTCGGCGGCGGCGGCCAGTCGCCCGCCGGTTCCGACCAGGCGGCGTGCATCACGCGGGCGGTCTTCTCGGGGATATGGCTGTCGCCGGGATGCAGTCGGGTGATCGCCTCGAGCCCGATCCGCGCCCCGAGTTTCGAGATCAGGATGTCGAGCGCCGCCCCTTCCCCGGTCCGCTCCGCCGCCCCGGCCGGGTCGAGCGGTCCGCGATGCTGGCGGGCATGGACGGGTTCGGTCACATGTGCCTCGATCCGGATCATGTCGATGCCGAAGCCGGGGTCGATCTCGGTCATCTTGAGCAGGATCAGCGGCCGCAACTGGTCGGCCTCGGCCGAGGGGCGGGCGAGGCCGAGCTCGATCTCCTGCATCGACTGGTCGGCGCGGAACAGCTGGAGCCGCACCCGCCGCGCCCCCCGGCCCTTCGCCCGCAAACGGTCCGAGAGCGCGGGCAGCAGCCGGTCGATCCTGGCCATGATGTCCTCGGCCAGCCCGATCGGATCGGGCAGCGTCAGCCGCACCGCGAAATGCAGGGGCGGCCGGGCGGGCGAGACCGGCTCGGTCTCCAGCCCCAGCGCCTGATCGAGGCGGCGCACCGGGCCGAGGCCGAAGCGCCGCGACAGGGCGGCGCGCGGCATGCCGATGATGTCGCCGACATGCCTGAGCCCGAGCCGCGCGAGACCGGCGAGCGTCTCCTCGTCGAGCCGGAGCGCGGCGAGCGGCAGCGGCGCGAGGGCCTGGCGCACCTGTCCCGGCGCCGCGATGCGGGCGCGCGGCACCGGCGGCGCGACCGGCAGCGGGGGCGTCCCGCCCCGGACCCAGTGGCGCTTGGCCGCGCGCGACCGGGTGGCCCGCGCCTCCTGGTCGATCGCGTCGCCGTTGCGCAGGCTCACCGGCCCGCGTCCGGCATGGCGGGCAAGCCCCCAGGCCGCGCCGACCGTATCGGCGATGCCCGCCTCGACCGTCAGGCCGAGATCGGCGCAATCCTCCGAGACCGCTTGCAGGACGCCTTCCTCGCCGCCGAAGAGATGCGCCGCGCCGGACAGGTCGATCACCAGCCCCTCGGGCGGCTCCTCGCCGACCCGGGGGCTGAACTTGCCGGCCCAGCGGCGGAGCGCGGTCAGGAACAGCGCCTCGGCGCGGGGATTGCGCGCGGCCGTCACCAGCGCGGGACACATCGCGCGCGCGTCGCGGAGCGGCTGGCCGCGATAGAGCCCGAGAGCCTCGGCGCCCTCGCCGAGCGAGGTCAGGACCTGGCGGTTGGCCTCGTCCCCGACCACGGCGAAGGCCGCGGGCAGCAGCCCGCGCATCTCGCGCAGCAGGCGCTCCGCGCCGAGGCGGGGAAACCAGAGCGACAGGATACGGCGGTGGCGGGGCATGGCGAGGGTGTTCTTTGTTTGTTCCAGAATAGAATGTCCTGCCCCCGGAGTCGAGTCCGGCCCCGCCAAGGCGGCGATCCCGGATGTCCGGTCAGATCCAGTCGGGATGCACGCGCCCGTTCGCGTATTTCTCGGCCACGAGGCAGCGGATCCCGTCCATCAGATCGCGACGGTCGCGTTCCGCGAGGATCTCCAGTTCCGCCGCTCGGGTTGCGAAAGGCCATCTGCCGCGACCGGGGGTGGCCCATTGCGATCCGCCGCGATTTCGGGTTTGACGGTGGGGGAGGACTTGCCGGCGCCATCGGACGGCCCGGCCGAGCCCGGTTCGAAGCTCCGGCCATCCGCCGGCGAATGTGAGGAGAGACCGATGATCCACCAAGCGAGGAAGGTCTGATGGCCCGCGCCGAAGTACCGCTTCTGGCGGTTCTCATCGATGCCGACAACGTGCTCGCCCGCAATGCCGAGGCGATCCTGAAGGAGGTCACCTCCTACGGGGAGCCCGCGCTGCGCCGGGTCTATGGCGACTGGTCCAACCCCCAGCTCAACGCCTGGAAGGAAAAGGCCCGGACGCTCGGCCTTGTCGCGCACCAGCAATCGGCCAACACCAAGGGCAAGAACGCGAGCGACATCGGCCTCGTCATCGACGCGATGGACATCCTGCACGCCGGCAAGTTCGACGGCTTCGTGCTCGTCTCGTCCGACAGCGACTTCACCCGTCTGGCGAGCCGGATCCGCGAGGACGGTCTCGACGTGATCGGCATCGGCGAGGCCAAGACGCCGGAAGCGCTGCGCAACGTCTGCAACCGCTTCGTCTTCATCGAGAACATCGTCGAGGAGGCGGAGCCGACGAAAGGCGGTGCGCCGGCGAAGGCCGAAACCAAGCGGCCGCCCATCGAGGCGGTCGAACTGATCCTGAAGGCGATGGACAAGATCGACCAGGAGGACGACTGGTATCTTCTCGGCCTGATCGGCCAGAGCATCGTGGCCGACAATCCCGACTTCGACACCCGCACCTACGGCAAGCGCAAGCTGAGCGATCTGGTGGCCGAGCTGAAGCGGTTCGAGACCAAGCGCGTCGGCAACCAGCTTTACGTGCGGCGGGTGGATTA
>WOZM01000306.1:0-5383 GCA_011620265.1 Paracoccaceae bacterium
TCCATAACGCTCACCGACTGCCCCTCGCCGGCGAGAGCATGCGCAAGCGCGCGGCCATGATGAAACCGCTTGACCAATCAGGTCGAGCCTGACTCCATGCACCAGTCGGCCAGACTGCCCGAGGCGTGGAATCGCTGCCCACGATGCCGTGGAACCGCTGCCCATCTTGCGTGGAATATGCCGAGCTCTTCTCCGTCTCAAGGCCGACTGTCTACCGGACACTGCAGCGAAAATCGGCCCAAACTACGCCTTGTAGGATTCTGCCCCCTCCGGCATCAGACCCCGGATATGCTTTGCGAAATGCCTCCTGCTGCCGCGACTGCATCCGCGACATGGTGAGGAAAGAAGTCGTATGTTGCTGGTCGACCTGAAGGAAGCCTGCCTCAGGTCACGCAGACCGCCGATATTCTGCGGGCGTGACGCCAACCATCCTGCGGAAGGTCCGGCAGAAATGGCTTTGGTCCGAAAAGCCGCAGTCGAGGGCCACGGCCTTCATGGCGATATTTCCCTTTCGCAGCATCGTCTTTGCACGTTCGATCCTCTTGCGAATGATGAAAGAGTGCGGTGTCTGACCAAACTCGGCCTTGAACTGCCTGGAAAAGTGGAAAGGGCTCAGCGCGACCGTGCTTGCCAGGCTTTCCAGACCGAAGTTCTCACACAGATGTTCCTCGACAAATTCGAGAATCC
Organism: Paracoccaceae bacterium; assembly: GCA_011620265.1. GTDB lineage: Bacteria > Pseudomonadota > Alphaproteobacteria > Rhodobacterales > Rhodobacteraceae > Albidovulum. Next base: position 688 of record WOZM01000306.1, read on the forward strand.
TGTGCCTCTGCAGTGCGCTGAAGACGGCGGGATTCAGGTTCGGCAGATCGACCCTCGCGAACCGGCGCAACAGATGAACGGCGATCTGGGTTCGGACGGCGTCGACCAGAAGCTTCTGACCGGGACCGCCATGCGCCATCTCATCCTCGAGAACCTGAAGGCACTGCGGAATGACCGTATCGACGCGGCGGAGGTGATCGTCGATCTCGATAGATGCGGGCTCGCGCTCGAAAACCTGTGCTGCGGTCTCGGCGAGGGAGTCATGGCTGAAATAGATATGCTTCACGTCGATCGGCTTGTCCCAATGCCAGATCGACTGCTCGGCCCGCGTCAGCAGGGACACGACGCCGCGCTCCACGGTCGCCGTTTGCCAGGGGCCGCCGCTGCGTCGCCGCATGGTCGATTTCCCGCCCTGGTAGACGACGATCATGTAGTCGCGCATCTCGGGGATGTCCGCTTCCTGCTCATCGTACTGGTAGCCCATCAGCGTGATGCCTTTCCAGCCGAGGCGTGTGCTGTCGAGCGTCCTGTTTCCGGGTATCCACCGCGGGATCAGGTCAGGTGGAATTAGATTGCTCATGTTTTCCTCCTCCTAGGACGAGGTGCCCTCCCCGGCACCCCATGTTCGCTCAGCCGGACGCCGCCAATTCCCGTTCGTCGATGACGATGCCGGCCTGTAGCAGACGCGCGATCTCGGCCGCTGAATAGCCGGCCTCCTCAAGCACCTTTCGGCTGTGTTCGGCGAATTTCGGCGGCGCGGCACGGACTTCCCCGGGTGTGCGCGACAGACGGGCCGGGATGCCCGTCCCGCGATAGGCGCCTTTCGAGACAACCATTCCCCGGTGAGACGTGTGCGGATGGACAAGGGCATCGCTGACGGTGCGCACCACCCCGGCGGGCACCCCGGCCCCGAGCAGCCGCGGCTCCAGCGCCTCGGCGTCGTGCGTGGCCAGGCATTCCGACAGAAGCCGGGTCAGTGTGGCACGATTGGCATGCCGCGCGGCGTTGTCGACAAAGCGGGGGTCGGCTGGCAGATCGCCAAGGCCCAGCACCTCGCAAAGCTTTCGGAACTGGCCATTGTTGCCCACAGCGAGGTAAAGCCGCCCGGTCCGGGTCTGGAACATGTCATAGGGCACGATGTTCGGGTGCCCGTTCCCGGTGGCGGCCGGAACCTTGCCCGACATCAGCGTATTCGCGGCCTGCGGGTGCAGCATGCTGAGAGCGCTGTCGTAGAGCGGCACCTCGATGGCCTGCCCGAGGCCGGAACGGCCCCGTTCGACCAGCGCGGCGAGGATCGCGTTGCAGGCGATCAGCCCGGTCCCGATATCGACGATCGGGGTTCCCATCCGCATGGGTCCGCCTTCGGGGTCGCCGTTGATGCTCATCAGGCCGGTCATGGCCTGCACCACCGCGTCATAGCCCGGAAAGCCGCCAAGCGGGCCATCCGCGCCAAATCCGGTCACATGGCACAGGATGAGCTTCGGAAACCGCGTCTTCAGCACGGCATCGTAACCCAGCCCCCATTTCTCAAGCGCCCCGGACTTGAAATTGTGAACCAGCACATCGGCCGTCTCCAGCAGGCGCAGAACGATGTCCCTGCCGTCCGGCTTGCCGATGTCGATCGAGATCGACCGCTTGTTGCGGTTCGCGCCCGAGAAATAGGCGCTCAGCCCGTCATTGAAGGGTGGACCCCAGCCGCGCGTCTCGTCGCCCTGCGGCGGTTCGACCTTGATCACCTCGGCGCCGTGATCGGCCAGAACCTGGGTGCAATAGGGTCCGCCCAGAACCCGGCTGAGATCGACGACGCGGATTCCCTGCAACGCGCCCGCCATCACAGCACCTTGCGGTCAGGCGCCGCCACGCCCGTGGCGGTCATGTCACGCGAAGTGTCGGCCAGAAGCCTGATCCCCCGACCGGCCCCTGAGGTGCGCGACGACGCGACTGCGGCCTTCACAATCAAGGGGAGCGGATCGGCTGCGTCCTTGTCGAAGCCGCCGGTGTCGAGGCCACCTGTGTCCAGGCCCGGATCGTCCATCAACATGCCAGGTTGTGCAGGCGCTCCGGCCTGCCATACGATCCTGGATGGGCAAAGGAAGTTGAAGTTCACTGCAAGGCTCCGTGACATTCAGGCAGCGGCATCGCGGATCATGTTCCGCGCAATGACCATCTGCTGGATCTGGGTGGTTCCCTCGTAGATCCGGAACAACCGGACATCGCGGTAAAAGCGTTCGACGGCATATTCGGCCATGTAGCCCGCCCCGCCGTGAATCTGCACGGCGCGATCCGCGACCCGTCCGACCATCTCGCTGGCATACATCTTGCAGCACGCGGCATCGGTAGAGACATTGACACCGGCATCCTTGCGGCGCGCGGTTTCCTCGATCATGCAGCGTGCCGCAAAAGCCTCGGCCCGACTGTCGGCCAGCATCGCCTGCACAAGTTGCTTTTCGGCGATGGGTTCACCGAATTGCCTGCGCCCCATTGCATAGGCAAGGCTGTCGCGGATCAGCCGCTCCGCCGCACCGACACAGACCGCCGAGATGTGCAGCCGGCCACGGTCCAACACCTTCATCGCGGTCTTGAAGCCCTGGTTCTCGCGGCCGGGGCCGCCGATGATGTTGTCGGCAGGGACGCGAACATCCTGCAGGATGACATCGCTGGTGTGCGAGCCTTTCTGCCCCATCTTCCTGTCATGCGGCCCGACCGACAGCCCCGGCGTCCCGGCCTCGACCAGAAAGGCGGACACACCCGAGGCATTGGTGGTTGCCGGGTCCGTGCGTGCGAAAACCGTGAAGACATGCGCGTGCGGGGCATTGGTGATGAAACGCTTCGTGCCATTGAGGACGAAATGGTCCCCGTCGCGGCGCGCCGAGGTGCGCACCGACCCGGCGTCAGAACCTGCGTCGGGCTCGGTCAGCGCGAAGGAGGCGATCATCTCACCGCTTGCAAGTTTCGGCAGATAGGCCGCCTTCTGCTCCGGCGTGCCGTCGATGATGATCCCCTGCGAGCCGATGCCGTTGTTGGTGCCGACGAGCGAGCGGAACACAGGCGATGTCTGTCCCAGCACGAAGGCTGCTGCGACCTCTTCAGCCATCGTCAGGCCCAGACCGCCGAATTCCTCGGGGATCGCCATGCCGAAAAGTCCCATATCACGGATTTCGGCGATCAGCGCGGGCGGAATGGCATCTTCTTCCGCCACCCGCTCCTCGTTCGGGATCAGGCGCTCCTTCACGAAGCGGTCCAGTGTATCCAGGAATTGTGCGAGCGTTTCGGGGTCTAGCGGCATGATGTTCGAAGTCCTGAATTCAGTGGGTGACCGCCGACACGCGGCGGACGAGTTCGGCAAGGCGGGGCGCGACATCGCTTTCGATCCAGTCGCGCGTCAGGGTCTGGGACGGCCCGCCACAGTTGAAAGCCATGACCGGCGAGCCATCCCGCGGCGCAAGCGCCACGGCAACGGCATTGACGTCCGGCTTCCATTCAGTGAGCGACATGCAATAGCCACGCTCCTGATAGCATTCGATCGCAGCCTCGATCCCGCGCCTGACTTCCGGCCAGGCGGCCCCTTCGTGCTGCTCGAGCTGCTCGAACAACGCGGCGCGCTGTTCGGGAGGAATGACAGAAAGATAGGCGCGCCCGACGGCGGTGGTTGCCATCTTGATATGGGCGCCGACCTCGATGGCAAGTGTCACCGCATTCTCCCCGCGGCAACGCTCCAGATAAACCATGGTCAGGCGATCCGGGCTTGCCAGGGCGACAGGCATCCCGGTGTGGTCGGCAAGCTCCTGCATATACGGCCTTGCGATCTGCCGCAGCGGTATGCCAGCCAGACAGGAGAACCCCAGCGAAAGCACCGGCGGCGCCAGTTGATAGCGCGCGGTGTCGGGATTCCAGCTCAGATAGTCGAGCTTGTGGAGGGTATAGGTCAGGCGCGAGACGGTCGATTTGCTCAACCCGGTGCGCATGGCGAAGTCGCCGTTGCCAAGCGCCTCACCCTCGCGCCGAAAGGCGCGAAGAATTTCGAGACCCCGCGCCAAAGCGACCACGAAATCGCGGTCCTGCCCATCGCATTCTGTGCGCTCCTTGCGTGGCCGCACGTTCGCCCCTCCCCGGCGGACCGCCCCTAGATGAATCAAGGTTAGTAGGGCGCTATCGTCCCTGTCAATAGTGCGGAAAAGTTTCCCGCAGTGCGGAATATCTCATTCCGCTGCCGATTGCCGAACAGTATTCCGACTGTCGGAACAGACACCTCTCCGCTCATACGATGCGAACATGGCACCGGGTGTGCGACCGCACCGGCGCGGAACGAAGTAACCGCTTGATCGAGGTCACGCCGAGTCATGCGTCTCTTCCGCTCTTTTGGGCACTTTCGGCACGCTTCGTGTGCGCGAGGAACGAATTGCTTCTTGCAGGAAGGCCCGGCCTGGCGGCGTTCCAGCCCATGCCGCGCGGACGCGCGCCTCGACCGGGCAGCAAGAATACACAATGAACCGAGCAAGATTGTCCAATACAGGCCACTGCAGCGGTTCTAGGCTCAAGGAATTGGAGGGCGATCCGCGACCGGCCCGTGCCGTTTGGGATCTCGGCCGAGATGACGCGGACCTGCAAGACAAACCTGTCTCTGGGAGGAGAAATATGCCGATCAGCAAGGAAGCCGATACACTGCGCGCGCTCTATCAGAGTTGGACCGACCAGA
>WOZM01000306.1:5483-8367 GCA_011620265.1 Paracoccaceae bacterium
ATCAGCAAGGAAGCCGATACACTGCGCGCGCTCTATCAGAGTTGGACCGACCAGATGGTCGCGAATCCGAATCTCTCGATCCTGAATCTGCGCAGCATGTTCGATGAATGGGGCCAGCCCGCGCTGGAGCCCGAGAACGTCACCTACAAGAGCGACCATGTCGGCGGAGTCGAGGCGATCTGGGCGCTGCCTGCGGGCGCCGACACCAAGCGCGTGATTCTCTATACCCATGGCGGCGGTTTTTGCGTGGGGTCGGCCGACAGCCACCGCAAGATGGCCGGGCATCTGGCCAAGGCTCTGGGCGTGACGGCCTGCATCCTGCATTATCGCCGCGCGCCGGAACACCCCTTCCCCGCCCAGATCGAAGACGCCGTGGCCGCCTACAAGGCGCTGCTGGCCAAGGGCTTTGATGCGAAAAACATCCTGACGGCGGGCGACAGCGCCGGGGGCAACCTTGCCGTCGCCTCGGTTCTCAAATTCCGCGATCTTGGCCTGCCGCTGCCGGGTGCCGTCATCGCCTATTCGCCCTGGCTCGACATGGCGCTGCGCGGCAAGACGCTGGAAACCAATGCCGGGACGGACGCTCTTGTCAGCCGTGCCATCCTGGAAGGGATGTCGGGAATGTTCCTGGGCGGTGCGACCGACCCGCTGAACCCGCTGGCCAACCCGCTGGAAAACGACTTCACCGGCTTCCCGCCGCTCTACATCACCTGCGGAAGCGCCGAGACGCTGCAAAGCGACTCGGAAGCGCTGCACGCCAAGGCCAAGGCCGCGGGCGTGAATACGACGCTTTCGGTGGTTCCCGGCATGCAACACGTCTTTCCGTCGCTGGCGGGCCGTGCGCCCGAGGCCGATCAGGAAATTGCCCGCATCGCCGCCTGGTATCGCGCGCTGTGATTGCGCCACCCGGCGTCGCATTGCGGCGCTGGGCGGCCTGACGCGCCAAGACAATCAATCCGGCGCCAGGCCCGTATCGCACGGGGCTTCGGAGCCATGATATGGGAAGAGAAACATGACCGAGACACTTGAAACCACCAAGACCAAAGGGGCCGATTTCGATGCTGTCGTCGTCGGCGCGGGCTTCGGCGGCCTCTACTCCGTTTACAAACTTCGCAATGAGCAGGGCCTGAACGTCAAGGCCTATGACAGCGCCGGCGACGTCGGCGGCACCTGGTACTGGAACCGCTATCCCGGTGCGCTGTCGGACACGGAAAGCTTCGTCTACCGCTATTCCTTCAGCGGCGAATTGCTGCAGAAAGGCCGCTGGAAGACCCGCTACCTGACCCAGCCCGAGATCCTCGCCTACATGAACGAGGTTGCGGATACCTACGATCTGCGCCGCAGCTACGAGTTCAACACCCGCGTCACCGCGGCCCGTTTCGACGAGGAAACCGGGCTCTGGCATGTGACCACCGACAAGGGACAGACCGTCACGGCGAAATACCTCATCACCGGTCTTGGCCTGCTGTCGGCGACGAACCTGCCGAAGTTCAAGGGTATCGACAGCTTCAAGGGACAGATCCTGCACACCGGAGCCTGGCCGGAGGGGATCGACCTGAAGGGCAAGCGCGTGGGCATCATCGGCACCGGCTCGACCGGGACTCAGGTGATCACCGCCACCGCCCCCATCGCGAAACACCTGACGGTGTTCCAGCGTTCGCCGCAATATGTCGTGCCGATCGGCAACACGCCGCAGGACGAGGCGACGATCGCCGCGCAGAAAGCCAGCTATGACGACATCTGGAAACAGGTGAAATCGTCGGCCGTGGCGTTCGGCTTCGAGGAAAGCACCATCCCTGCGGAAACAGCCACGCCCGAGGAACGCGAGCGCGTGTTCGAGGCGGCATGGCAGCGCGGCGGCGGCTTCTACTTCATGTTCGGCACCTTCTGCGACATCGCGACCAGCCAGATCGCCAATGACGCGGCGGCCGACTTCATCAAGAAGAAGATCGGGCAGATCGTGAAGGATCCCGAGACCGCGAGGAAGCTGACGCCGACCGACCTCTACGCCAAGCGGCCCTTGTGCGGGAACGACTACTACGGGGTCTACAACCGCCCCAACGTGACCCTGGCCGATGTGAAAGCCGATCCGATAGCGGAGTTCACCCCGACCGGCATCCGTCTGGCAAGCGGCGCCGAGCATGAACTGGACGTGGTGATCTTCGCCACCGGCTTTGACGCGGTGGACGGCAACTACACGAGGATGGACCTGCGCGGCCGCGGCGGCGTGACGATGCGCGACAAGTGGAAGGATGGCCCCTTGGGCTATCTGGGCATGATGGAGACAGATTTCCCGAATCTCTTCATGATCCTTGGCCCGAACGGCCCCTTCACAAACCTGCCGCCCAGCATCGAGACGCAGGTCGAATGGTTTTCGGACACCATCGAAATGATGGAGGCCAAGGGTCTGAAGAGCATCGAGCCGACCGAGGCTGCCCGCGACGAATGGGTCGCCCTGTGCCGCACGATTGCCGACATGACCCTGTTCCCGAAAGCTGACAGCTGGATCTTCGGTGCCAACATTCCCGGCAAGAAGAATGCCGTCATGTTCTACCTGGCGGGCCTCGGCAACTACCGCGCTGCGATCGACGCGGTTAAGGATGGTGGCTATCAGACCATGATCTTCGACCGCGAAATGGCCTCGGCCTGACGCGCTGGCCGGGGGGAGATGGTGCCCTCCCGGCCACAGTTTACTTCGACGAAAACCGTAGAATTAAGGGAGAGAGTCTATGGGACGTGTATCTGGAAAAGTCGCCCTCGTGACGGGCGCTGCGATGGGGATGGGCAAGTCCCACTCCGAACTTCTGGCGCGCGAGGGTGCGCATGTCTTTGTCACCGACCGCGAAACTGCGGCGGGCGAAGCGGTGGCCAAGGGCATCGTGGC
>WOZM01000191.1:0-12667 GCA_011620265.1 Paracoccaceae bacterium
CGGGGCCCCTGTTTTCTTTGGGGCATGATGTGAGCGTCGGATATTTATTCAGGATGGAACCGTATTTCCTTCTGGCTGGCACCGAAATTCTTACATTCGGGTCATCAAAGGGCATTCCGTACCAGCGGAACGGCTGCTGCTCACCATCCTGTTTGCTCTCCATGATTGGATCACACGCCTCCAGATTCGCGCAACTCTCGCCGGATTCCACTGCGCCATCGGAGGCCCGTAGAGGAGACGCGACAATGCAGATTTGTGCCAGAAGGAGGCCAGCGCCGAGAGACAGAATTGAACATCCCATTGCACGAGCACGTCGAAATTGGGGAGGGCAAAAACTCATAGGCAAGTTCCCTGTCGCGCAACCATTGCGAGCAATGGATGCTTGAGCTTCGCGTTTCGTCAAGGTGTTTTCTTCCTGTAGGTTGACATGAAGGATGGAAGCGTCGTCGCTCTATTCGTCAGTGTTCTTCGTCGTTGTCAAGGACCGGTTCCACCATGGCGCGGCTGACCCGCACTCCTTCCGCCGCCTACCGCCCCTGGAGCTTCGCCCAGAGGGGTGTCCCATGGAATAGCCAGGGGAGGTAGAGGATCTTGGACAGGTCCGGCAGCTTCGGGCGCGTCTCCCCGATCGGCACAGGATGGATGCCCGCGCGCATGGCCGGCGTTCGTTTCACGGGCGCAAGTCGGCGGCGCTTCGGCACGGTGATCCGCACCTCAGATCCTGGCACGGCGATCGTCGTTGTCCCGTCGGTGACATATTCTGTCTCGTCATGCTTGTTGATCGGCGACACATACTGCCGGGCCTCGAAGAAGTTGTAATGGACACGGTAGATGCTTAGGAGCGCGATCAGCACGCGCGGATTGTAGCAGGCGCCGTTGACGAAGCTGTCGCCGCCGGTTCGCGACCCGCGGCCGCCCGCGCGCTGTGCGAAGCTGATCCTTTCCCGAAGCGCGTTCATGAAGGTCGCCGCAGGCTGGATCGTCGCGTTTATGACCCGGCGGGCGATTGCGGCCTGAAGGTCGGGATCCTGGATCGGGTTCTGGTAGCCCAGGGCGCGGTAGTCGCCACGGTATCGCGCCGACAGGATCGGGAAGCCGACGACCTTGTCGGTCTCTCCTGCGGCCTGGACCGGGCTCTGCAGCCAGAGCGCCGGCCAGGCACGCGACGCGAAGTTCGATATGGGGAACGGTTCGGGCTGGCCGGCTCTCGTGCTCCGCACGGCCGGCGTCAGGCGCGCCCGGACCCAAGCCTGGAGCGCTTCCGGCGGCGTCAACTGAGGATTGGCATGCCGGAACGCCCTGAAGGCGGTGTCGAACTTTCTCGTGCGGCGCAGAATCTCGGGTTTCGTGGCGGTCTTGTCGAAATGGAGGACATGCCATTCGAAGCGGTCGGCCAGGATCTCCTCGCGGAAGATGTGCGGCACGACGCGGGCCATGGCCGCCTCCTGTTCGCCCACGAGCGTGATCCTACCGTCCGGCAGCATCTCCTTGAGGCAGGCCAGATGGGCCGCCTTGGTGTAGCTGTCACGCGTCATGATGCCGGTGAAGGCATTCCGGCTCGCGCGCTCGGCGGCCCCGAAATTGAAATACCGCACGCCGAGAAGCTCGATCGCGTCGGCCTTGAGGCGGGCGTCGTCGATCTCCTGTTGGGTCGCCGCGTCCACACCGGTCGTGGACCGTGCCAGGGCATCCTCTGTCTTCACGGCGAAGAGACGCAGCTGCGAGACCGCGGAGGAGAACAGCGCCGGTTCGTCAAACCGCCCCGTCGGACGCTGGAACGACAGGAGTGGCGCGGTGAAGGTGACGCCGCTGGCCTGCCGGTAGTGCTTGCGCAGGCCCGCGTTCTGGCGCGCCGGGTCGAGATAGGCTGCTTCCAGGCAGGAGACCGGATCGACCGTCGGATCGAAATCCACATCGATCCGGAAGACATAGCCGGACTGGATGTCAGCGCTGACCGCGCAATTGAGCGCAGTGATCCGGCGGTCGGTCGATGTCTCCCAGTTCACCCCGAGCACGATATCGTCATGGGCGATGCGGTTGTGGCGCGGTCGTTTTTCCTTCCGCAGGCGTTTCCGCCATTTCCCGAGCTGCGCCTGCTCGTAGGCGAGGAGCACACGTTCGAGCCAGAAGATGCGGTCGTAGATGCGCTGGATCCCGACCTGCCGGGCACCACGCGGCGGCTCCAACAGCCGCCGGAGCGCATTGATGCCGCCCTCGTTCACGAGTTGGGACAGGATGCGGATGTTGTCGCTCCGGTCCGTCTGCCGCCGGTGATCCGACGAGACCGTGAAGCGGGCGCCCTTTCCCCCGCGGCATGGTTTGTGAATCAGTCGGATGCCGAGCGGCTTCGTCTTCGTCTTGCCGTTGGCACCGTTGAAGACGAACTCTTCCGGCGCCTCCAGATAGGCTTTCCCGCACGCTCCGCATGCCGGTCCAAGCAAGACGCCGTTCTGACTTCTCAGCCTGGCGATCTCGTCCTCGAGATGCGCGTTCGACATGACCTGGAACTGGACGTCACAATGGCCGTTGCCGCGCACATGGAGGCACTTCAGGATGCGACCGTCGGTCCAGGCATGCGGATCCCCGTCATATTCGAGGACATCCGAGACTCGCTCCAGATCCGTATTGCCCGGCGATCCGAGCTTGTACCGGCCGATGCCGGCCGAGATGGCCGCGTTCGAAACGGAGGCGGCAAGGCGCCGCTGACCGGCATTCCGGCCACGGAACGCTCTATGCGCATCCCAAGGCGACACACCGAAGTTCCCACAATCGGGATCGCCGCAGGTGTTGAGGTTGATTTCGCCTGGAATCTCCGGGTATAGCTGGTCCAGGGACAGCTGTTGGATGCTCTTGACCAATCGTCCGGCTCTCTGTCGTTGGGTCAAGCGCACACCTCGTGCATACCCGATATTGGCCGGATGTTGGTTTCGCGAAGCATTTTCCCGGATTTTCCACGATTCTCGCTTTTGCGGAGTTGGAACTCCGCATTTTCGTCGTGTTCCTGCTTCACGATTCAGGTCGAAATGTGACGAAAAATCAAAAACCTGCCGGTATTACTACCGGCAGGTTCGTTGAGCCCATGTCCTACAAGTGAGAATGCGTCAGCTCCCCGAGGCCGCGTTCTCATTCCCGACGACCGGGGGCATCCCACGCGCCTGGTTCCGCTTCGTCGAAGGACAACTTGAGAAGGCGGCCATCAAGCTGATCTGGGCAGATGAGGGAGACAGGCGCGCAGGATGCGTCTGGAAGGAAAAGGACTACAACGACAAAACCAGACTGAACGATGTGAGCCTTGTGGTGAATGCCAACCACCCACCGGCAACCCAATTTGTCACGCTGGTTCATGAACTGGCGCACCTTTACCTTGGCCACCTCGGCATTGATCGCAAACGCGGAGTGGATAACCGGAGATGGGCGGACCTCGCATTGCGGGAGGTGGAGGCCGAGTCTGTCGCCTATGTGATTGCGAAGCGTTCCGGTATCAGCCCGAGAAGCGAGAGCTACCTAAGCCGCTACAAGGGGGCGTTCGACACCTTCCAACCGCAGGTCGTTCTGCAGGCTGCGAATGCCATTGAGCGACTGCTTCGGCTTCCTTTTGCTTCGTGGCCCACAGGAGCAAGCGGCGGGCAAATGTCATTCAACTTGGGGTCATGAGGTTCAGGTGATAATTCAGTCGCCCCAGAGCTTTGTCGTCTCACAGGAATGCCAAAAGGTCGCCTGGCAGAACGGCTATCGCCGCGCCTTGGGCGAAGCGGACGGCTGGGCGCGCTATGGATCGACAACCGCGAAGGGCACGGTCTGGTTCGCGGCCGAAGGGCACGAGGGGCCGTGGTTTCTGGCCCTCGATCACCTCGGCATCGTTGAGGATCTGAATCTGCCCCAGGCCGATTTGCCGGGCCCGGGCCTCGTGCGCTATGCCTATCCTAACCTGACTGCGCTCTACGCCGTGATGTCACGGGTTTACCAGTTGGGCGTGACGTTGCCCGATGGCCCGCTTGAAGAGTATAAGAAAGCCATTGCTGGTCTGCCCAAGAGCACCGAGGCCGAGCGGCTGATCATCCAGCGTGTTGGCCAAGACATCTTCCGCGACCGGCTGATGACCTATTGGCAAGGCCGCTGCCCACTGACAGGCATTACTGACGCGGCCCTGCTGCGCGCCAGCCACATCATAGCGTGGAAGGATTGCGACAGCGATGCCGAGCGGCTGGACGTGCACAACGGCCTGCTTTTGTCGGCGCTGTGGGACGCGGCCTTTGACCGGGGACTGGTGACGTTTGACGATGGCGGATGTCCGAAATTCTCGCAAAACCTGAGCGAGGCCGCTCGCGCCGAGTTGCGCTGGCACGCGCCCATCTCACTCACCGACAAACATCGCGCCCGGCTAGCCTGGCATCGGGCGAACTCGCAGAGCTCGGCGTAATCAGTCCCCGAAACAACGCGCCTAGATTGCGAGGCATCCTTCGTTCCGACGCTGATTATCGGTGCGGAACTTCGCGTCGGGAACGACACGAAGCGCGCATGTGGGGTGAGATCAAGAAGGGCTATACCCATTTCGCGGAGGGCGATGTGGGTCTCGCGAAGACCACGCCGTGACTTGAGAACGGCAAGCGCGCCGAATCTGTAACCAAATAGGTTCGAAGAAGGCCGGTAGGCATCAGCATCAGCAGCGCAACCCGAACGCAACCCAATTCGAATTAGCCAGCGGCATCAACGGCTCAAAATACCATAAGCTATTGAAAACAATGGCGCCCCCAGAGAGACTCGAACTCCCGACCCTCTGATTACAAATCAGATGCTCTACCAGCTGAGCTATAGGGGCGCTTTTCCGCACATAGAACGCGGCGCGCGGTTCTGCAAGTCTCGCGTCGGGGCGGCCCCGCCTATCGGCGCCCGCCGGAAAGATGCGCCCGCGCGAGGAAGGCCACGGCGACGAGCCCCACCGCGATGACCAGAAGCGCCGGCGGCGCCGCCTCGGCGATGTTCTCGAGGCTCGCCTTCTCGTGCGCGCGCGTCGCCAGCGTGTCGTAATTGAAGGGGCGCAAAAGCAGCGTCGCCGGCAACTCCTTCACGCAATCGACGAAGACGAGAAGAAGCGCCGTGCCGACCGAGCCCTTCATCAGCGGCAGATAGACCTCGCGCAGGGCGCCGCCCGCCGTGCGGCCGAGCGAGCGCGCCGCCATCGGCAGCGAGGGCGAGACCCGGCCGAAGGCCGCGTCGGTCGCCCCTTGCGCGATGGCGAAGAAGCGCACCGTGTAGGCGAAGACGATCGCCGCCGCCGATCCGGTCAGGATCAGCCCGGGATCGCGCCCCGTCAGCCACAGCACTGCATCCGCGATCCGGTGGTCGAAGGCCGCGACCGGGATCAGGATGCCGACCGCGAGCACCGCGCCGGGGGCGGCATAGCCGATGGTCGTGGCCGGCAGGATCAGCCGGGGCAGCCTGCGTCCGGTCAGCCGGACGCCGTAGACCATGAACAAGGCCCCCGCGACCGTCAGCGCCGCCGCCGCCCCTCCGACGGTGAGCGTATGGAGGAAGGCCCGGCCGAGCCCGGCGCTGACCCAGCTTTCGGGCCGGTCGAGCGCATGGCCCGCGATGACGCCAAGGGGCAGCACGAAGCCCACCGCGACCGGCGCCGCGCAGAGCGCGGTCGCGATCCACCCTGTCCCGCCGCCAAGCGCGATCCGGATGATCGGCCGGGGCTGGCGCGCCGAGTGGTAGTAGCGCGAATTTCGCCTGCTGACCTTTTCGAGCGCCACCAGCGCGAGGATCACGGCGAGGATCACGCAGGCGATCTGCGCCGCGCCGCCGGCATTGCCGGTCTCGAGCCAGACGGTGAAGATGCCGGTCGTCAGCGTCTGCACCGCGAAGAAATCGACGACGCCGAAATCGTTGACCGTCTCCATCATCACGATGGCCGCCCCGGCGGCGATCGCGGGCCGCGCGAGCGGCAGGCCGACCCGCCAGAAAAGCCCGAAGGGCCCGGCGCCGAGCGCGCGCGCGACCTCGTAGCTGCCGGCGGATTGTTCGCGGAAGGCGGCGCGGGCCAGCATGTAGACGTAAGGATAGAGCGCGGCCGCAAGGACGATCACCGCGGCGGTCCGCGACCGCACCTGCGGGAACCAGTAGTCGCGGGCCGAGGTCCAGCCCGCCGCCTCGCGCAAGGCCACCTGCACCGGGCCGGAATAGTCGAGGAAATCGACGAGCGCATAGGCGCCGATATAGGCCGGGATCGCCAGCGGCAGGAGCAGCAGCCATTCGAGGAGGCCGGCGAAGGGAAAGCGGTACATGGTGACGAGCCAGGCCGCCCCCGCGCCCATGGCGGCGGCAAGCGCGCCGGTCGCGAAGGTCAGGATCGCGGTATTGCCGGCATAGCGCGGCAGCGTCGTCGCCAGCAGGTGCGGCCAGATGTTCTCGGTCGGGTGGAAGGCCAGCACCAGCACAGACAGGATCGGCAGCACCACCAGGCCCGCGATGACGAGCGAGCCGGCCGACCAGAGGCCGCCGCCCGGACCGCCCGGCGATCGTGCCCGCCCCGGAGCGAGGCCCATTGCTTGACTGTTTTGCTCGGCCATGAGCCAAGCGGTTACAGGAAAGCGGTTTTCCTGTCCAGCGAGCGCGTATAGGGTCGGCGGCGGAACAGCGGGACGATTGAGGCATGCAGATCGCCTACCACCTTGGTGCCCATTGCACCGACGAAGACCGGCTGGTCCGGGCGCTTCTGAAGAACCGGGGAACGCTCGGCGCCGCCGGCATCGTGGTGCCGAGCCCGCGAAGCTACCGCCAGATCCTGCCGCGGGTCGCGAAGTCGCTGCGCGGGGCGCCGGCGGGCGCCGAGACCCAGCAGGTGATCCTCGACGCGGTGATGGAGGCGGACGAGGCCGAGCGGCTGGTCTTCAGCCATGACTGCCTGCTCTGCTACCCGGTCAACGCGATCACGAAACAGGGCTTCTACGCCACCGCGCCGCAGCGCGTCGCCGCCTATTGCAACCTCTTTCCCGATGCGCAGTCGGAATTCTTCCTTGCGCTGCGCAACCCCGCGACGCTGGTGCCGACGCTGATCGAACGGGTGAACGAGGGCAGCTACGACACGATCATGGGCGACCAGAGCCCGATCGCGCTCCGCTGGGCGCCGGTGATCCGGCGGATCGTCGCCGCGGTGCCCGACATCGCCCTCACGGTCTGGTGCAACGAGGACACGCCGCTCCTCTGGCCCGAGATCCTGCGCGCGGTGGCCGGCCTCGGCCCCGAGGCGGCGCTCGAGGGCGATTTCGACCTTCTTGCCGCGATCATGACCGAAGAGGGGCTGGTGAAGCTCAAGGCCTATCTCGAAACCCACCCGCCCGCCTCGGTCGAGCAGCGGCGCCGCGCGACCACGGCGCATCTCGAGAAATACGCGCGTCCCGAGGAGATCGAGGTGGAGGTCGACCTGCCGGGCTGGAGCGCCGAGCTGGTGGCGGCGCTGACCGCCGCCTACGAGGAAGACTGCGCCGAGATCGCCGACATGGCGGAGATCACCTTCCTCGCTCCGTGAGGGCCGGGGCCGGGGCAGCCCGGAGAAAGCCGGGGGCGGAAACGGGAAACGGGCGGGAAACTCCCGCCCGTGCCTTGGCTCGGACCTTCGCCGGCGTCAGTTCGCCGGCATCTTGAAGCCGCTGATGCGGACCAGGTCGTCGGTCGCGTAATCGTCGACCTTCGCCATCGCGCTGTCGTCGGAATGCTGGATGTGGACGTAAGCCGACATCCCGTCCTCGGCGAAGATGAAGCCGGTGGGTTCGGCCGAAGTATCCTTCACCGACAGCACCTTGATGCAGCCGTCGGTCTTGATGTCGCGGTCGGCCCCGTCCGGCAGGCAGGCGAAGATGTCGCCGTTCGGATGGTCCTCGATCACGTAGAGGATACCGGTGCCCGGCTGGAAGGCGAGGTTGTCGAACGAGTTGAAGTCGGCGTCGCCCTCGACGAAGCGGTTGATCGTGGTCGTCATCGCGACCTTGCCCTCGGCATCCGGCGCCGGCACCGCCATCGGCGCGGTGTCGATGGCGCACATCACCTCGGCATAGTTCATCGCATCTTCGTTGCCGGTATTGGTCCAGCAGAAGCGGATGCCGTCGCCGGCATAGGCCGGATCGGCATGAAGGTCCTCCGGCCGGTAGAACCCGGTCGCCTGCTTCGCGTCGGCCTCGGCGCGGGCATTGGCCGGATCGACCTCGATCCAGAGACCGTTGCCGATCTCGCAGCCCTGCCCGTACTGGGCCTTGCCGTCGCGGCACGAGGTCTGGAGCGCATAGGTCTTGCCGGCCGCGAGCGGCGAGGCGTCGAGCGTGTCGATCATCCCGCCGGCATGGGCGGCGGCCGGCACGAACTTGAACATCGACCCGCCATCGGCATCGCCCGTCGCGGTGCCCGGGCGCAGCTCGTCGCCGGCATAGATGACGCCCTCGCCGGTGATCGTGAGACCTTCCCACGCCATCACCGGCAACGCGGTGCGGCGGACGACATGGGCCGGATCCGAGGTGGTGCCGGCATCGCGATCGACCGTCACGGCGTCGAGCGCGAGGGGATCGAGGATCTCGTAGGCCGCGCCGTCATCCTCCTCCTCGGTGGCGAGGATCGTGCCCCAGGGCGTGGTGCGGATGCCGTCGCAGCCCTTCATGCCGCGCACCAGCGTCGTGACCGCGCCATCGGCGAGCGATACCGCCTGGACCGAGGGGTTGAGCTTGCCGGCCGCGATCTCCTCGCGGTCGACCTCGATGCAGGAGACGAGATGGGTCGGATTCCCGGCCGGATAGAAGGCCATCATGTCGGCGGAATTGGCGACCTCGCGGGTCACGAACTCGGCGGTGAGGCCCTCGGCCAGCGCCACCTGATCGGCGGCGGTCTGCGCCTCGGTGCGGTAGCCTTCCTCGGCCGAGGCCGGCGCCGAGTCGGCAAGCGGCACGGCGATCCCGAAGAACTCGGCCGAGCGCTCTGCGAGCAGCGCGTCGACCTCGGCGCCGAAATCGCCGGCAACGGCCGGCATGGCGGCCAGAACGGCAAGCACGGATGTGGTGAGCAGTTTCATCGATTCGTCCTCCGGGACCGGTTGGTGTCGCTCCGGGTGATGGACGCAGGCTGTGAGACCGGGATGACGGTCCGGTAACATTTCCATGACGACCGTTCAGGCCATGCCGAGTGCTGCCTTGTACATCTCGAGAACCGCCTCTTCCTCGGCCAGGTCGTCCTTGTCGCGCTTGCGGAGCGCGATGACCTTGCGCAGCACCCTGGTGTCGTAGCCGCGGCCCTTGGCCTCGGCCATCACTTCCTTCTGCTGGTCGGCGATGTCCTTCTTCTCGGCCTCCAGATGCTCGAAGCGCTCGATGAACTGGCGCAGCTCGTCGGCGGCGACATTGTAGGTGGCATCGGAAACGGGCTGGTTCATCGTGTTGCTCCTTCTGGCGGACGCCCCTGACTAGACGCAAGACCCTGCGCCTTCAAGCCCCGCCCTTGCCGTGCCGGCCACATCGCGCTAGGCCGGTCCGGGCGGGACAGGGGACGAAGGGGGATGGCATGGACTGGCTGATCTGGACCGGGGCCGCGGTGACGCTCGCGGGGCTCGGCGGCCTTGTCTGGTGCATCCTGAAGGTCGCGGCCGCCCGGCGGGCGGGCCTGCCCGACGCCGAGCTCAGGGCACGGCTCCAGCGGGTCGTCGCGCTCAATCTCGGCGCGCTCCTTCTCTCGGCGATCGGGCTGATGATGGTCGTGGCGGGGATCCTCCTCGGCTGACCGCCCCCCCGGGACCCACCCGCAAGGTGGGTTCAAACCCACCTTACCGCATTGCGGGCGGTCAGATGCGGTTGAGGTCGGCGAAGGCCAGGCCGTTCTTGATCAGCTCGTCCCAGATCACCGCCGGGCGCCAGAAGGCGTCCTCCTCGCGGGCGAAATCGCGCAGGTCGTTGCGGATCACGAGCAGCCCCGCCTGATCGGCCGCCATCATCGGCCCGCCGCGCCAGCGCGGAAACCCGCCCCCCGCGAGCATCACCACGTCGATATCCGACGGACAGCGCGCGATCCCCTCCTCGAGAAGCCGCGCCCCCTCGTTGGCCATCGCGGCGAGCGCCCGGCGCCGGATCTCCTCCGCGCCGACCTTGCGCGCGACGAGGCCCTTGGCCTGCCGCTCCGCCGCGATCAGGGCCAGCACCTCGGGGTCCTCGACGCCCTTGCCGCCCCCCTCTGGGTAAAGGTAATATCCCTTCCCGGCCTTCTGCCCGAACCGCCCCGCCTCGCAAAGCCGGTCGCCGATCGCCACATAGCGCCGCGCCGGGTCGCGACGCAGCGACAGCCGCTTCCGCCGCGCCCAGCCGAGATCGAGCCCGGCGATGTCGAGCCCCTGATAGGGGCCGAGCGGGAAGCCGAATTCGCGCATCGCCCGGTCGATCTCGCAAGGCGTCGCGCCGTCTTCCAGGAGGAAGTCCATGGCCGTCCGCCAGGCGTTCAGAACGCGGTTGCCGATGAACCCGTCGCAGACGCCCGAGCGCACCGCGATCTTGCCGAGCCGCTTGGCCAGCGCGAACCCCGTCGCCGTCACCTCGGGCGCGGTCCCGGCGCCCACGACGACCTCGAGAAGCTTCGTCCCCTGGACGGGGCCGAGGACATGCAGCCCGATCACGTCCTCGGGCCGCGACGATGCCGCCGCGAGCCGGTTGAGATCGACATGCGAGGTCGCGGTGGCGAGGACCGCCTTGCGCTTCGCCACCCGGCCGAGATCGGCGAAGACCTGCGTCTTCAGCGCCTCGTCCTCGGGCACCGCCTCGACGATCAGGTCGGCCGTGGCCAGCGCCCCGAAATCGGTGGCGCCGGAGATCCGCGCCCATTCCGCCTCGCGCGCCTCGGGCGTGAGCCGGCCCTTCTCGACCGCGCGCTCGTGCAAAGTCGCGACCCGGGCGAGGCCGGCGGCAAGCGCGGTCTGGTCGCGCTCGACCAGAGTGACCGAAAGACCCGCGCCAAGCAGCGCCACCGCGATCCCGGCCCCCAGAGGCCCGCCGCCGACAACCCCCGCGCGGTGGATCTCGCGCGCCGCGACCCGGCCCGGATCGTTCTGCCGCATCGCCCGCCGCTCGGCGAGGAAGGCATGGCGGAGCGCGGCCGCCTCGGGCGTCGCGACCAGCTCGGCGAAGGCGGCGCCCTCGAAGACGAAGCCCTCGTCCTCGGGCAGCAGAAGGGCCGCCTCGACGCAGTCGATGATCCGGCCCGGCGCCGGCAGCCGCGGATTGCCGAGACCGGCCCGTGCCGCCGCGACGGCCGAGAGCCAGCCCTCGGCATCCGGCGCGCGGCCCCCGGCCCGCTCCGCCGCCGTCGGCAACTCCGCCGTCCCGGCGAGATAGGCCCGCGCCAGCCCCTCGGCGGCGGTCGCCGCGCCGCCCTCGCTCACCGCGTCGATGAGGCCGAGATCCAGCGCCCGCTCCGCCGCGATCGGCAACCCGCTCAGCATCAGGCCGAGCGCCGGCTTCGCACCGATCAGCCGCGGCAGGCGCTGGGTCCCGCCGGCGCCCGGCAGGATCCCGAGCGACACTTCCGGCAGGCCGAGCGTGGTGCCGGGTTCGGCCAGCCGCACCCCGGCGGCAAGCGCCAGTTCCAGCCCGCCGCCGAGCACGGTGCCGTGAAGCGCGGCGATGACGGGCTTGGCCGACCGGGCCACGGCGGCGCAGAGTTCGGGCAGTTGCGGCGCCACCGGCGGCCGGCCGAATTCGCCGATATCGGCGCCGGCGGGCCAGGTCCGGCCGGCGGCGGCAAGGATGACCACCCGCACCGACGGATCGGCCATGGCCGCTTCGAACGCCGCCATGAACGCGCCGCGCAGCGCGGCCCCCAGCGCGTTGACCGGCGGATTGTCGAGGGTGATCGTCGCGATCCCCTCGTTTATCGCGGTGCGAACCTGTTCGGTCATGGCAGGCCTCCCCGGTGACGTGTGCCTCAGGGCCACTCTAAGGGTCCGGCCTGCATTGGCAATGGGCGGCCGCCGTCAGGCCGGCCCTCGCGTCACTTTGACGGCGCGCAGTCGGGGCAGAACGGGGTGGCCGGCAGAAGGTCGAGCCGCTCTTGCGAGATCTCGGTGCCGCATTGCACGCAATAGCCGTATTCGCCCTCCTCGATCCGGGTCAGCGCGGCCTCGATCATGCGCAACTCCACCTGCGCCGACTGGCCGAGATCCTCGAGCACCTCGTCCACCTCGCGCTCGGTCGCCATCTCCTCCCAGTCCTTGGCCTCGTGACTGTCGAACTCGGCACCGATTCCGGCGATGCGGGCCAGCAGATCGGCCTGGCGCGCGACCAGCGCGGCCTTGCGTTCGGCGACGGATTTCATAGGGCTCTCCTTTACCTCTTCCCCATCTTTCTAGGCAGCCAGTGTTCCCGGCAGCCTTGACACAAGTCAATCCTGGATTTTCCCGGAGCCGATACTCACATTCCATTCTTGCAATGCATAACGCCTGCGCTATAGCTCGAGGCGAATGCGCGAAACGGGGGGCCTGGGGGAAACGGGCCGCCCGGACAGGGAGAAATCATGGATATCGACTGGATCTGGGGATTGGCCGGAGGGCTGATCATCGGCTCGGCGGCCGCACTTTACCTTCTGGTGAACGGGCGCATCATGGGCGCTTCGGGCATCCTCGGCGGGCTCGTCGACGGGACCGCGC
>WOZM01000191.1:12767-34497 GCA_011620265.1 Paracoccaceae bacterium
GCGCTCGGCACGCCGATGCCCGACCTGCCGAAGCCGGTGGCCGAGCCCGATCTCGTCGTCGGCTCGGTCCTCTTCGGCATGGGCTGGGGGCTCTCGGGCCTCTGCCCCGGCCCGTCCATGGCCGTCCTCGGCTTCGGCGGCTGGCAAGGCATCGTCTTCCTTCTCGCCATGATCGCGGGTATGGTCGCCACGCCCACGATACGGGGCCGCATCGGCCGCCCCGCCACCGCCTGAGGAGTGACGATGGAGATCCGACACCTGACCGACGACTATGCCGTCTCGCCGCAGATCGCGCCCGAGGATGTGGCGGTTATAAAGGCCGCCGGCTTCACCACGGTGATCGACAACCGGCCCGACGCCGAGATTCCGCCCGAACTGCAGACCGAGGCGCTGCGCGCGGCGGTCGAGGCGGCGGGCTTGCGCTTCGTCGTGAACCCTGTCGTGGGCGGCGCCATCAGCGACGACAACGTCGCGGCCCAGCGCGCGGCGATCGATGCGGCCGAGGGGCCGGTCTTCGCCTATTGCGCCTCGGGCAACCGCTCCTCCATCGTCTGGGCGATGAGCCTCGCGGGGCGGCTGCCGACCGAGACGCTGATCGCCACGGCGGCGCGCTGGGGCTACGACCTCGAACCCTTCCGCCCGCGCATCGACGGCTTCGCCGCGCGGGCCTGACCGGCCCGGCCTCCTCCCGACAAGGGACAGCGCCCCGGCACGATCCGGCAGAGCCGATCTGGGCCGAAACCGGGAAGCCGGCGGGTTCGGAGTTCGCGACAGGTCTCCCGATCCCGCCCGCCTCCCGCGCGCCGGGGCCATTCACCCCGATCTCTCGACCGTCCCGGACCGGCGCTGCGCCTGCAGAGGCAACCAGGTCGCTCCCGGCAGGCGCCAAGGGTCGGGCGGCGCTGATCGGGGGGGGTGCCCACCTTCCTATGCTCGGACCGCCGACCGGTGCCCGCACCGCCTCAGCCCGAGGCGGCCCGGCTGCGTTCAGGCGTCGCGGCCGGGTCGGAGGCCCCGCCCTCCGGCCGCGCCTCGGCCGCCTCCGCGATGCGCGGCGGCGCTTGCGGACGGGCGACGGGCCGGGCCGGGGCGGAAGTCTCGGCTGCCGGCTCGAACTCCGCCCGCTCCTCGCCATCCTCCTGCAGGCTCAGATGCACCCTGACGGCGAGATGGCCCTGGCATTGGCCGAGCCGCCCCCAGGCGACGAAGCGATGGCCCCGCCCCTCGACCCGGACCCGCGTGAGCGCGGATTTCGACAGCGGCACCATCGCCCCCGGCTTCAGCGCCAGCACCGCCGAAAGCGGCAGGCGCACGCGGTCGAGCACCGCCTCGATCTGCGCCTCGGCGCCGTAGACGGCCGCCTCGATCCGCTCGACCCATTCCGTCGTGGCCGCCGCCGCGCCGGGATCGGCGCCGGCCGCGGCATCGGGACGGGCCGGCATCCGGCCCCGCCCCTCGGCCGGAACCGCCATCAGGACCGTGCCGCGGCGCGCACCGTCGACACCGTAGCCCAGCGTCAGTTGCAGCACCCGGTAGGCGGTATCCTCGAGCAGGAGGCCGAGCGGTCGCGGATCGTCGAGGAACGAGGCATAGCGGAACCCGCCGGCCCAGGCGATCGCGGCGTCGCAGGCCAGCGCCAGTTCCAGCTCCGCCATCACCCGGTCGACGAAGCGCACCGACATCGCCGCATCGGTGCGCGTCGGGCGCCGCGACGGCACCTCCGCCGCGCCGATCCGGCCCGTCGTCTGCACCTCGATCAGGCTCGCGAGCGTCTCGGGCGAGAGCGCCATGAGCCCGAGCGCCTCGCCCGGCCCCTCCATCACCACGAGGAGCGAGCGTTCGCTCAGCCGCTCGGGCAATTCGGCGAGGGACGCGCGCAGTTCGACCGCGTCGATGACCGTCACGGGGAGCTTCAGCATGTCCTGCGCGGACTTGGCGACAGCCTGGCCGAAGAGGCGCACGGGCGTGCGCGGCGCGCCCCCGGGCTGGGAGCGTCCGGCCTCCGCCTTGCGTTTCAGCACTGTATCCGACGCGGTTTTCGTCATTCCTCCGTCCCCGGGCCCGGGATGCGGGTCTGCGCCAGACTAGTCGGATCAGGGTTACCAAAGGGTTGAGACGCGCCCCGACCCCGCCGCGCTCACCGCCGCGACCGTAAGGTGGGTCAAGACCCACCTTACCCGCCCCCCCGGCGCGCGCCCTCCCCCGGCCAGGCCGCCGTAAGGTGGGTCTCGACCCACCTTACCCGGACCTCACGCGGCCTCGGCCGTCGCCGCACTTTCCGGCCGGACCGGCAGCGAGACGCGGAACGCGGCCCCGCCCTGTCCCGGCAGATAGGCGATCGTGCCGCCGAGATTGGCCATGATCTCGCGGCAGATGGCGAGGCCGAGCCCCGCCCCCCCGGCCCGCGCGGTATCGGTCAGCCGGGCGAACTTCTCGAAGATCAGCCGCTGCGAGGCCTTGGGGATCCCCGATCCGTTGTCGATGAAATCGACGATGATCCGCCCGCCGCGCCGGCGCGCGGCGATGGTCAGTTCGGGCCGCTCCGCATCGCAGTATTTCCGCGCGTTCGAGACGAGGTTGATGAAGACCTGCACCAGCCGGTCGGTATCTGTGATGACCGGCATGTGCTCGGCCGGGAAATCGCGGTGGAGGGTGAAGGCGCGCTCGGGCCGGGTGTTCGAGGCCGCCTGCACCGCCTTGTTGAGAAGATCGTGCAGGTTCGCCACCTTGACGCTGAGCTGCACCTTGCGGTTCTCCAGCACCGACAGGTCGAGAAGGTCGTCGAGAAGCCGGGTCAGCCGGATCGTCTCGTCATGGATGACTTCGGCATATTTCTGCTGCATCTCGCCCGGCAGGTCCGGGTCCATCAGGATCTCCGAAAACGCCCGGATCGAGGTCATCGGGGTGCGCAACTCGTGGCTGATCTGGCTCAGGAACGTGTCCTTCTGCACCGAAAGGTCCTTCAGCTTCTCGTTCGCCTCCTGCAACTGCCGCGCGGTGCGCGCCAGTTCCTCGGACTTCGCCTCGAGCTGGGTCGAGTATTCGAGGATCTGCTGCGCCTCCGAGGCGACCGCCATCAGGTCCTGCGCCGAAACGGCCGCACCCACGGCGAACTGGGCGATCATCGCATGCGCGGTCGCGGTGCCGACCGCCCCGGCGAGGCGCCGCTCCAGCCGTTCGATGAATTCGGGGGTGGTGTCGGGCAGGAAGCCCGCCTTGCCCTGCGCCGCGGCCTCGGCCTGGAAGAAGCGCTGCGCCTCCTCGGCGCCGAGGATGCCCTGGCTCATGGTCAGGAGGTCCTCGGCTTCCGCGCCCCCCCGGCTCCAGCCGCGCGCGCCCGCGTCGTGCTCGAACGCGTTGACGAAGGCGAGGCCCTGCATCCGCTCGACCGGGCTCGGGAAGGTGAGAAGCGAGCCCGCGACGAAGATCCCGGTATTCAGCGACATCGACCAGAAAATCGCATGGAGCAGCGGATCGAGCCCGTCGACCCCGAACAGCGCCTGCGGGCGGAGCCAGCCGATCCCGCCCGGACCCTCGCGCAACAGCGCCTCGGACAGAAGCCCGCCGGAGCCGAAGGAGGGCAGGTAGAGCGCGTAGAGCCAGACGAGGAACCCGGTGACGAGGCCCATCGCCGCGCCGACCCCGGTCGCCCCCCGCCAGAAGATGCCGCCGATCATCGCCGGCAGGATCTGCGCCACCCCGACGAAGGAGATGAGCCCGATCGCCGCCAGCGCCGCCGAGCCGCCCGACATGTGGTAATAGCCGTAGCCGAGCGCCAGGATCGCCGCGATCGACACCCGCCGCGACATCAGGACGAGGCCGCGCACATCGCCCGGCGCCCGCGCGCCGCCTTCGCGCAAGCTCAGCCACAAGGGCGTGACGATGTGGTTCGACACCATCGTCGCCAGCGCGATGGCCGCGACGATCACCATCGAGGTCGCCGAGGAAAAGCCGCCGAGGAAGGCGAGCATCGCGAGCTTGCCCTGCCCCTCGGCGAGCGGCAGCGTCAGGACGAAGAGGTCGGGGTTCGCGCCCTCCGGCAGGACCGAGAGGCCGACGACGGTGATGGGCAGCACGAACAGGCTCATCAGCATCAGGTAAAGCGGAAAGGCCCAGGAGGCGGTGGCGAGGTGGCGCTCGTCCGAGTTCTCGACGACCATCACCTGGAACATCCGCGGCAGGGTCAGGATCGCGGCGGCGGAGACGAAGGTCAGCCCGATCCAGCGGCCGGGCATCAGCGGCCAGTCGGCGATGGACGAGGCGTCGATCCGGGCGATCACGTCGCCGATGCCGCCGGCGACGCCCCAGACGACGAAGACCCCGACGGCCAGAAGCGCCACGAGCTTCACCACCGCCTCAAGCGCGATCGCCATGACGACGCCGTGGTGGCGCTCGTTGGCGTCGAGGTTGCGGGTGCCGAAGAGGATGGTGAAGAGCGTGAGCCCGCCCGCGACCCAGAGCGCGGTGGCGCTCTGGTCGGGCAGCGCCCAGCCCTCGGGCGTGCCGGAGGCGAAGACGCCGAAGGAGAGCGTGACCGACTGGAGCTGGAGCGCGATGTAGGGCGTCGCGGCGACGACGGCGATCACCGTGACGATGACGCCGAGAAGGTTCGACTTGCCGTAGCGCGACGAGATGAGGTCGGCGATCGAGGTCACGCGCTGCGCCTGGCCGATCCGGACGAGCTTGCGCAGGACCAGCCACCAGCCGACCAGCACCAGCGTCGGCCCGAGATAGATGGTGACGAATTCGAGCCCCGAGCGCGCGGCATAACCGACCGCGCCGTAGAAGGTCCAGGCGGTGCAGTAGATCGACAACGACAGCGTGTAGATGACCGGCGAGCGCAGCCAGCCCGCCCGGCCCCGCTCGGCCCGCCGCTCGGCGGCGAAGGCGACGAGGAAGAGCAGGCAGACATAGGCGAGGCAGACCGCGACGAGGATGTTGAACGGCACCATCAGTGCGGCTCCTGCTGCCCCGCGGCGCCCGGAGCGCCCGACTCGCCGTCCCGGTCGACGCGCGACAGGCGGCGGGCGAGGACGAAGGCGACGACGATGAGGAGGAGCCAGACCGCGAAGAGATAGAGCCCGCCGCGCGCGGTATCGGGCTCGGGCGTCGCGGCCGGGCGCCAGAGAATCGGCAGAAGGACGAGAAAGAGGCCGAGCACCGGCATAAGCCGGGCGGCGTCGATCACCCGGCGGCGGCGATAGGAGCGGCGCGCGAGGAATTTCGGCGGCCCATTCGCCTTCATGCGGCCCGCTCCCCGGCCCGGACGGTCATGCGCCCGCCATCTGCCGGAGCGCCGCGACGATCTCGGCATTGGCGAAGGGCTTGGCGATGAAGCGCGACGCCCCGGCGCCCTCGGCCAGCGCCCGGTCGGCGCTCTGGCCGCGCGCCGACAGGACCAGGACCGGCAGCGTGGCAAGGTCCGGATCGGCGCGCATCTCCTCGAGGATCTCGTAGCCCGACCGGCCCGGCAGCATCACGTCGAGCACCACGACATCCGGCACCTCGCGGCGGATCACCTCGAGCGCGCTCCCGCCCTCGCCATGGCTCGCCACCGACCAGCCGTCGCGGACGAGGATGTAGCGGATCGCCTCGGCGATATGCGGCTCGTCCTCGATGAGGAGGACACGTCTCGTCATGCCGTCTTCCTCCCTCGCCTCCATCCCCTCGGCGCGACTATCACCGATCCGGCCCGGCCCTGTCAAAACCTATAGGGCCCGGCCCGGCCCGGATCGCGCGCCCCGCGCGCTTGCGCCCCTCCGCCCGGCACCGCCCGGCCTCGCGGGCGGACGCTCCGCGGGGGATATTTGACCCAAGTGGAAGCCGGGGCGCGGCTTCGTTTCCACTTGGGTCAAATATCCCCGCCGGAGGCATCCCGACTCAGCCGCCCTCGGCCAGGATCGAGGGTTCGCGCCGGGCGACGCAGCCGCCGCGCGGGCAGATCCGGCAGGACGAGCCGATCGGGCGCTCGGCGCCGGTCCGGGCCTCGGTCGCGGGCAGGATCAGCATCAGCGCCTCGACCACCTGCGGCCCGTCGAAGCCGCCGGGATGGCGCGGCTCGCTATAGGCATAGGTGAGGAAGCGGACCGGCACCCGTCCCGCCATCTCCACCGGCGCCCGGATCGGCACCGTGGGCCGGGCGAGCGCCTCGTAGAGCGGCCAGAGCGGACAGGCCGCACCGTGGCGCGGCAGGGTGAAGCCCGGTGCCGGGCGGCGGAAGGTGAGCGTGCCGGAGGCATCGCAGATGACGAGGCCGGCGGGAGGGCCGGCGCCTTCGGGCAGCGTCGCGAGCCGGCGGAAGACCGGGGCGAGGCCGGTTCCCATCCGCCGCGCCAGCGCGGCCGGGTCCGGCCCGTCCGCCGCCAGCGCCTTCAGGAACGGTTCGAGCGGCAGCGCCAGCGCGTCGGCCCGGTAGCGCGCGACATGGGCGCGCGCGAGCTTGCGCGCCGCGCCGCTCGCGAGGTCCGGCACCCCGCTCACGAGGCTCTCCGCCGGCGTCGGATGCGCGCGCTCGAGCCCGGCGAGGTGATAGTGGGCGCGCGCCAGCCAGGCCTCGACCTCCTCCTGCGGCGAGGACAGGCCCGTCTCGCTCTCCTGGCTCGCATCGAGATAGGCGACGAGGGCGGCGGCGGCCTCCGACAGGCGGATGCTGTCCTCGTAGATGTTGCGGTGGAAGCGCGCGCGCCAGTCCGGGGCGATCTCCTCGCTTTCGGCGAGGATCGCGGCGGTGGAGCGGACCGAGGTCACGGCCGAGACGACCTCATGGAGCGAGGCCGAGAGAAACGGGTCATGCGCCATGCGTTCGCTGAGCGCCTCGACCGTGCGTTCGAGCGCGCCGATCCGCGCCTGCCGGTCGGCAAGAAGCGCCGCCCAGCCGGGGAAGCGGCCGACGAATTCCTCGATCCGGTCCAGCTCCGGCGCCCCCTCGTCCGGCCCGGCGGCGGCGACCGACGCCGCCCCCTCCCGCAGCCCTTCGAAAAGCGCGCTTTCCGCGCCTTCGGCCAGGGCCGCCTCCTCGACCCCGAGGGCCGCCGAAAGGGCCGTCAGCAATTCCGGCCCGACCCGGCGCCGGTTATGCTCGATGAGGTTGAGATAGGCCGGCGAGATCGCCACGGCCCGCGCCAGATCGGCCTGTTTCATGCCGATCCGGAGCCGCCGTTCGCGCACCCTCGTCCCCGTCAGCGCCGATCGCGCCATATCGCCTCGCCCCTGTCCGGCCGATCCGTGCGACCCGCGAGGACTTTACAGGTTTTTCAAGTGATTTGCGAGCCTTGGCGTCGGATTTTCAGCGCATGACGCGCAGCACCCGACGCTCAGCAATTCGGCGGCGCCACGTCCAGCGTGCGCTTCACCGCCGGGCGGCCGTCGATGCATTCGGTCAGGTCGAGCCGGTCGCGGTTGCAGGCCGAGACGGTGGCCAGCCCCGCCAGGACCAGCGCCAGCCGCGCGCCCCGCCCGATCCCGAATCCCGCCGTCTTCCGCCGCATCGCAATCGCCCCCGCCTGAGACCCTCTGCCCCGAGATAGACCGCGATCCGCGCCCGAGGGCAAGCGAAAAGGCGCCGCGCGGGGCATCGCGTTGACCGCGATCAATCCGCCGCCGCCCGCGCGCCCGATACTCGGTTGCGGCAAGACAGGAGGACAAGATGACTTTCCCATCCAGGATGCTCGCCCTGACCGCGATCCTCGCGCTCGCGGCCTGCGAAGGCATGACCCGGCAGGAACAGATGGTGGTTGGCGGGCTCACCGGCGCCGCGCTCGGCGGACTGACCGCCAAGGCGCTCGAGAACGACGACGACTGGATGATCATCGGCGCGCTGGCCGGCGCCACGATCGGCACCCTCGTCGCGCAGAACAACGCGACGCAGGAATGCGCCTATGCGCGCGGCGACGGCACCTACTACGTGCGGCCCTGCCCGTGAGCGAAACGGGGCGGCCTTCCGGGGCCACCCCCATCCGCCGCTCAGCAGTTGGCCGGCACCAGCGTGGTCGCGCCGCTCAACCCGCTCACGCCCTCCTCGCATTCCTCGAGCTGCGGTTCGGCGCAGGCGGCGAGCGCCATGACGAGGATCAGGGCAAACCCCGGCAGATGCGGGTGTCGATCTTCGGTTCTGTCGGGCAAGCGCATTCTCTTTCTCCTTCCGGCCGGCCGCATCCGCGGGCCCGGCCGTCCTGTTGATGGTCCGAAAAGGCGACGGCACCGGAGCCCCGCCCGGATTTCATCCTCGCCGTGACCGCCGGCGGCGCCTTGACGCCGATCAGGCGCGCAACAAACAAAAAGGCGCGCGAAGCCCCTGCTCCGCGCGCCGGTCCCGGTCTTTCCAGACCGCAAGGGCGGTTACTCGAGCGCCTTGTCGGTGATCTGGTGCGTCCAGGCCCCTTCCGGCGCCTTGGTGATCACCGGGTCGGAGCCGCCGCCAAGCAGCGTCGCCACGGTGCGCTCATAGTCGGCCGGATCGAGCGCGCCGTTGGAACCCGCGGTCAGCTTGGCGACCTCGCCCATCATCCGCTTCTGGTGGGTCTCGGTCTGGGCGCCGGTCTCGTCGTTGTCGAGCACGATCATCGCCGCGTCGTCCGGGTTTTCCTCGGCCCATTTCCAGCCCTTCATCGAGGCGCGCACGAAGCGCACCATCTTGTCCTCGAAGGCCGGATCGGTCAGCTTTTCCTCCAGGACGTAAAGCCCGTCCTCGAGCGTCGCCACGCCCTCGTCCTCGTACTTGAAGGTGACGAGATCCTCGGGCGCGATGCCGGCGTCGATCACCTGCCAGTATTCGTTGTAGGTCATGGTGGAAATGCAGGCGGCCTGCTTTTGCAGCAGGGGATCGACGTTGAAGCCCTGCTTCAGCACCTCGACCCCGTCGGCCCCGCCCGTCGTCGGGATGCCGAGATGGGCCATCCAGCTCAGGAACGGGTATTCGTTGCCGAAGAACCAGACGCCGAGCGTCTTGCCCTTGAAGTCCTCCGGGCTCGCCACGCCGGTTTCCTTGAGGCAGGTCAGCATCATGCCCGACGACTTGAAGGGCTGGGCGATATTGACAAGTGGCAGGCCCTTTTCCCGCGCGGCCAAAGC
Source organism: Paracoccaceae bacterium (assembly GCA_011620265.1). Taxonomy (GTDB): domain Bacteria; phylum Pseudomonadota; class Alphaproteobacteria; order Rhodobacterales; family Rhodobacteraceae; genus Albidovulum. Next base: position 21,837 of record WOZM01000191.1, read on the forward strand.
CGAGGGCATCCAGTCGATGACCACGTCGGCACCACCGCCGGCGACGACCTGGGTCGGCGCGATGTCCGGGCCACCCGGCAGGATGGTGACGTTCAGCCCCTCCTCGTCGTAAAAGCCCTTGTCCTTGGCGACGTAGTAGCCCGCGAACTGGGCCTGCGTCACCCATTTCAGCTGCAGGGACACATCGTCGGCGGCCTCGGCGGCGGTGGCGAGAAGCCCCGCGGCCAGAACCGAAGTCAGCAGTTTTTTCATGTCTATAGCCTCCTTGTTGTCACGTCCGCCCTCTTTGCGAGGGATGCCAGAAGGTGACGCCCTTTTCGATCAGCGCCACCACCCCGTAGAATGCCGAGCCGGCCAGGGCCGCCACGGCAATTTCCGCCCACACCATGTCGAGCGAGAGTTGCCCGACGGCGGTCGAAATCCGAAACCCCATGCCGCGCGTCGGCGAGCCGAAGAACTCCGCCACGATAGCGCCGATCAGCGCCAGAGTCGTGGCGATCTTCAGCCCGTTGAAGATGAAGGGCATCGCCGCCGGAAGCCTGAGCTTGACCAGCGTCTGCCAGTAAGAGGCGCCCCAGGTCGCCATCAGGTCGCGCTGCATCCGTTCGGAAGCGGCAAGCCCCGCCACCGTGTTCACCAGAACCGGGAAGAAGACCATGACGACGACGACGGCGGCCTTCGACTGCCAGTCGAAGCCGAACCACATCACGAGGATCGGCGCGATGCCGACGATCGGCAGGGCGGCGACGAAATTGCCGATGGGCAGAAGCCCGCGCTGCAGGAAGGGCGAGCGGTCGATGGCGATCGCCGTCAGGACCGCCGCGCCGCAGCCGATGAGATAGCCCGAGAGCGCCCCTTTCAGGATCGTCTGGACGAAATCCCCCGCAAGGACCGGCAGCGAGGCGCGGATCGTCGCCCAGATCGCCGAGGGCGCGGGCAGGATCACGCCCGGCACGTCCAGGCCCCTGACGATCCCCTCCCAGAGGATCAGCAGCGTCACCCCGAAAAGCGCCGGAATGAACAGCTGCACCGCGCGGCTCCGCGCCACCGGCCGGTTCGCCAGCCAGACGTTGAACGCCCAGGCCGCGAGCCAGAAGATCACCGCCCCCCAGAGCCAGCTCATCGGTCCATCCCCATCCGCCGGAGCGTGCCGCGCTCGATCACGCCGATGACCGTCACCAGCCCCGCCGCGAGGATCGCCGCGGCAAAGAGCGCCGCCCAGATCTGGATCGTCTGGCCGTAATAGCTCCCCGACAGGAGCCGCGCGCCAAGCCCGGCCGAGGCCCCCGCCGGCAATTCGCCGACGATGGCGCCGACCAGCGAGGCCGCCACCGACACTTTGAGCGAGGCGAAAAGATAGGGCATCGAGGCGGGCAGCCTCAGCTTCCAGAACGTCGCCGCCGGGCTCGCACTATAGGTCCGCAAGAGGTCAAGCTGCATCGCGTCGGGTGACCGCAAGCCCTTCACCATGCCGACCACGACCGGAAAGAACGACAGGTAAGCCGAGATCACCGCCTTCGGCAAAAGCCCGGTCACCCCGATCGAGGCCAGAACCACGATCACCATCGGCGCGATGGCGAGGATCGGAATGGTCTGGCTGGCGATGGCCCAGGGCATCACGCTCAGGTCCATCGCCCGGTTGTGGACGATCCCCACCGCCAGGAGGATCCCCGCCAGGGTGCCGATGACGAACCCGACGAGGGTCGCCGACAGCGTCACCTGCCCGTGATAGACAAGGCTCCGCTTCGAACTCGGCTTCTGCCCGAAAACCCCGTCCCAAAGCCCCTGCGCCACCTGGTGCGGCGCCGGCAGCACGGGGCGCTCCTGCGCCATCGTGTCGGCCAGAAGCTCGCGAAACGTCACCTCGACCCCGGCCCGCGCCGCCTGGTCGTAGGTCCACTGCGCGTTCAGCCGGACCGTGCCCGCATACCAGAGCGCGACGATGGCGGCGAGGACGGTCAGGATCGGGGCGAGCGACCTCATGGCTTCACCGCGCCCTTCATCTTGCCGGAAATATCCTCGGGGGGAGCCCCGGACCCGGTCCGGGGCCGGGGGGCAGACAGCCCCCCGCGCCGCACCCGGAGGCGTTGCGCGGCCCCGGAAAGCAACGCGCGCCCTGTAGCTACGGAAAACCTACAGGAAAACCACGCGATACCGACGCGGACCTGACGGGCCTCAGACCTCATCGCCATGCCCCGCGCGCAAGCCCTCGCGCACCCGGTGCGCGATGGCGATGAACTCGGGACTGTCGCGAATATCGAGCGGCCTGTCCTTGGGCAGCGGGCTCTCGATCACATCGGTGATCCGCCCCGGACGGGGCGACATCACAACGATCCTGGTGGACAGATACACCGCCTCCGGGATCGAATGGGTGACGAAACCGATGGTCTTCTCCGTCCGCGCCCAGAGCTTCAGCACCTCCTCGTTCAGCCGGTCGCGGACGATCTCGTCCAAAGCTCCGAAGGGCTCGTCCATCAGCAGGATATCCGCGTCGAACGCCAGCGCCCGGGCGATCGAGGCGCGCTGCTGCATCCCGCCCGACAACTGCCAGGGAAACTTCCTGCCGAACCCGTCGAGATCGACAAGCGCCAGGACGCGCTCCACCCGCTCCTCCTGCTCATCCCTGGAAAACCCCATGATTTCAAGGGGAAGCCGGATATTCCCGGCAATCGTCCGCCACGGATAGAGCCCCGCCGCCTGAAACACATAGCCATAGGCCCGCGCCTGCCGGGCCGCGTCAGGCGTCATCCCGTTGACCGTCAGCGTGCCTTCGGTCGGATGCTCCAGAGCGGCGATGGCGCGCAGGAACGTGGTCTTGCCGCAGCCCGACGGCCCGATGAACGACACGAACTCGCCCTTCCCGACGGTGAGGTTCACATCCTTCAGCGCATGGACCGGGCCGTCATTGGTCTCGAAGGTCAGCCCCATCCCCTTCGCCTCGATCACCGGCGTCGCGATACCTGCGGTATCCTTCATTCAGACACCGCTCGCGGGAATGCCGGACCGCGTCACCGGCCGGGGCGAGGTCAGCGCCTTCCACGACGACAAGGCCGCGTTCACCGGGTTCCCCGCCTTGCGCGCGACGAACTCGCCGTGGCCCTCCTGCGTCTCGACCTTGCCGTCGTTCACCGCGACCATCCCACGGGTCAGCGTGTAGCGCGGCAGCCCCTTGACCTTTTGGCCCTCGAAGACGTTGTAGTCGATCGCCGATTGCTGCGACTTCGCGGAAATCACCTTCGTCCGCTCGGGGTCCCAGACCACGATATCGGCGTCCGCACCGACAAGGAACGCGCCCTTTTTCGGGTAGCAATTCAGGATCTTGGCGATGTTCGTCGAGGTGACGGCCACGAATTCGTTCATCGTCAGCCGGCCGGTTTCCACGCCATGGGTCCAGAGCATCGGCATCCGGTCCTCAAGCCCCCCCGTGCCGTTCGGGATCTTGGTGAAATCGCCGACGCCATAGCGCTTCTGCTCGGTGGTGAAGGCGCAGTGGTCGGTCGCGACGACCGAGAGCGAGCCGGACTGAAGCCCGGCCCAGAGGCTGTCCTGGTGCTTCCTGTTGCGGAAGGGCGGCGACATCACCCGGCGGGCGGCGTGATCCCAGTCCTTGTTGAAATACTCCGATTCATCGAGCGTCAGGTGCTGGATCAACGGCTCGCCCCAGACCCGCTTTCCTCCCATCCGCGCCCGCCGGATCGCCTCGTGACTGTCCTCGCAGGAAGTATGCACCACATAAAGCGGCACCCCCGCCATGTCGGCGATCATGATCGCGCGGTTCGTGGCCTCGCCCTCGACCTGGGGGGGCCGCGAATAGGCATGGGCCTCCGGCCCGGTATTGCCCTCCGCCAGCAGCCTCGCGCTGAGTTCCGCCACCACGTCGCCGTTCTCGGCGTGGACGAGCGCGATGCCGCCCAACTCGCCCAGCCGCTTGAACGAGGCATACATCTCGTCGTCATTGACCATCAAGGCACCCTTGTAGGCCATGAAATGCTTGAAGGTGGTGATGCCCTCTTGCTCGATCACGGTCTTCATCTCGTCGAAGACCTGCTCGCCCCACCAGGTCACCGCCATGTGGTAGGAATAGTCGCAGTTCGCGCGGGTGGACTTGTTGTGCCACATCTTCTTGGCGTCGATCAGCCCCTGCCCCGGCGAAGGCAGCACGAAATCGACGACCATCGTGGTTCCACCCGCCAAGGCCGCGCGGGTGCCGGATTCGAAATCGTCGGTGGAATAGGTGCCCATGAAGGGCATCTCCAGATGCGTATGCGGGTCGATCCCCCCCGGCATCACATAGCAGCCGGTCGCGTCGAGGATCTTGTCGCCCTTGAGGCCCTCGCCGATCTCGGCGATCCGGCCGCCCTCGATGAGCACATCCGCCCTGTAGGTCAGATCGGCGGTGACGATGGTGCCGTTCTTGATGACTGTGGTCATTTCCGTCTCCCTCTGGCTGACGCAGCCCCGGACTTGATCCGGGGCCTCAGAGAAACGAGACCTCCATCGTCAAGTCGGACCATCTCGGATTTGTTTTCGCGATCAACTCGTCCTTCCACACCCGGCGCCAGCGCTTCAGTTGACGTTCGCGCGCGATCGCCTCCGGCAAGGTTTCGTGGACCTCGAAATAGACGAGCTTGCGAATACGGTACTTGGAGGTGTGCTCGCTGCCGAAGCCGGACTTGTGCTCGGCCACCCGTTTCAGGAGATCGCCCGTCACGCCGATGTAGATCGCCGTATTCGACGCGCAGCTCATGATGTAGGTGTAGAATGCCATGCGCCAGTCGTGGCGCGGAACGGTTAACACAAGGTTTACGCAGTCCCGGACCTGATCCGGGACCTCTTGCCCGGTCGAAGTAGAGGTCCCGGATCAGGTCCGGGACTGCGTTGCGCGGCATCACCCTCACCCCACCACCTCCGCCGTCTCCAGCACCGCGTGCAACAGCACATCCGTCCCCGCCGCCGCCCATTCCGGGCTAATCTCCTCAGCTTCGTTATGCGACAATCCGTCCACGCAGGGGCACATGATCATCGCCGTCGGCGCCACGCGGTTGATCCAGCAGGCGTCGTGGCCGGCGCCCGAGACGATGTCCCTGTGGGAATAGCCCAGCCGCTCCGCCGCCGACCGCACCGCCTGAACGCAGCCCGGGTCGAAGGTCACGGGATCGAAATGCCCGGTCGGCTCGATCTCGATCCCGAGGCCGAGGTCGCGGGCGATCTGGGCGGCCGCAAGCTCGATCTCCTCGCGCATCGAGGAAAGCTTGGCGAGGTCGGGCGAGCGGATGTCGATGGTGAAGACCGCGCGGCCGGGGATGACGTTGCGCGAATTCGGGTAGACATTCGCCTGTCCGACCGCCCCCACCGCGTTCGGCTGATGCGCCATCGCGATCTCGTGCACCGCCTCGGTGATCCGCGCCATGCCGAGGCCGGCATTGACCCGCATGTTCATCGGCGTCGATCCGGTATGGGCGTCCTTGCCGGTCAGCCGCACCTCGAGCCACCAGAGGCCCTGTCCGTGGGTCACGACGCCGATATCCTTGCCCTCGGCCTCGAGGATCGGGCCCTGTTCGATATGCAGCTCGAAGAGCGCATGCATCTTGCGGGCGCCGACCGCCTCGTCCCCGACCCAGCCGATGCGTTTAAGCTCATCGCCGAAGGCCTTGCCGTCGGCATCGGTGCGCGCATAGGCCCAGTCCTGTTCGTGCATTCCGGCGAATACGCCGGAGGCGAGCATGGCGGGGGCGAAGCGCGTCCCCTCCTCGTTGGTCCAGTTCACCACGACGACCGGGTGCCTGGTCTTCACGCCAAGGTCGTTCATCGTCCGCACCGCTTCCAAGGCGCCGAGAACCCCCAGAACCCCGTCGTATTTCCCGCCCGTCGGCTGGGTGTCGAGATGCGAGCCCATGTAGACCGGCAGCGCGTCCGGGTCCTCGCCTGCCCGCGTCGCGAACATCGTGCCCATCTGGTCGACGCCCATCACCAGCCCCGCCGCGTCGCACCATTTCTTGAACAGCTTGCGCCCCTCGCCGTCGGCATCGGTCAGCGTCTGGCGGTTGTTGCCGCCCGCGACGCCCGGCCCGATCCTGGCCATTTCCATCAGCGACTCCCAAAGGCGCGCGCCATTGATCCTGAGGTTCTCTCCGGGTGCGGGCATATCCGTCTCCTGTCAGCTGCGGCGGGGTCTTGATGCCCCTTGCGACGACTCGTTTTCTGACCGTATGGTCAGGGTCGAGAGCACCATAACCTGACCAACCGGTCAACGAAAATCTCTGGCCCCATGAGCGCACCCGAACGCCTGACGAAGCGAAACGCGATCCGCCGGGAAAATGAGCGGGTGATCCTCGCGGCTGCCGAAAAAGTATTCGCGGAAGCCGGGTTCGGCGGCGCGACGATGCAGCTCATCGCAGACATGGCGGGGCTGCCGAAGGCCAACCTGCACTACTATTTCGCGACGAAGGAAGAGCTTTACCGCAAGGTCGTCCAGCAGATCTTCGAGATCTGGCTGCATGCGGCGGATGTCTTCGACAACGCCCCCGGCCCGGTCGAGGGGATCGGCGCCTATATCGACGCGAAGATGGAGATCTCGCGCCGGCATCCCTTCGGCTCGAAGGTCTGGGCCTCCGAGGTGATGCACGGCGCGCCGGTCATCCAGGACTACCTCGAGACCACGCTCCGCGACTGGACGGAGGGCCGGGCGCGGGTGATCCAGCGCTGGGTGGACGAGGGCAAGATGGCGCCGGTCGATCCGCGCCACCTTCTCTACATGCTCTGGGCCACGACCCAGCACTACGCCGATTTCGGCCACCAGATCGAGACGCTGAACGGCGGCAAGCCCTTGTCGGACCGGCAGTGGAAGGCGGCGAAGGACAGCGTCAAGACGATCATCCTGCGCGGCATCGCGGCGGTTCCGTCATAGGCCCCCGGCCGGGGGCGTGCGGGGCGCCGGCGGGTCGCTTGCCCGTGCGTCACTTGCCCTCGCGTCACTTGAACGGCAGCGACACCTGTCCGCCAGGGATATCCCGTATCATCGCGCAACCGTCGTCCGCGGCCCGGAACAGCTCCCAGGCATTGTTGGCGAAGACCCGCGGGGCCGGCGCGCAGATGCCGGGGTTCACCATGTCGCGCGATCCCTTCGGGCGCACGGGATCGGCGGCAAGGAGCGGGGTCCGCGCCGCCTCCCCGTAGGCGTCCATCTCGAAGACGGCGGCGAGGAAGTCGTGATCGGCCGGGGCGATCCTCGCCGCGTCGACGGTCTGTGCCACGAGGGCATGGGCGACCTCATGCGCGACGAGGCCGCGCAAGACGAGATCCGCCGGATAGCGCGTCGGTTCGGTCAGCTCGATTCAGTCGGTCCGGGCATCGCAGTCGGTCCGGGCATCGAAAAAACCGAGACAGGCGCCGAATTGCGGATGCACGGGGGGGTGTCGTTCACGACCGAACCCGCGATCGGCCGTGATGGCCCCAGCCCGCATTCCGCGAGGGCCTCGCGGGTCGAGGTCACGGCATGACAGGCGGTCGAGGCGACGTCGTGGCTGTCGGCGATGACGGTGAAGTTCCCGCCGGCGCAGCCGAGGGTCTCGGCCCGAAGCGGCGCGGAGGGCGTCAGGAGGAACAGCGCCAGGGCTCAGGGCGGCGCAGGGCGGGGGGCGCATGGGGGTCATGATCTGCCGCCGCCTCCCCTCCCCGTCGGCCGGAACCGGCGCGGTCCCGGCCCGCCCTCCCCCCGACATGTCCTCCGACGTCTGCCGGCGCGTCTATGCCGGTTTTCCGGGGCTGAGCTTCCGCCGGGGGGGCGAAGGACGCCGTGGCCGGATCCGGCGTCACGGCCACCAGGCGGCCGGCGGTGCCGGCCGACGCGACCGTCTGACACCGGAACCGGACGGGGCCACCGCGCCGGGCGGCCCCGGTTCAGGGCGTCGCGGCGCTGCCTGCCTGCAAGGCGACCAGCAGCGCCAGCGCCTCGTCCGCCCGGTCCCCGGGGACGAAGGCGTGATCGTGGTGGAAGGCGGCGACCATGTTGCAGGCGATCCCCGCCCTGGCCAGCGCGCCCGCCACCGCGGCGGTCAGCCCAACCCCGTCGAGCGCCGAATAGACGTTGAGCCGGATGCAGCGCATGACCGCATCGGTCGCGAAACCGGCCGCGGCGGCGCGGTCCTTCGGCAGGATCAGCGACAGGCCTTCCTCCTCACGGAAGATCGCCAGCGCCTCGTCGATGAGTGCGCCCGGCGCGCGGGTCGTGCAGAAGACATAACCGGCTTGCAGAAGCTCGGGTGTCATTTCGGCGACCATGCGCGGCCCGTCGGAGATCGGCAGGGGGCAGTCGGTCACAGCAATTCCACCTCGACGAAGGTCATCGGGGCGGGGCCGGCATTGACGACGTTATGCTCCACCCCCGCCTTGCGGGCATAGGCGGTGCCGGCCGGCACCGTGACCCGCCGCGTCCCGCCTCCCGGCTCCTCGAGCAGCATCTCGCAATCGGTGACGGCGACGATGACATAGTCCGCGCCGTGGACATGCCAGCCGGTCTCGGCCCCCAGTTCGAAGTCGAACCGCGTGGCGCGCAGATGGGGCTCGTCGATGGATTGCGTGGCTTTGCAGGTCGGGCGCATGATCTCTCCGCTGGTTGCTCTCCGGTCGGCGCGATGGCTCATTCGTTTCTTCTCGGGGGGCGGGCCCTCTTTCCCGCACAGAGGAGGCGGCATGCCAACCCCGTCCCGGATCGATCCCGGAAAAGCCGTTTGACCAATCGGTCGGGAACAGGCTAGCAGAAAAAGACACCGGGCAGGAGGGATCGCGTGGAGGATGAAGGGCCGGCCGAGCGGCCGCTGACGCGCATTCAGCAGAAGAACCGCCAGACCATCCTCGAGGCGGCGCTGGAGGTGTTTTCCCAGCACGGCTTCCGCGGCGCGACGCTCGACCAGATCGCCGAAGGGGCGGGGCTGTCGAAGCCGAACCTGCTTTACTATTTCCCCTCCAAGGAGGCGATCCATGTGGAGCTTCTCTCCACCCTGATGGATGCCTGGCTCGCCCCCCTCCGGGCGCTCGATCCGGCCGGCGATCCGGTGGAGGAGATCCTCGACTACGTCCGCCGCAAGCTCGAACTCAGCCGCGACTATCCGCGCGAAAGCCGGCTCTTCGCGAACGAGGTCCTGCAGGGCGCGCCGCGGATGATGGACGCGCTCGAAGGCGATCTGAAATCGCTGGTGGACGAGAAGGCCGCCATCCTCACCCGCTGGGCCGAGGCCGGGCGCATCGCCGACCTGCCGCCGCATCACCTGATCTTCTCGATCTGGGCGCTGACCCAGCACTACGCCGATTTCGACGTCCAGATCCGCGCCGTCCTCGGCCCCGGCCACGATCCCTACGAGGAGGCGGAGGGGTTCCTCGACACGCTCTTTCGCAAGCTCCTCGCCCCGTAAGGTGGGTTTAAACCCACCTTACTCCGGTCATCCCCAGGGCTGCAGCGGATAGCGGTCGCCCTTCTCGTCGATCAGCAGCACCCGGTCGCCGTTGCGGACATAGAGATCGCAGCGCGAGAAGCCGTTGACGAAATCGACGCAGACCGAGCCATCCGCCTCGATCCGGTAGCGCCCCTCGGCGCGGTCCTCGTTGGAATAGACATAGGCATAGGTCCCGTCGGCCCCGTAGTCCGACTGGCCGCCATCGTAGAACCGCACCTCGTTCTTCGCGATGAAGGCGGCGATCTCGGAGGATGTGAGGCTCACGTCACCGGGCTTCATCGCCCAGCCCTCGGCCAGGGCGGGCCGGGCGAAGACGATGATCGCCACCATCGCGGCATGTCGAAGCATTTTCGTTCCTTTCCCGCCGGCCGGGAGGCGCCGACGGGGAAAGGGGACCATGGACGGCGGGCTTGCGTCAAAACACCATCAGGTGAGGCCTACTCGGCCGCCTGCGCCATGGGGTTGTTCGGATGGGTCGTCCAGTTGGCATAGTCGCCGACGGTCCTGCCGGTCCTGGGATCGACCTCGCCCCTGCCGAGCACCCGCATGGTGATGCAGGCCTCGACCGGACAGACGTCGATGCAGAGGTTGCAGGCGACGCATTCCTCGTCCTTCACGGTGAAGGTCCGGTCCTCCGACATCGCGATGGCCTGGTGCGACGTGTCCTCGCAGGCGGCATAGCAGCGGCCGCACTTGATGCAGAGAGCCTGGTCGATCTCGGCCTTGGTGACGTAGTTGAGGTTGAGCTGGTTCCAGTCGGTGACGTTCGGCACCGCGCGGCCGACGAGGTCGGCGGTCGAGGCCATGCCCTTCCCGTCCATGTACTGGCTGAGACCCGAGATCATCTCCTGGACGACCTTGAAGCCGTAGGTCATCGCCGCCGTGCAGACCTGCACGTTGCCGGCGCCCAGCGCCATGAACTCGGCCGCGTCGCGCCAGGTGGTGACGCCGCCGATGCCGGAGATCGGCAGGCCGCGCGTCTCGGCGTGACGCGCGATCTCGGACACCATCGACAAGGCGATGGGCTTCACCGCCGGCCCGCAATAGCCGCCATGGGCGCCCTTGCCGTCGATCGAAGGCTCCGGGCTGAAGCTGTCGAGGTTGACGCCGGTGATCGAGTTGATCGTGTTGATGAGGCTGACCGCATCGGCCCCGCCGCGCTTCGCCGCCTCGGCGGGCTTGCGGATATCGGCGATGTTCGGCGTCAGCTTCACGATGCAGGGCATGCGGGAATACTGCTTCACCCAACGCGTCACCATCTCGATATATTCCGGCACCTGGCCCACGGCCGAGCCCATGCCGCGCTCGCTCATCCCGTGCGGGCAGCCGAAATTGAGTTCCACCCCGTCGGCGCCGGTATCCTCGATCCGGTGCAGGATGTCCTTCCAGCTTTCCTCGTCGCAGGGCACCATGAGGGAAATCACCAGCGCCCGGTCGGGCCAGTCGCGCTTCACCGACTTGATCTCGCGCAGGTTCACCTCGAGCGGCCGGTCGGTGATCAGCTCGATGTTGTTGAGCCCCAGCAATCGCCGGTCCGCCCCCCAGATCGCGCCGTAGCGCGGGCCGTTGACGTTGACGACGGGCGGGCCTTCGGAGCCGAGCGTCTTCCAGACGACCCCGCCCCATCCGGCCTCGAAGGCGCGGCGGACGTTGTATTCCTTGTCCGTCGGCGGCGCCGAGGCAAGCCAGAACGGGTTCGGGGAGGTGATGCCGATGAAATTGGTTGTCAGGTCAGCCATTGATCTTTCTCCCGTAGGGCGGGCTTCAGCCCGCCGCCTCCATCAGGCTCGCATGAATATCCTCGGCCGCGTCCCGGCCCTCGGCGACGGCGGTGACGGTCAGATCCTCGCCTCCGCTCGCGCAGTCGCCGGCCGCCCAGACGCCCGCGACGCTGGTCCGCCCCGCCCCGGTCACGGCGATCTTGCCGCCTTCGAGCGTCAGCCCCTCGGGCGCACCCGAAAGCGTCTGGCCGATGGCCTTCATCACCTGATCGGCCTTCAGCCGGAAGGTCTCGCCTTTCAGCGTCAGGCCCTTCGGCCCGTCTTCGGTATAGGCGAATTCGACCTCCCGCGCGGCCCCGTCGCCGATCACCCGGACCGGAGCGGCGTGATGGAGGATGCGGACGCCGACCGAGGTCGCATGCTCCTGCTCGTGGAGCGAGGCGGACATCCGGTCCTGCCCGCGCCGGTAGACGATGGTGACGTTCTCGGCGCCGAGAAGCTTCGACTGCACCGCCGCGTCGATGGCCGTCATGCCGCCGCCGATGACGACGACATTGCGGCCGACGGGCAGCTTCGACTTGTCGTCCTGCTGGCGCAGCTCGGCGATGAAATCGACGGCAGAGAGGACGTTCGGCAGATCCTCTCCCTCGGCCCGCAGCGCGTTGACGCCGGCCAGACCGATGGCGAGCACGACCGCATCGAAATCGGCGCGCAGCCCGTCGAGCGTCAGCCCCGCCCCGAGAGACTTGCCATGCTCCACCCTGATCCCGCCGATCTTCAGAAGCCACTCGACCTCGGCCCCGGCGAAGCCGCCCGGCGTCTTGTAGCTGGCAATGCCGTATTCGTTGAGCCCGCCGGCCTTGGGGCGCGGATCGTGGATCACCACGTCATGGCCCTTCATCGCCAGCCGATGAGCCGCCGAAAGCCCCGCCGGCCCGGCGCCGACCACCGCCACCGTCTTGCCCGTCGCCTTCGCGCGGACGAAGGGATGGACGCCCGTCGCCATCAGCGTATCCGTGGCATAGCGTTGCAGCCGCCCGATCTCGACCGGCTTGCCCTCGGCCACCTCGCGCACGCAGACCTCCTCGCAAAGCTGCTCGGTCGGGCAGACGCGGGCGCACATGCCGCCGAGGATGTTCTGCGAGAAGATCGTCCTGGCCGCCGCCTCGGGCGTCCCGGTCGCGATCTGGCGGATGAAAAGGGGAATGTCGATCGAGGTCGGACAGGCGGTCATGCAGGGCGCGTCGTGGCAGAAATAGCAGCGATCCGCCGCCACCCGGGCCTCATGCGCGTCGAGGCGCGGGGCGATGTCGGCGAAATTCCGGGCATAGTCCCCGGCCGCCAATCGCCCGGCGGCGATGCCCGGAGTGAGCTGGCTGTTGGTCAAGGCGGCCTCCCCTGGTCTTTTCCTGCCCGAAAGGCTGCCAGCGAATCATTTTTTTATCAACTGGTAAATTTTTGCACCCGAACGGCGCACACCGACAGGCC
>WOZM01000191.1:34597-40122 GCA_011620265.1 Paracoccaceae bacterium
CATTTTTTTATCAACTGGTAAATTTTTGCACCCGAACGGCGCACACCGACAGGCCGGCGCGGCTCTCGGACGGGGCGAGGGAAAGTCGCGCTTTCCACCGCCCGGCCAAGCGCGTATAAGCGGGCCGACAGAAAGGCCCGCGGGGAATGACGGGCCATCGGACAGGACCGATCGAGGATATCGATGACAAAACCCTCCCATGACAGCGACGTGACATTCATCGAAGCGCTCGCCGAGCTTCTGAACAGGAGCGGCCTCGCCGAGCTCAGCGTGAAACGGGAATACGGCGACCATGACAGCCTGAATGTCCGGGTGACGAAATACGCGGCCCAGATCGCCGCGCCGGCCGCGCCGGCACCTGTCGCCGCCGCTGCGGCGCCCGCTCCTGCCGGGGCCGCCGCACCGGCCGCCGTCGTGTCGGTCGATCCGGCCAGCCATCCCGGCGCCGTCGCCTCGCCGATGGTCGGAACCGTCTATCTCTCCCCCGAACCCGGAGCCGAGCCCTTCGTGACGATTGGCGCCCAGGTGAAGGAGGGCCAGACCGTCATGATCATCGAGGCGATGAAGACCATGAACCACATCCCGGCCCCGCGCGCCGGGACGGTGAAGCGCATCCTCGTCGAGGATGGCAGCCCCGTCGAATACGGTGCTCCGCTTCTCATCATCGAGTGAGGGCCTGATGTTCGAGAAAATCCTGATCGCCAACCGGGGCGAGATCGCGCTGCGGGTGATCCGCGCCTGCCGCGAGATGGGCATCCGCTCGGTCGCGGTGCATTCGACCGCCGATGCCGACGCGATGCATGTCCGCATGGCCGACGAGTCGGTCTGCATCGGCCCGAATCCCTCGTCGCAGAGCTACCTGTCGATCCCGGCGATCATCTCGGCCTGCGAGATCACCGGCGCGCAGGCGATCCATCCGGGCTACGGCTTCCTCAGCGAGAACGCGACCTTCGTGCAGGCGCTCGAGGATCACGGCATCGCCTTCATCGGCCCGACGGCGGAACATATCCGCATCATGGGCGACAAGATCACCGCCAAGGACACGATGAAGAAGCTCGGCGTGCCTTGCGTGCCGGGCTCGGACGGCGGGGTGCCGGACGTGGCGACCGCGAAGACCGTCGCGGCCGGGATCGGCTATCCGGTGATCATCAAGGCCACCGCCGGCGGCGGCGGGCGCGGCATGAAGGTCGCCCGCGACGAGAGCGAACTCGAGATGGCCTTCCGCACCGCCCGGGCCGAGGCCAAGGCCGCCTTCGGCAACGACGAGTGCTATATCGAGAAATACCTCCAGCGCCCCCGCCATATCGAGATCCAGGTCTTCGGCGACGGCAAGGGCAAGGCCGTGCATCTCGGCGAGCGCGACTGTTCGCTGCAACGCCGCCACCAGAAGGTGTTCGAGGAGGCGCCCGGCCCGGTGATCGACGCCGGGACGCGGGCGCGCATCGGCAAGACCTGCGCCGACGCCGTGGCCGCGATCAACTATATCGGCGCCGGCACGATCGAATTCCTCTACGAGGACGGCGAATTCTACTTCATCGAGATGAACACCCGGCTTCAGGTCGAGCATCCGGTGACGGAGGCGATCTTCGGCGTCGACCTCGTGCGCGAGCAGATTCGCGTGGCGGACGGTTATCCGCTCTCGTTCTCGCAGGACGAGCTCGAGGTGAACGGCCACGCGATCGAGGTCCGGATAAACGCAGAAAAACTGCCGAACTTCTCGCCCTGCCCCGGCAAGATCACCCAGTATCACGCGCCGGGCGGCCTTGGCGTGCGGATGGATTCCGCCCTCTACGACGGCTACTCGATCCCGCCCTACTACGACAGCCTGATCGGCAAGCTCATCGTTCACGGCCGCGACCGGCCCGAGGCGCTGGCCCGGCTGAATCGGTCGCTGTCGGAGCTGATCGTCGATGGTGTCGACACGACGATCCCGCTCTTCCATGCGCTCCTGCAGGAAGAGGACATCCAGACCGGGAATTACTCGATCCACTGGCTGGAAAAGTGGTTGGCCCGGGAATTCGGCTGACGCGGGCGGCCCCTGGCGGACCGGCGCTCAGCGCGGCCGCATCAGGCAGGTGCCGCGGCGCTTGTACTTCTCCCGGTAGTAATCGGGAAGCGGGCCGCGGCGGTCGGGCGGAACCCTGTCCCGGTCGAGCCATTCGCAGTCGTAGCCCAGCACCTCCGCCATCAGCTCCATCGCCTTGTGGCTCGGCACCCCGATGAGGGTGCGCGCGAAGCCCTCGGCGTTCGGAATCGCGTTCAGCTCGTTGTCGGTATCCTCGGTCATGACCCGGATCACCGCATTCGGTGCCATCGCGAATTCGCTGTCGACGATGATCAGCCGCGGCTCCAGCCGGCGGATCAGCCGGAAAAGCTCGAAGTGATCCATCACGTGGTAGAGGATGCCGAGAACGCCGACGACGTCATAGCGCTCCCCTGCCGCGATCTCGGCCCGCAGACCGTCGAAGATGTCGCCGCATCTGAGCGTGACCTTGTCGCGCGGCCGGCCTTCGGGAAAAGCGGCGAAGCGGTCGATCAGGTTCTGGCGCCCCTCGATCCCCACCACCTCCCGCGCACCCGACGCGGCGAAGGCATAGGCCCAGCGCCCGTCATGCGCGGCAAGATCGAGCACCCGCGCCCCGGCAAGTTCGGCCCGGAGCGGCCGGATCAGCATCCGGTGGCGCGCGTTGAGCCGGTCGACGGAGCGTGCATCCTCGGCGTAGCGCTCGATACCGGTGAGGAAATCAAAAAACGCCATCTCGGCCCCGATGCAGATACACTTCGCCGCAATCGCCCCCCGTGCATGAAGAAATCCGCCCCGAATGTCTAGATCGACCGATGCGAACCTGCTGCTGAACGCCTATGCGCGGGGGATCTTCCCGATGGCGGCGGCGCGCGACGAGGCTGAGCTGCACTGGGTCGACCCGCGCCTGCGCGGGATCTTCCCCCTGGACAATTTCCACATTTCGCGGTCCCTGGCGCGGTCGATCCGCCGCGCGGATTACGAAATTCGAACCAATACGGCGTTTTCCGAGGTCGTCCACCTCTGCGCGGCCCGGTCCGAGACCTGGATCAACGCGCCGCTCGCGGCGCTCTATGACGAACTGCACGCGATCGGTCACGCCCACGCGCTGGAGGTCTGGCAGGAGGGCGAACTCACCGGCGGCGTCTTCGGGATCACGCTCGGTGCTGCGTTCTTCGGCGAAAGCATGTTCTCGACCCGCAGCGATGCCTCGAAGATCGCGCTCGCCTATCTCGTCGACCGGCTGAGCGAAGGCGGCTTCACGCTCTTCGACACGCAGTTCCTGACGCCGCATCTGGCCTCGCTCGGTGCGGTGGAGATCCCGAGGGCGGAGTATCGGGAGCGTCTGGCGGACGCCCTGCGGCGCGACGCCGATTTCGGCCGGGCCGCGACGCCCGCGCCTCAGTCGCTCCTGCAGCGCAGGACCCAGAGGTCGTAGCGCGGATCGTCGAGCGCCGAGAGCGCCGGGCTCGACGCGACCATCCAGCCTTCGAAGGCCACCGCGCCCGAGGCCGCATCGGCGATGGTCAGGTGCGCATAGGCGTTCGACGACGGGTCCTCGACCGGATAGCGGCAATCCGACAGCGCCACCGTCAGCCGCCCGAACGGCGCCGTCTGCCCGGCGGCCAGATCGATGTCGGTCGTCTCGCCCGAGACCTTGTCGAGCCCGCGCAGGATCGCCCCCGGCGCGCTCGCGACCTCTTGCGCCGACGCAAGGCCGGCGCCGCAGAGCGCCACGGCAAGCGCCAGCGCGGCCTTCATGGCGCGGCGGTCTCCGTGCTGTCGCCGGAAGCGGCGCCGACGAACTTCATCATCAGCGCGATCATGCTGACCGCGCCTTGCGTGTCCTCGATCTCGGCGCCGGGCTCGAGGTTCATCGGGCTGCCGCCCGGCAGGATCTCGACGAACGCGCCGCCGAGAAGCCCCTCGGAGGCGACGACGATGGTGCTGTCTTCGGGCACCACGACATCCTTGCGGACCGTCACCTTCGCATCGGCGAAGAAGGTCTGCGGGTTGAGCGCCAGCTCGGTCACGGTGCCGATCTTGACCCCGGCGAGGCGCACATCGGTGCCGACCGTGATCCCCTCGACCGAGCGGAAGCTCGCCGTCAGCTCGTAGCTGTCGGCACCGCGGGTCAACCCCTCGCCGTTGCTCGCATAGACGAGAAAGCCGAGCGCAGCCGCGAGGACGCCCGCGCCGGTCAATACTTCTGTGACGTTCTCGGCCATCTCTATTCCGGGCTCCACGCCTCGTAGTCGCGCCGCTCGGCCGGGGCCAGGCGGCGGATCGAACCCGCCGGCGCATAGGCCATCGCGGTCCCGGTAAGGTTTTCCTGATGCGGCTTTTCCCAGGGCTTGTGCGTCAATGCGGCCCTGCTCGGCGGTTCGTTCCAGGTGAAATGCAGCCAGCCGTGCCAGTCGGGGCTGACGCGCGAGGCCTCGCTCTCGCCATTGTAGATCACCCAGCGGCGCTTGCCGTCGCGGGTCTGGTAGAAGACGTTGCCCTGATCGTCCTCGCCCACCTTCACGCCCTTGCGCGCGGTGAAGATCTGGGTGCCGAGCGTCTGGCCGTTCCACCAGGTCAAAAGGCGCAGCAGGAAATTCATGGGTCCACCTCCGGGCAATCCTGCCCCCTTATAGCGCAGGGGTTGGCGAGGTCCAGAGGATAGGCGGCCTCAGCGCCGCCTGTCCGGCTCCACATGATTTACTGCCAGGCGCCGACGCATGGCCCGGACCGTTGGCTGCCCGACTCAAGCGCGGTGTTCAAGGCGCGACCTGCGCGGCCTACCCCGCCGTCGCGGTCTTCTCGGCCTTGGTATCGGCGTGGATCAGCAACGGCTTCGCCCCGGAATCCACCGCTTCCTCGTTCACGACGACTTCCTCTACCGAGGTCATGCCCGGCAGTTCGAACATCGTGTCGAGGAGGATATCCTCCATGATCGAGCGCAGCCCCCGCGCGCCGGTCTTGCGCTTGATCGCGCGCTTGGCGATGGCGGTCAGCGCGTCGGTGGTGAAGGTCAGCTTCACGTCCTCGATATCGAAAAGCCGCTGGTACTGCTTCACCAGCGCGTTCTTCGGCTCGGTCAGGATCGTCACCAGCGCATCCTCGTCGAGGTCGGTCAGCGTCGCGATCACCGGCAGACGGCCGACGAATTCCGGGATCAGGCCGAATTTCAGCAGGTCTTCCGGCTCAAGCTCGGAGAACATCTCGCCGACGCCGCGGGCATCCGGGTCCTTGACCTCGGCGCCGAAGCCGATGGCGCTGCCCTTGCCGCGCATCGCGATGATCTTCTCAAGCCCGGCGAAGGCGCCGCCGCAGATGAAGAGGATATTGGTCGTGTCCACTTGCAGGAATTCCTGCTGCGGATGCTTGCGCCCGCCCTGCGGCGGCACGGAGGCCACCGTGCCCTCCATGATCTTCAGAAGCGCCTGCTGCACCCCCTCGCCCGAGACGTCGCGGGTGATCGAGGGGTTGTCGGACTTGCGGGTGATCTTGTCGACCT
>WOZM01000097.1 GCA_011620265.1 Paracoccaceae bacterium
GAGCGTGTTCCGACCGACGGCGGCGACTACACCATGAACCACACGGCGAGCGTGTTCCTGTTCGACGCGGCCGGCGGGTTCGTCAGCATGATCGACTATCACGAACCGAGGGAGTTCGCAGTGCCGAAGATCCGCCGGGCACTGGAAGAAGAAACGGAGGGGGCGACATGAAGCTGAGGTATCTGGCAGTCGGAATCGTGACGGCGGGAAGCGTGTCTGCGACCGCCCTCGCTCTTTCGGGCACCTGGACACGGGACCCTGTTCCGCCCGGTCTTGCCGAGGCTGCACTCTGGACGCCTGAGGCCATGCCCATGCCGGCGTCCACTGAGGCCCCGGTCCTCGCGCCGACCCTCGCCCGTTCGGATGTTGCCCCGATGGTCAGCCCACCGGCTCTGCCGTCTGCCGTGGTAGTCGCGCCATCGCTTCCGAGGGTCGAGCCTTCGCTCCGGACGTGGGCACGGGAGATCGCCGCGGGCGAGACGCTCGATGCAGTTCTCGCGGAGGCAGGTCTCGATGCCCCGGTTCGCGCCGAGGTGGCGCTTGCACTTGCGGCAGAGTTCGACCTGCGCCGCTTGCGTCCGGGACATGCCCTGAGCGTCATCACCACCCCGGAGGGCAGCCCCCGTCGCGTCGTTCTGGAGGTGGACGACGGCGTCCGGATCGAGGCTGTCTTTGGCGTGCAGGTTGCGACGCGCGTTGTCGCCCCCGATCCCGAAACCGTCCACCTCGCCGGTGAAGCCCGCATCGAAAGCTCGGTCTTCGCCGCGCTCGACGCGGGCGGCATTCCGGCACGCTTCGCGGTCGATCTGGCGCAGATGCTGGGTGGCGCCGTAGATTTCCGGCGCGACCTGACGGGTGGCGAAACCCTTAGGCTGATGTGGCGCGAGGCGCGGATCGGCGACGACATCGTCGGCCAGCCGGACCTGACCTTCGCGGCGCTTGACCTTGGCGACACGCTGTTCGAGATCGTCTGGCCGGAGGATGGCTCCGGGCGGGCCACGATTTACCGTGATGGCGTGGTTTTGCGCGTCTTCGCGCAGCCGGTCGAGGGCGCGCGGCTCAGTTCCGTGTTCGGGCGCAGGACGCACCCTGTTTACGGCGATGTGCGGATGCACACGGGCGTCGATTTCGCGGCCGCACGGGGTACCCCGGTCTACGCGACCGCACCGGGCCGCGTCAGCTTTGTCGGCTCGCGCGGCGGCTATGGCCGCGTGGTCGAGATTGCGCATGGCTCGGAGACCACGACCCTTTACGCGCATCTCAGCGCTGTCCCCGATGGGCTGGCGCAGGGTGACCGAGTCGCGGCGGGCGATCTTATTGGCAGCGTTGGCGCGACGGGCACCGCAACTGGGCCCAACCTGCATTACGAGGTGCGCGTGAACGGCCGTCCGACCGACCCTCTCTCGGACGACCGCCTTGCGGAAGCCGCGGAGCGGGTCGCCGACGACGGAGCGGCTCTTGCGCGTCTTGGCGATGCGCGCGCCCGTCTCGAGGAGCGTCTCGCAAGTGCGCTCGCCCCTAATACCAACGAAAGGCTCTGACCCGTGAAACGATCCCTTGCCGCTTTGGCCCTCGCCCTTGCTCTCCTCCCGGCCGCACAGGCGCTGGCGCAGGCGACGCCGATCGAGGTCCGCAAGACCAACGGCTGCGGGTGTTGCCTCGCCTGGATGGAGCACCTGGAAGAAAACGGTTTCGCGCCGACCGGGCAGGACATGTTCGCGGGACTTCTGGTGCGCTTCAAGCTCGACAATGGCGTGCCCCCGCGGATGGTCTCCTGCCACACGGCGCTCGTCGACGGCTACGTGATCGAGGGTCACGTGCCCGCGTCGGACATCCGGCGATTGCTGGCGGAGCGTCCGGACGCGGTGGGTCTTGCGGTGCCCGAGATGCCGCTCGGGTCGCCCGGCATGGATCAAGGCAGATGGCGCGAAGCCTACGACGTCTTCCTCATCCGAAACGACGGCTCGACGGAAGTCTTCGCCAGCTATGAAGGAAATTGACACATGATCCGATCGCGCACGCCGGGCAAGACGCTTCTGCTGATTGGAAGCTTGCTGGCCCTCGGCGCCTGCGCCGTCCCAGTCGCCGAAACCGCAGACCCGGATACGGGCCTTTCGGCAGAAGTGATGACCCAGCTGAGTGCGATGGCGGCACCCTACCAGGATCTGCAGTCGGTCCGGTTGCGTCCCGAGGACGGCTGCTACTGGTACCGCCACGTCGGACCCGTCGAGACGACGCTGCTTCCGCTCCGAACGGCGGACGGTCGACCGATCTGCACGCAGCGCGTGGCCGAGGCGTGATGGCTGGATCGGCGCGCCTCGGCCCCTTGACCGCGGAATACGATCTCCCAGAGGATCGGAAGGCCCTCAGCTATGTGCCGTGAGCGGTCCGTCGCCCGCAGCTGGGTAGAGGTGAGCGGTCACCCCGGTCTCGACCTGCTCGTAGAGGTCGTTGATATGGGCCATGACCATGCGCACGCAGCCCGAACTGGCCCGACTGCCGATCGAGCGGGGGTATGGCGTGCCGTGGATCCGGAGGTAGGTGTCCCTGTCGCCGACAAAAAGATAGAGCGCGCGCGACCCAAGGGCGTTCTGGGGACCGGGCTCCATCCCGTCGGCATACTGCGCGTAGGCTTCGGGTTCCCGCTCGATCATCGTCTGCGTCGGCGTCCAGTGCGGCCACTCCACCTTGCGGCGGATCGTGTAGGTGCCAGGCTCGTAGAGGCCACCCCGGCCGATGGCCACACCGTAGCGCATGGCCGTTCCGCCTTCCTCGATATGATAGAGGTAGCGCGCGGTCGCATCGACGTGGATGTCCCCCGGAACGAGTCCGGCCCGGGCCTCGACCCGCTGCGGCAGCAGACGCGGATGCAGACCCCACGGGTTCGTCGTGGCCGGATCGTATCCCGGCGGCGTCACTTGCGCGTCCCACGCAGCCTTCTGGTCTTCGGTCGGCCAGGAGCTGGCAAAGACCGGCCCGGCGATCGGCGCAGAGAACATTGCGGCGGCCGTAACAATGAAATGGCGTCGGGTAGTCTTTTCGGTCACTTGCACCTCAGGGTCTCTGCTTCATTTTCTGCTTATAGCCGGTTCGCTTCTGAAATAGAACCGAAGGCCACGGATGTTGGTTCCGATCACGTGGGTGTGAGGTCGCTGAATATAGATCGGTCAATTCCGCGACGAATGCTTCGTCACGAGGTCGCAATGCTAACAATTCAGCCGATCCGTTTATTTTGTCAGGAGCGATCATGAATGAACTTTCGCCGATCGCGCTCGGCTTTCTGGGTAGCCTCGCGGCCGGGTCCCTGACCGCGGTCGGAGCTGTTCCGGTCCTCTTCGGCAAGGTGCCCTCGCGGTCCACGCGGGACATGGCACTCGGCTTTGCGGCCGGTGTGATGCTGGCGGCGTCGTTCTTTTCGCTGATCATCCCGGCACTGGATGCAGCCGAACCCATGTTCGAGAACGGCGCGATGCCCGCCGCCATCGTCTGCGTCTCGATCCTGCTCGGAATGGGAGCGGTCGCGCTGATGAACGAGCGTCTGCCGCACGAGCACTTCAAGACAGGGCGCGAGGGGCCGGAGGCCGCGTCGCTCAGGCGCGTCTGGCTCTTCATCATCGCGATCACCATCCACAATTTCCCCGAAGGCCTTGCCGTCGGCGTGGGCTTCGGAGCGGACGGGCTGTCTGGCGGACTACCGCTCGCAATCGGCATCGGCCTGCAGAACGCGCCCGAGGGTCTGGCGGTGGCCGTCTCCCTCCTCGGCGAGGGCTATCCCAGGGTTCGCGCCTGGGGCATATCTGCGCTGACCGGTCTGGTGGAACCCATTGGCGGCCTTCTCGGTGCCGGGATCATAACCTTGTCCCAGCCGCTCCTGCCTTGGGGCCTCGCTTTCGCGGCCGGCGCGATGCTCTACGTCATAAGCCACGAGATCATTCCCGAGACACATCGCAGCGGACACCAGAACCGCGCAACGCTTGGCCTCGCTATCGGCCTCGTCCTGATGCTGTTCCTCGATGTCTGGCTGGGGTGACGACTGTGTAACGTCCCGGCTCTACCCTCAGTGTCCGTGCGCCAATGCCCCTTCGGCCATCCGTTCGCCCACTCGCTCACCGTCCTGGGGCGGTCTCGGCTTTCGCTCGGTCCCGTTCAGAAGCCTTAGTGCGTTGGCGACAACGACGAGCGACACGCCGACATCGGCGGCGATGGCGCCCCACATCGATGCCATCCCGAACGCAGTCAATCCGACGAACAGCGCCTTGGTCGCCAGCGAGATACCGATGTTCTGGTGGATGATCGTCATCGTCCGGCGCGAGTGGTCGATCAGCCACGGAACCCTGGCAAGATCGTCGGTCATGAGCGCGATATCCGCCGTCTCAATCGCCGCATCCGAACCGACCGCGCCCATGGCGATGCCGTAATGCGCGCGCGCCATGGCCGGCGCGTCGTTCACCCCGTCGCCGATCATCGCGACCATCGCGTGGGTCGCCACCAGTTCCTCGATGGCGGCCACCTTGTCCTCCGGCAGCAGTTCGGCGCGCACCTCGTCGATGCCGACCTCGGCCGCCACCGCCCGCGCCGTGCGTTCGTTGTCGCCGGTCAGCATGACGATGGTCTTCACGCCCTGCGCGTGGAGTTGCGCCACGATGGCCCGGGCATCGGGCCGGATCCGGTCGCGCAGTTCCAGCAACCCGCGAAGCCCGGTATCGTCGCCGACGGCGACCAGCGTGCTTCCGGCACCTTCGATCCGGTCGCGCAGCTCGGCGGGGATGGCATCGCCGAACCCCTTTTCCAGGGCAAAACGGTCCGAGCCGAGCCAGATCGCGCGACCGCCCATGCGGCCCACAAGCCCGCGGCCCGGCACCGTCCGCGTATCCTCGGCGGCGGCCACCGGCACGCCGTCCGCCGCGGCCCGCGCCAGGATGGCCCGCGCCAGCGGGTGCGACGAGCGTGCTTCCAGCGACGCGGCAAGCGCGACCAGATCGGCCTCGGAGGCGCCGCCCAGCGGATGGATCGACGCCACCTCGGGCTCGCCCATGGTGATCGTTCCGGTCTTGTCCATCGCCAAGGCCGTCGTGCGACCCGGCGCCTCGACATAGGCGCCGCCCTTGATCAGCACGCCTGCGCGCGCCGACGAGGCCAGCGACGCGACGATCGAGACGGGCGTCGAGATCACCAGCGCGCAGGGACAGGCGATGACCAGCAGCACCAGCGCGTTGTAGAACCAGTAGCCCCAGGCACCGCCCGCCACCAGCGGCGGCAGCACCGCGAGGGCGACGGCCAGCGCCATGACGATGGGCGTGTAGATGCGGGCGAATTTCGCGACCCATTGCTCCACCGGCGCGCGGCGGGCATGGGCGTCGCCGACCATGCGGATGATCCGGGCCAGCACCGTATCCGAGGCCGCCTTGGTGGCGCGCACCATCAGCGTGCCCTCGCCGTTGATCGTCCCGGCATAGACATCGTCGCCGGTCTCCTTGGGCACCGGGGCGCTTTCGCCGGTGATGGGGGCCTGGTTGACGGCCCCCATGCCCTCGGTCACCTCGCCGTCGAGCGGGATGCGATCGCCGCCGCGCACCACGAAGCGGTCGCCGATGGCGACCTGTGCTGCGGGCACTTCCTCTTCGCGCCCGTCCTCGCGGATCACCCGTGCCGTGGGCGGGGCCAGATCGAGAAGCGCCGAGACGGCGTTGCGCGCGCGCCCGACGCTCCAGCTTTCGAGATAGAGCGAGAGCGAGAAGAAGAAGGCTACCGTCGCGGCCTCGAAATACTCACCCAGCCCGATCGCGCCCGCCACGGCCACCACCATCAACAGGTTCATGTCGGGTGAGAGTCTGCGGGCCGACGACCATGCCTTTGGCGCCACCAGCCAGACACCGAACACGATCGCCAGCGCGAAGAGACCGATTTCGACCATCGGCATCGGCGCCTCGCCATGACCCGCGAACAGTCCCAGCGCGCCACCCAAACCTGTCTCGATGATATGATAAATGAAACCCGCGGCCCAGAATCCGCCGCTTGCTGCCGTAAACACCTTCTGGCGGGCGAGATGCGCGGCCTGATCCGCGGCGGCGTTGCCGGCGTCCCAGGGCCTGGCACTCATGCCCGTGCCTGCGACCAGCCTGATGATCCTGTCGTCCGGAATGGATTTCGCAGTATCGAGAACGGTCATGCGCCCGTTGATCACGTCGAAGGCCAGATGCTCCTGCCCGCCGACTGCCGGCCCGACGACCTTGTTCAGGATCGAGACCTCTTCGGCGCAATCCAGCCCGCTGACCTGGAAGCTCCGCCCAGTGACAGGGCCGGACGCGGCAGGAACGACATCCGCACAGGTAGCCGTTCCACCGCAGCAGGCGCCATTCGTGCTCTCCGACGCCAACGGATGCGCGTGGTCGTGATCGTGATCGTGATTGTGGGCAGTCTTGGACGACATGGTCGGGCCTCGGATTTCTGAGTGCCCGTCACGGATACTCCCTACAGCAACTAGAGCTTCAAGAAGAATCTTGCGATCCGCTCGGAGCGAGATGGACGGCGTCGGCCGAACGACGTTTTCTCCAAGCAGGCCACTTCCATCGAGCGCGGGGCGGTCAAGCGCACATTCGAGATCTTGATCAGAGGCAGGCTTTCGCCTGATTCCGCATTACACTGTAGTCGGAGAGCATTTCGGCAATGGCCGAGTCATCCGGCAGCAGGATCAGCTCATCAGCCGCCCGCGCCTGGAACTCTCGGCCATACTCGACCACGGGCGGACAGGCCCAGAACCCACCGCCGTCAGAACTCACCGCCGCGCAGCCGCTCAGCAAGTTCGTCGCGATCGCGAGGGCGGCGAGCAGACACTTCCAGCATCTGGCGTTGGACATCATTGGCCTTCTCCGTGGTCTCAAGGCGTTCGGCGAGGCGTCCCGCTCGCTCGCCGGACCGACGCAAGGTCAGCAGGAACAGAAGGATCGCGATGGCGATGACGCCGTGGCGAAGAGCCGCGCGCGCCCATGCCGATCCGGCGAGCGTGGCGACGAGTTCACCAATCATCGCCGCCCCCGCTTCCAGTCATCGAGCCGAGCGTAGATCGTGACCGCGATCCCGCCGAGAGCCACGGCGATGAACACCCAGCGCAACGTGTCGAGATACGGCACGAGTGGCAGGATTGCGGATTGGGTCTCCGCCAGGACGCTCTGCGCGACCTCCACGCCCGCAGCACCCAACGTCGCCACGCCAGCCGCGCCACCGCCCTTCATGGTGCGGCTGGCGGCCAAAACCTCGCGCGCTGGTGGCGTTTCTTCGGCGAAGGCAGTCGCCCGGACCGGGAAGCGCTCGCCCCACTGCCGTGCGGGCCCAAGATCGACATGGATGAAGCCCGAGCGCGGGTAGAAGCCGAAGCCGAGGAATCCGACCTCGCGCGCCGCGGCCTCGAACGCCACAGGGTCGTGGTTCGCCATGGCGATATCGAAGGCGGCGCCGTCGAGGTGCTTGGAGCGGGTCGCGCCGCCCACGGCGCGGTTGTGCTCTGGGCTGCGATAGGCGGAGCGGACGATCAGCGGCTTGCCCAGCCGGTCGCGCAGCGCCTGCAGCCTGTCGAGAGCGGGTGCGTTGATGAGCAGCTTGCCGGTGCCCCGGCAGGCGATCTCGGCCGGGCTGAAGTTCGGCCAGCGCCACGCGCTCTCCGGTACGTTGCGCCAGTGGCGGTAGAAAGTCTTGGTCATGGGGGTCCTCCAAAACGAGTTTCCGGCCCCTCGCAGGGGCTCGGTGCGTTCGCCGCTCGGGAAGGTCCACTGGACCTTCCCGTCTGCCTGTCAGGCAGACCACGGCTCACCCCGCCACAAGGGCGGGTGCGGTTGGGCTGATGAATGGGGATGGGGCGCGGCTACGGGCCGCCGCCGAAGATCTTCAGCTTGATGGCGATGCCCGCGAGCAGCGCCAGCATGACGCCGGTGGTGATCATGCGGACGGCCGTCTGCATGGCGGTGCGCCGCACCAGCCGGATGCAATCAACCAGGGAGCGCAGGTCGCGGATATCCAGCGCGGCCTCGTCGCCGTCGAGACCGACATCGGCGAGCGCGCGTTTTGCGCCTTCCTCGGCGGCCCGCGTCAGGATCGCCTCGAACTCGGCGTCGGGCATGCGCACGAAGCCCTCGGATCGGGGTGGGTTCATCGGATCCTCCTTCCGCCGCTCAGCCGACCTTGCAGCCCCAGAAGGACGTGTGATCGGCGGCGAAGTAGCCGTCCGCGACCCGG
>WOZM01000139.1 GCA_011620265.1 Paracoccaceae bacterium
AAGTCGTCGAAGAAATGGCTGCGGACGCTTCCCACGACCGGCCCCCAGGTCATCTGCGGCCCCGGCGAGAATGCCGGCGTCGTCGATATCGGCGATGGCCAGGCGGTGATCTTCAAGATGGAGAGCCACAACCACCCCTCCTATATCGAGCCGCATCAGGGGGCCGCGACCGGCGTCGGCGGCATCCTGCGCGATGTCTTCACCATGGGCGCGCGGCCCATCGCGGCGATGGATTCGCTCAGCTTCGGCGTGCCCGAGCATCCGAAGACCGCTCATCTGGTGAAGGGCGTGGTCGAGGGCGTGGGCTCCTACGGCAACTGCTTTGGTGTGCCGAACGTCGGCGGCGAGGTCCGCTTCCATAAAAGCTACAACGGCAACTGCCTCGTGAACGCCTTCGCGGCGGGCCTCGCGGATACCGACAGCATCTTCTATTCGGCGGCCTCGGGCGTCGGCATGCCGGTGGTCTATCTCGGCGCAAAAACGGGGCGCGATGGCGTCGGCGGCGCCACCATGGCATCGGCCGAGTTCGACGACACGATCGAGGAAAAGCGCCCGACCGTGCAGGTCGGCGACCCCTTCACCGAAAAGCGCCTCCTGGAGGCCTGCCTCGAACTGATGGCCTCGGGCAGCGTCATCTCGATCCAGGACATGGGGGCCGCCGGCCTCACCTGCTCGGCGGTCGAGATGGGCGACAAGGGCGGGCTCGGCATCCGGCTGACGCTTGACGCCGTGCCGCAGCGCGAGGCGAAGATGACCGCCTACGAGATGATGCTCTCGGAAAGCCAGGAGCGGATGCTCATGGTGCTGAAGCCGGAAAAGGAGGCCGAGGCCCGGGCGATCTTCGAGAAATGGGATCTCGACTTCGCCATCGTCGGCGAGACCATCGCCGAGGACCGTTTCCTGATCCTCCACGGCAACGAGGTGAAGGCCGACCTGCCCTTGTCGAAGCTCTCCTCCTCCGCCCCGGAATACGACCGCCCCTGGGTGCCGACGCCCGCCCCCGCGCCCCTGACCGACGCGCCGCGGATCGACCCGATCGACGGGCTGAAGGCGCTGATCGGCTCGCCCAACTACGCCCACAAGGCCTGGGTCTGGGAACAGTACGACACGCAAGTGATGGCCGACACGATCCGCACGCCGGGGCTTGGCGCGGGCATCGTCCGCGTCCACGGCTCGGGCAAGGCGCTCGCCTTCACCTCGGACGTGACGCCGCGCTACGTCAAGGCGAACCCCGTCGAGGGCGGCAAACAGGCGGTGGCGGAAGCCTGGCGCAACCTCACCGCCGTCGGCGCCCTGCCCCTCGCGGCCACCGACAACCTCAACTTCGGCAATCCCGAGAAGCCCGAGATCATGGGCCAGCTGGTCGGCGCCATCAAAGGCATCGGAGAGGCGTGTCTGGCCCTTGACCTGCCCATCGTCTCGGGCAACGTCTCGCTCTACAACGAGACCGACGGCAAGGGCATCCTGCCGACGCCGACGATCGGCGCGGTGGGGCTTCTCGCCTCGCTCGACGACATGATCGCCGGCCTGCCCGCTACGGGCGACATCGCCATCGTCATCGGCGCGACGACGGGCCATCTCGGCCAGTCCGCGCTTCTGGCCGAAGCCTTCGGCCGGGAAGAGGGCGACGCGCCGCCGGTCGACCTCGCCGCCGAGCGCCGGAACGGCGCTTTCCTGCGCGCCAACCGCAAGTCGGTCCGGGCCGCGACCGACCTCTCCGACGGCGGCCTCGCCCTCGCGGCATTCGAGATGGCCGAGGCCGCCGGCATCGGCGTCACGCTCGAGACCGGCGAGACCGCGCAGCTCTTCGGCGAGGATCAGGCCCGCTACCTCGTCGCCGCCTCTCCCGACACGGCCGCGATACTCCTCGCGGCGGCGACGTCGGCCGGAGTGCCGGCGGCGCGGGTCGGAACCTTCGGCGGCACCGAGGTCGCCTTCGGCACGGCATCCGCCCCGCTATCCGACCTCTCCCGCCTCTACCGGAGCGCCTTCGCGGCCGCCGTCGCCTGAGACGGCAGGAGGCTTCTTCGTTGCCGGAATACCCCCGCCGGAGGCGGCCCCATCCCCCGTCGCCGGCCTTGCGATGCCCCGCGACGCGGCCTACATTCAAGCCAAGACCAGAACGGAAGGACGCCTCATGGCGATGGAAGCGCGAGACATCGAAACCCTCATCCGGGCGACGTTTCCCAAGGCGAAGATCACCATCACCGATCTCGCCGGCGACGGGAACCACTTCGCCGCCGAGGTCATCGACGAAAGCTTCCGCGGCATGAACCGCGTCCAGCAGCAGCGCGCGGTCTATGCCGCGCTCAAAGGCAAGATGGACGGCGCGCAGGGCGAATTGCATGCGCTCGCACTGACCACCAAGGCACCGGAGTGACCGAGATGACCACAACGACCGCATTAGACCAGATCCGCGAAACCGTGACGAAGAACGATGTCGTGCTCTTCATGAAGGGCACCAGGGCCATGCCGCAATGCGGCTTCTCCTCCCGCGTGGCGGGGGTTCTGAACTTCATGGGCATCGACTATGCCGACGTGAACGTGCTCGAAAGCGCCGATATCCGCCAGGGGATCAAGGATTTCTCCGACTGGCCGACGATCCCGCAACTCTACGTGAAGGGCGAATTCGTCGGCGGCTGCGACATCGTCACCGAGATGACGCTCTCGGGCGAACTCGACCAGCTCTTCGACGCGAAGGGGGTGGCCTACAACAAGGACGCCGCCGACCAGATCCGCGCCGCCAACGGCTGATCGCCCCCGCTCTCGGCCAAGACCACATGGCCGCGCCCCGGGGCGCGGCCATCGCGCCTGAGGGCGCAGGGTGGGCGGGTGGGGCGCCCGAAGGCGCGATCCTACTGCAGCCGCTCGTCGATCCGGGCAGCAAGGGCCTCGGCGCGGGCCGCGATCTCGGCGAAGGTCTCGGTGACGATCTCGGGGATGACCGGCACCTCGATCCGCTCGGGATTGGCGCGGGCATTCGCCGCGACCCGCTCGGCCACGACCGCGCGTTCCTCCGCGGCGCGGAGCTGATCCTCGAGCCCGGCGGCCTTGTCGGCCAGCATCAGCCCCGCCATCAGAAGCATCCGCGCCTCGGGCATCCGGCCGATCTGGCCGACGAGCGTCGTCGCCTCGTTGTCGAGCATCTTGGCCGCAGCGCGCAGGAAATGCTCCTCGCCGTCCTGGCAGGCGACCTCGAAATCGCGCCCGCCGATGGAAATCGTCACATCCGGCATCAGGCCACCTCGCCGATCAGCGGCTTGAGTTCGGAGAGGATCTCCTCCATCTCCGCCATCTCGGCCGCGCGGGCCACGCGCAGCGCCTCAAGCTCGGTCATCATCGAGCGGTTGATCAGGTGCGGCTCCGCCATGCCTTCCCGCGCGGCCTCGCTCAGCGCGCGATTCGCGTCGGTCAGCTCGGAGTTGAGCTGCTTTTGCCGCCGCAACTCAAGGCCTGCGGCATTGAGCTGTTCGGTCAGCCGGCCGACCTTCTTCTCGAGCGCCTCGACCATTGTTTCCTGCTTTTCCCTGATCGCGCGCACCCGTTCGGTCAGTTGCGCGTTCGCGGTCCGCTCGGCGTCGAGCGCCTCGCGCAGGCGGGTCAGTTCGCCCGCGTCGGCCCCCGCTTCCGGCGCCGCTCCGGCGCCCTCGCCGAGCAGGTCCAGGCCTGCGCCAATCCGTTCCAAGGCTGCCGAAATCCGGCGTTCCAGCTCGGCTATGTCGCTCATTTCCTCAGGCCCCCTGACGTTACTCTCGGTCACGTTTCTCTGCTGACCGGGGCCTTGGGCCCGCACGCCCTGTCGGCGAATCGGACCGGCCCCCACCGGCTCCGAGTTTAGACCAAAGCCGCCGCCGATTTCTCCCCCTTTCGCGTCAGTCCCTTAGCCGGCGCGCTTGATCTCGCCCACGAGCCTGCTATCAAGCCCGCGACCGCGCATCCCAGAACGGAAGGACCGCCCCCGTGGACATCGCCACCCTTCGCGAAAAGCACGCCGATCACTGGACGCGCGCCTGCGCCCTCCGCGCGCTTGCAATGGACGCGGTCCAGGCCGCCAATTCCGGCCATCCGGGGATGCCGATGGGCATGGCCGACGTGGCGACGGTCCTGTTCGGGAAGCACCTGAAATTCGACGCCTCCGCCCCGAAATGGGCCGACCGCGACCGCTTCATCCTCTCGGCCGGGCACGGCTCGATGCTGATCTACGCGCTCCTCCACCTCACCGGCTACGCGGACATGACGCTCGATCAGATAAGGAACTTCCGCCAGTGGGGCGCGATCACCGCCGGCCACCCGGAATACGGCCATGTCGCGGGGATCGAGACCACGACCGGTCCGCTCGGCCAGGGCATCTCCAACGCCGTCGGCTTCGCGATGGCCGAGGAGTCCTTGCGCGCCCGGTTCGGCGCGAGGATCGTCGATCACCGCACCTGGGTCATCGCCGGCGACGGCTGCCTGATGGAAGGCATCAGCCACGAGGCGATCGGCCTTGCGGGCATGCAGAAGCTCTCGAAGCTCATCGTGCTCTGGGACAACAACAACATCTCCATCGACGGCAAGGTCAGTCTCTCGGACGTGACCGACCAGCGGGCGCGCTTCGCCGCGGCGGGCTGGAAGGTCCTCGCCTGCGACGGCCACGACCCGGTGGACATCGACCGCGCCCTGACCGAGGCCAGGACCTCCGACCGGCCGGTGCTGGTGGACTGCAAGACCCATATCGGCTTCGGCAGCCCGAAGAAGCAGGACACCGCCGGCGCCCACGGCTCGCCCCTCGGCCCCGACGAGATCACGGCGACGAAGGCGATCTACGGCTGGAACCACGGCCCCTTCGACATACCCAAGGAAATCAAGGCCGCCTGGGAGAAGATCGGCGCAAGGGGCGCCGCCGCCCGCGCCGACTGGGAGGCTCGGCTTGCCGCCCTCCCGGCCGCGAAGCGCGCCGAGTTCGAGCGGCAGATGTCCGGCGGCGCGCCGAAAAGGCTCGCCGCGACGATCCGCGCGCTGAAGAAGCAGAACGCGGAGCTTCAGCCCAAGGTCGCGACCCGCAAGGCCTCCGAACATGTGCTGGAAGTCGTCAACCCGGTGATGCCGGAGACCATCGGCGGATCGGCCGACCTCACCGGCTCCAACAACACCCGGACCGGCGATCTCGGCATCTTCAACCCCGAGAACCGCAAGGGCCGCTACGTCCACTACGGCATCCGCGAACACGGCATGGCGGCGGCGATGAACGGCATGGTGCTGCATGGCGGGGTGCGGCCCTATGGCGGCACCTTCCTGTGCTTCACCGACTATGCCCGCGGCGCGATGCGGCTTTCGGCGCTGATGGGGGTGCCGACGGTCTATGTGATGACGCACGATTCCATCGGCCTCGGCGAGGACGGCCCGACCCACCAGCCGGTCGAACACCTCGCGATCTGCCGCGCCACGCCCAACACCTGGACCTTCCGCCCCGCCGATCTGATCGAGACGGCGGAAGCCTGGGAACTGGCGCTGACGGCGGAAAGGACGCCCTCGGTCCTCGCCCTCAGCCGGCAGAACCTGCCGACGGTGCGGACGCTGCATACCGCGAAGAACCTCACGGCGCAGGGCGGCTACATCCTGCGCGAGGCGGACGGAAAGCGGCAAGCGATCCTGATGGCCACCGGATCGGAGGTCGAGATCGCGCTCAAGGCGCGCGACCTCCTGCAGGCCGAGGGCATCGGCACCCGCGTCGTCTCCATGCCCTGCATGGAGCTTTTCGCGGCCCAACCCGAGGCCTACCGCAAGCGCATCCTGCCCGCCGGCCCGGTCCGCGTCGCCGTCGAGGCGGCGGTGCGCCAGCCCTGGGACCGCTGGCTTCTGGGCGAGCGCGGGCGCGAGGCAAAATCAGCCTTCGTCGGCATGGAGGGCTTCGGCGCCTCGGCCCCGGCGGAGCGGCTTTATGCCGAGTTCGGCATCACCGCCGAGGCCGTCGTCGCCAAGGTCAAGGCGCGGCTCTGAGCGCGGTCAGGATGCGCCGAAAAGACTGCGGATCTCCTTGGTGAACGTGGCCCGCACGTCCGACATCTCGCCCGCCGAGATGTGGCTGTCGAGCAGGTCGAGAACGGCGCGGATCGCGAGTTCCGAGTCACCCATCGGATCGGGCGCGAACCGCTTCTGCACCGCCGCGACGAACGCCTCGGCATGGCGCATCCGCACCGGATTGCGGGCGCTGTTCCAGCCTTCGTAGTAGACGCCCCGGATCAGTGTCGGAAGCTGCGCGCCAAGGTCCGTCGCCTCGTTGACCATCAGATGGTCGCGGATCGTGTGCAGCACCGCGCGCAAGAGCCGGTAGCTCCGCTGCTTGTCGTCCCAGCCGGCGCGGCGGTCGACCTCGTTCACCCAGATATTGGCATCCTGCACCGCCTCGTCGATGATCTTCAGCCCGAGCGCACTCATGGTGATCTCCTCGCTTGTTGTTGACCGGCCCGAGGAAATCACCCCTTGCGCCCTGCTCCATTGACGGCGGTCAGTGCCGCCCCCCGGTCGCTGCGCGATCCTGCGCGGCAGGACAGTCCGGAGGGTCGACATGGAAACCGAACCGCAGATCATCTTTCACGGGCTCGACGCCTCGCCGGCGATGACGGCCGAAATCCACTCCAGGATCGCCAAGCTCGAACAGGTCTTCCCGCGCATCACCTCGTGCCGGGTGATCGTCGAGAAGCGGACCGCGCGCGGCCACAAGGGCCACCTCTTTCAGGTCGCGGTCGAGGCCGAGGTGCCGGGCGGCATGGTCGTGGTGAACAGGAAGCCCGGCGATCTCGGCGCGCACGAGGACTTGCGCGTGGCGATCCGCGACAGTTTCGACGCCGCCCGCCGCCAGCTCGACGAACACGGCCGCAAGGCCGACGGCGTCCATGTGAAGAGCCATCCCGAGAAGCATCACGGCCGGGTCGTCCGGCTCTTTCCCGACGAGGGCTACGGCTTCATCAGGTCGAGCGGCGGGCTTGAGGTCTATTTCCAGCGCGACAGCGTGATCGGCAGCGACTGGGACCGGCTCGACCTCGACACAGACCTCGAATTCAGCCTGATGGACGGCGAAAAGGGTGCCTTCGCGGTGAACGTCTCGCTGCGGTCCTGAGCCCGCTTGCGTTCAGTGCCCGGCGCCGGCCTTGCCGCCGGCGATCGCGGCCCAGAGCGGCACGACCCCCCGTGTCGCGACGGGGATGAGGACCATCCCGAGCGCCAGCCCGAAGATCCCGTCGCATAGGGCTGTCACCGCCCAGGCGGTGAAGCCGGCCGCACCCTCGGGCACGGCATGGGCGACAACCCCGGCCCAGTGGTGGATCATGTCGTAGAGGAAGGGCCAGTGCAGCACCTCCATCCCGTGGATGATGATCGAGCCGCCGACCCAGAGCATCGCCGCCGTCCCTACGGTCGAGAGCAGCGCCATGATCTTCGGCATGCCCTTGACGAGCCCGGTCCCCATGCCGCGGCCGAACCCGGTCCGCGCGGTCGCCGCCATGAAAAGCCCGATATCGTCCATCTTCACGATCAGCCCGACCGATCCGTAGACCCCCGCGGTGATCGCCACGGCGACGAGCGCGAGCGTCATCGCCTCCATCCAGAGCGCGCTCGCCGGAATCGCGGCGAGTGCAATGGTCATGATCTCGGCCGACAGGATGAAATCGGTCTTGATCGCGCCCTTCACCCGCGTCTCCTCCAGATGCACCGGATCGCCGACATCGAGGTCGCTCTCGACATGCTCGTCGCCATGCGGGAAAAGCTTGTGAAAGACCTTTTCCGCCCCCTCGAAGCAGAGATAGGCCCCGCCGAGCATCAGGAGCGGCGTGATCAGCCAGGGCGCGAAGGCGTTCAAGAACATCGCCACCGGCAAGAGGATCACCAGCTTGTTGAAGAGCGATCCCTTGGTGATCTTCCAGATGATCGGCAGTTCGCGCCTGGCCTCGAAGCCATGGACGTATTTCGGCGTCACCGCCGCATCGTCGATCACCACGCCGGCCGCCTTCGCCCCGGCCTTCGCCGCCATGCCGGCCACGTCGTCGACGCTCGCCGCCGCCACCTTGGCGATCGCCGCCACGTCGTCGAGAAGGGCCAGAAGTCCGCTCATGATCCATCCATGTCCAGTCCGTCGCGGCACCCTATAGCGTTTCGGGTTTGCGTTGAATCAGAATTCGAACCTTTCCTGTTCGAATTCCGATACTTGATATTTCCACATAAACCCG
>WOZM01000148.1:0-17431 GCA_011620265.1 Paracoccaceae bacterium
GCATCATCGAGAGGAGGCGACGATGCAGATGCCAGATCCCGACCGGGACGTGATCGCCCGGCGCGATTCCATCGTCGCGGCGCTGCGCGCGCATGTGCCCGATGCGGTGATCGACGATCCCGCCGAAACCCGCGCCTATGAGTGCGACGCGCTCTCGGCCTATCGCTGCCCGCCGCTCGCGGTCGTCCTGCCGCGCTCGACGGCGGAGGTCGCGGCGGTGCTCGGGGTCTGCCATGCCGAGGGCGTGCCGGTGGTGCCGCGCGGCTCGGGCACCTCGCTTTCGGGCGGCGCGCTGCCGACGGCCGACAGCGTCATCCTCGGCATCGCGCGGATGAACCGGGTGCTGGAGGTCGACTACGACAATCGCTTCATCCGGGTCGAGGCGGGGCGGACGAACCTCTCGGTCACCGGCGCGGTCGAGGCGGACGGCTTCTTCTACGCGCCCGACCCGTCGAGCCAGCTCGCCTGCGCCATCGCCGGCAATATCGGCATGAATTCTGGCGGCGCGCATTGCCTGAAATACGGGGTGACGACGAACAACCTTCTCGGCGTGACGCTGGTCACGATGGCGGGCGAGGTGCTGGAAATCGGCGGCGCGCACATGGATGCGGGCGGGCTCGATCTGCTCGGGCTGATCTGCGGATCGGAAGGGCAGTTGGGCGTCGTCACCGAGGCGACCTTGCGCATCCTGCCGAAGCCCGAGGGCGCGCGGCCGGTGCTGATCGGCTTCGACGCCAACGAGGTCGCGGGCGCCTGCGTCGCCGATATCATCAAGGCCGGGGTCCTGCCCGTCGCCATCGAGTTCATGGACCGCCCCTGCATCCGCGCCTGCGAGGATTTCGCCCATGCCGGCTATCCGGATTGCGAGGCGCTCCTCATCGTCGAGGTCGAGGGATCGGAGGCGGAGATCGACGAACAGCTCGGTCTCATCCGCCAGATCGCCGCGCGCCACGATCCGGTGGAGTTCCGCGAGAGCGGCTCCGAGGAGGAATCGCGCAAGATCTGGCTTGGCCGCAAGTCGGCCTTCGGCGCGATGGGGCAGATCAACGACTACATGTGCCTCGACGGGACGATCCCGGTCTCGGCCCTGCCGCTGGTCCTGCGCCGGATCGGCGAGATGAGCGCGGAGTTCGGGCTTGGTGTCGCCAATGTCTTTCATGCCGGCGACGGCAACATGCATCCCTTGATCCTCTACGATGCCAACAAGCAAGGCGATCTGGAGCGTTGCGAGGCGTTCGGAGCGGAGATCCTGAAGCTGTGCGTCGAGGTGGGCGGCTGCCTCACCGGCGAGCATGGCGTGGGCATCGAGAAGCGCGACCTGATGGCGGTGCAGTATGCGCCCGCCGATCTCGAGGCGCAGATGCGGGTGAAGGACGTCTTCGATCCGCAATGGCTGCTGAACCCCGCGAAGGTGTTTCCGCTGGCGGCGAGCGCCCGCCGGCGCGCCGCCTGACATCGCCCCGGGGGCGCCGCCCCCGGACCCCCGAGGTATTTTCGAACAGAAGAAGATCATGCGGCCAGGAACGGAAGAGGAGCTGAGCGCGATCGTCGCCGGGGCGAAGGGGCCGCTGCGGATCGTCGGGGGCGGGACGCGGACGGTCGGGCGGCCTGTCGCGGGCGCGGAGATGGACGTCTCGGGGATCGCGGGCATCCGGCTCTACGAGCCGGGCGCCCTGACGCTGGTCGCGGCGGCGGGGACGCCCCTGGCCGAGGTCGAGGCGGCGCTGGCGACGGAGGGCCAGCGGTTGGCGTTCGAGCCGGCGGACTGGCGCGGGCTGATCGGGACCTCGGGCGAGCCGACTTTGGGCGGCATGGTCGCGGCCAATGTCTCCGGGCCCCGCCGGGTGCAGGCGGGGGCCTGCCGCGACGCGCTTCTGGGGGTGCGGTTCGTCGACGGGACGGGTGCACTCGTGAAGAATGGCGGGCGGGTGATGAAGAACGTAACCGGCTACGACCTGGTGAAGCTGATGGCGGGGGCCTGGGGCACGCTCGGGGTGCTGACCGAGGTCAGTCTGAAGGTGCTGCCCGCGCCGGAATCGGTGGCGGTGCTGGTGCTCGACGGGCTCGGGGAGGCTGACGCGCTGGGCGCGATGACCGCAGCGCTCGGCTCGCCCTATGACGTGACCGGGGCCGCGCATGGGGCGCAGGGGACGCTGATCCGCATCGAGGGCTTCGCGCAGTCGGTCGCCTATCGGAGCGAGCGCCTCGCGGCGTTGCTGGCGCGGTTCGGTGCCGTCCGGGTCGAGGCCGTGGCCGAGACCTGCCGCGCGCTCTGGCGCGGGGTGCGGGACGTGGAGGCCTTCCATGCGGTCCCGGGCGATGTCTGGCGCCTGTCGGTCCGGCCGTCGGAGGCGCCGGGCATGGTGGCGCGGGCCGGGGCGCGGCAGGCGCTTTACGACTGGGGGGGCGGTCTCGTCTGGCTCCTCATGCCGGAGGGCGAGGACCTGCGCGCGCGGCTCGGGGCCTTTGCCGGACATGCGACGCTGATCCGGGCCTCGGACGAGACGCGCCGACGGATCGCTCCGTTTCAGCCGGAGCCTCCGGCGCTGGCGGCAATTTCGGCGGGGCTGCGCGCCCGGTTCGATCCGAAAGGCATTCTCAATCCGGGGCTGATGGGCTGATGCAGACGCGTTTCACCGAAGAGCAGCTTCGCGATCCCGGCGTCAAGCGGGCGAACGAGATCCTGCGCGCTTGCGTCCATTGCGGGTTCTGTACGGCGACCTGCCCGACCTATCAGGTGCTCGGCGACGAGCTCGACAGTCCGCGGGGGCGGATCTACCTGATCAAGGACATGCTGGAGAACGACCGGCCCGCCGATGCGAAGACCGTGAAGCATATCGACCGCTGTCTCTCATGCCTCGCCTGCATGACGACTTGTCCGTCGGGGGTGCATTACATGCACCTCGTCGATCATGCCCGCGCGCATATCGAGAAGACCTACCGCCGGCCTTGGCGCGACCGGGCCTTGCGCTGGGTGCTGGCGCGGGCGATCCCCTATCCGACGCGGTTCCGGCTGGCGCTTTTCGGCGCGAAGATGGCGCGGCCCTTCGTGCGAATCCTGCCGGATGCGCGGCTGAGGGCGATGGTGGCGATGGCGCCGAAACGGGTGCCGCCGGTCAGCCGCAACGACGATCCGCAGGTGTTTGCCGCGACAGGGGAGCGCCGGATGCGGGTGGCGCTGATGACCGGCTGCGCGCAGAAGGCGCTGAATACCGACATCAACGACGCGACGATAAGGCTTCTGCGCTGGCTCGGCTGCGAGGTCGTGGTGGCAAAGGGGGCGGGCTGCTGCGGGGCGCTGACCCATCACATGGGGCGCGAGGCGGAGGCGCATGGTTCGGCGGCGGCCAACATCCGCGCCTGGATGGCGGAGAAGCGGGGCGCGGGCCTCGACGCGATCGTGATCAACACGAGCGGCTGCGGCACGACGGTGAAGGATTACGGGCATATGTTCCGGACCACCGGGCTCGCCGCAGACGCGGCGGAGATCGCGGGTCTGGCCTGCGACGTGACGGAACTGCTCGTGCGGCTGAAGCCCGAGGCGCGGGCGCCGGAGCCGCTCCGCATCGCCTATCACGCGGCCTGTTCGCTGCAGCACGGACAGAAGGTGACGGCGGCCCCGAAGACGCTTCTGGACGCGGCGGGGTTCGAGGTGGTGGAGCCGGCCGACGCGCATCTCTGCTGCGGTTCGGCGGGGACCTACAACCTCCTCCAGCCGGAGATCTCGGCCGAACTGAAGCGCCGCAAGGTGGCGACGCTCGCGGCGAAGGCGCCAGACGTGATCGCGGCGGGCA
Organism: Paracoccaceae bacterium; assembly: GCA_011620265.1. GTDB lineage: Bacteria > Pseudomonadota > Alphaproteobacteria > Rhodobacterales > Rhodobacteraceae > Albidovulum. The sequence continues at coordinate 3,795 of WOZM01000148.1, forward strand.
ATATCGGCTGCATGATGCAGATCGGCTCGGGCACCGGGATTCCGGTCGTCCACACGGTCGAGCTCATCGACTGGGCGACGGGCGGGCCGCGGCCGAGGGCGCTTTCGGGCGGGACGTGACAGACCCGGCGTAAGGTGGGTTTCAACCCACCCACCCCCGGGCGGCGGCGGACAGGGCCGCTTGCCGGCGCCGGCGGGCGGCCATAATCTTGCCCAAACCGGCGGCTAGAACCGGCGAAATTCCGGAGGACGAGATGCGGGCATTCCTGGCGGCGATGATTCTGGCAGTTGTGCCCTTCGGGACGGTGGCGCAGGATACCGCCTTGACCGCGCTGACGACGGCAGACGAGACGCGCGGCTGGGAAGCGGTGGGGCGCATAGATATCGGCCGCTCGGCCTTCTGCACCGGCGCGCTGATCACGCCCTCGCTCGTCCTCACCGCGGCGCATTGCCTTTACGACCAGACGAGCGGGGTCCGCCACGATCCGGCCGACTTCAAGTTCCTCGCCGGCTGGCGCAACGGCCGCGCGGTGGCCTATCGCGGGGTGACGCGGGCGGTCAGCCATCCCGCCTACACCTACGAGGGCCGCGACCGGATGGACCGGGTGGCCTATGACCTGGCGCTGCTCGAGCTCGACCAGCCGATCCGGCTGCCCTCGGTCCAGCCGTTCGAGATCGGCGCCGACCCGGTGCAGGGCGACACGGTCGGCATCGTCTCCTACGCGCTCGACCGGTCCGAGGCGCCGTCCTTGCAGAAGGCCTGCGAGGTTCTCGGTCGCCAGCCGGGCATTCTCGTGATGACCTGTTCGGTCGATTTCGGATCCTCCGGGGCACCGATCTTCGCGATCCGCAACGGGGTGCCGAGCATCGTCTCGGTCGTCTCGGCCAAGGCGGAGATGGACAGCAAGCCCGTTGCCCTCGGCACCGCGATGACCGAGCCGCTGGCAGAGCTGCGCGCGGCCTACGCCGCCGGGGAGAGCACCTTCAGGAAGGTGACGCCGGGTTTCGGCGCGCAGCTTTCGCAGACCACGAAGGCCGGCGGGGCGAAGTTCGTGAGGCCGTGACATGCTGATCCGGCGGTTCTTCGGGGCGCTCGGCCTCCTGCTGCTCGCGGGGCCGCTTCATGCCGATGCGCCGTTGAAGCGTCTCACCCTGCGGCACGATCTGCTCGGCTGGGAAGCGGTCGGGCGGGTCGAGATCGGCCGGACCGGCTATTGCACCGGTGTGCTGATCGCGCCCGATCTCGTGCTGACGGCGGCGCATTGCCTCCTCGGCGGCGGCGACGACTACGTCGCGCCTTCGGACCTGCGGTTCCGGGCCGGTCTCCGCGATGGCGTGGCGCTGGCCGAGTCGGGCATCCTGCGGATGCTGGTCCATCCCGCCTATGACGCGCGGAGCACCGACCGGGCGCGGCAGATCCGCTGGGATGTCGGCCTGATGCAGCTGGAAAGCCCGGTCGCGGTGACGACGGCGGCGCCGTTCCCGACCGCGACGCTCGCCGACGGGGCGCGGGGGCTGTCGGTCGTCTCCTACGGTCTCGGACGGGACGAGGCCCTGTCCCGGGACGAGGAGTGCGGCGTGGTCGGGCGGAGCGGTGGGCTCATCGCCTTCGACTGCGACGTGACCTTCGGATCGTCGGGCGCGCCGGTCTTCCATCGCGCCGGCGGCCGGGCCGCGCTGGTCTCGCTCGTGTCGGCGGGCGTTCCGGGCGGCGGCAAGCGGCTTGCTTTCGGGATGGAGCTGCCGCAGGCGGTCGCAGATCTGAAGGCGGCACTGCGGAAGGGCGAGGGCGTGGGGAGCGGCGGGCCGGCCTCGACAGGTGCCCGGACCGTCCGCCCGTCGCCGGGTTTTGGCGGCGGGGCGAGCGGCGGGGCGAAGTTCGTCCGGCCCTGAGCCGGGCGGGGCGCCCCCTTGACAGGCCGCGCTTCGATTCACATCTGAACCTTGTCGGGGTGCCGCGTCAGGGCCCCGGCGTGACCCTTGGTCCGACCCTGCGCGGGGTTCGGACGCACATCGCTCAATGGAGGATGACCCATGCGCACCTATGATTTTTCACCGCTCTATCGCGCGACCGTCGGTTTCGACCGTGTCGCCGATCTCATGGACCGGGTGCTGTCGGCCGACGTGGCCCAGCCGACCTATCCGCCTTACAACATCGAAAAGATCGATGAGAATTCCTACCGGATCTCGATCGCCGTCGCCGGCTTTAGCGGCGATGAGCTGAATGTCGAGGTGAAGGAAGGCGCGCTGATCGTGTCGGCCCGCAAGGCTGCCGAGGACACCGCGAAGACCTACCTGCATCGCGGCATCGCGACCCGCGCCTTCGAGCGGCGCTTCGCACTCGCCGATCATGTCAAGGCGAAGGGCGCCACCCATGCCGATGGCATGCTGCATATCGACCTTGTCCGCGAAGTGCCCGAGGCGCTGAAGCCGCGCCGGATCGAGATCGCCAAGGGCGACACCGTCGAGGCGAAGGCAGTGGAGACGGTCGAGGCCTGATCGCGTCGGTCGACCGAAATCGGGGCGTCTGGCGACAGGCGCCCTTTTCGCGTCTGTGGGGTAAGGTGGGTTTGAACCCACCTCACCCCGGCGGAATGCGCTTGCCGTCGGGTCCGAAAAGCATGGCGTGATCGTCGGGCCAGGCGAGGCCGAGCTCGGTGCCTTCCGCGGGCGGCACGGTCTTGCCGCCGATCCGGGCCGTGACCTGTTCGCCGTCGCCGAGCCGGAGATGGACGAGCGTCTCGGCGCCGAGCGCCTCGGAATAGAGCGCGGTCGCGTCCGCCCGACCGCGTCCCGGCGCGGTCAGTGTCACATGTTCGGGCCTGATGCCGAGCCGCGTCGTCGGCGGCAGCGCCGGCAGCGCCGAGTCGGAGAGGAAATTCATCGGCGGCGAGCCGATGAAGCCCGCGACGAAGGTCGTGGCGGGGTTCTCGTAGACCTCCATCGGCGCGCCGATCTGTTCGGCGACGCCCGCATTCATTACGATCATCCGGTCGGCGAGCGTCATCGCCTCCACCTGGTCGTGGGTGACATAAAGCGCGGTGATGCCGAGCTTGCGCTGAAGCTGCCGAATTTCGAGCCGCATCTGCACCCGCAGCTTCGCGTCGAGGTTGGAGAGCGGCTCGTCGAAGAGGAACACGTCCGGTTCGCGCACGATCGCCCGGCCCATCGCGACGCGCTGGCGCTGGCCGCCCGAAAGCTCGCGCGGCTTGCGCTGGAGGTAGGGCTCCAGTTGCAGGAGCCGCGCCGCATCGGCCACCCGCGCCGCGATCTCCGCCTTCGGCTTGCCGGCGATCTTTAGGCCATAGGCCATGTTGTCGAACACGGACATGTGCGGGTAAAGCGCGTAGTTCTGGAACACCATCGCGATGTTGCGGTCCATCGGCTCCTTCTCGTTCACGCGGGCGCCGTTGATCCGCACCTCGCCCGAGGTCACGGTTTCCAGCCCCGCGACCATCCTCAGAAGCGTGGACTTGCCGCAGCCCGACGGGCCGACGATCACGATGAACTCGCCGTCGGTGATGTCGATATCGACGCCGTGGATGATCTCGGTCTTGCCGAAGGTCTTGCGCAGGTTGTCGAGCGTTACGGTCGCCATGCGTCATTTCTCGCTTTCGACAAGGCCGCGGATGAAGAGCTTCTGCATCGACACCACGACGAGGATCGGCGGCAGCATGGCGAGGATCGAGGTCGCCATGATCACCGGCCAGTCGGCGATGTCGTCGCCGGAGGGGAACATCTGCTTGATGCCCATCACGATGGTGTTCATCGACGGATCGGTGGTGATGAGCAATGGCCAGAGATACTGGTTCCAGCCGTAGATGAAGAGGATGACGAAGAGCGCGGCGATATTGGTCCGGCTCATCGGGATGAGGATGTCCCGGAAGAAGCGCATCGGTCTTGCGCCGTCGACGCGGGCAGCCTCGGCCAGTTCGTCCGGCACGGTCATGAAGAACTGCCGGAAGAGGAAGGTCGCGGTGGCCGAGGCTATGAGGGGGAAGATGAGGCCGGAATAGGAGTTCAGCATCCCGAAGCCCGCCGCCACCTCATAGGTCGGCACGATCCGCACCTCGACCGGCAGCATCAGCGTCAGGAAGATCAGCCAGAAGAACGCCTTCCGCCCCGGAAACTTGAAATAGACGATGGCGAAGGCCGAGAGGATCGAGATCACGATCTTGCCGACGGCGATTCCCATCGCCATGACGAGCGAGTTGAGAAGCATCGTCGCCACCGGCGCGTTGACGCCGGAGAGAAGCGCCTTGCGGTAATTCTCGAAGAACTGGTCGCCGGGAAGCAGCGGCATCGGCGGCCGGGCGATTTCGGGCTGCGTCACCGTCGAGGCGACGAAGGCGAGCCAGATCGGGAAGAAGATGAAGAGGACGCCGACGATGAGCCCGGCATGGGTGAGCCAGAGGCCCGCCCCGCGTTTCTCGACCATTCCGCTCTGCCCGGACATCAGTAATGCACCCTCCGCTCGACGAACTTGAACTGGACGATGGTCAGGGCGCTCACCACGATCAGAAGGATCACCGACTGCGCGGCGGAGGAACCGAGATCCTGGCCGACGAAACCGTCGGAGAAGACCTTGTAGACGAGGATCGTCGTCGCTTGCTGCGGCCCGCCCGCGGTGATCGTGTGGATCACGCCGAAGGTCTCGAAAAAGGCGTAGACGATGTTGACGACGAGGAGAAAGAAGGTCGTGGGCGAGAGAAGCGGCCAGACGATGGTGCGAAAGCGCGTCCAGAAATGCGCGCCGTCGATCGCGGCGGCCTCGATCACCGACTTCGGAATCGCCTGAAGCCCGGCGAGGAAGAAGAGGAAATTGTAGCTGATCCGCCCCCAGGAAGAGGCGACGACGACAAGGCCCATCGCCTCGGTTCCGTTCAGGACATGGTTCCAGTCGTAGCCGAGGACGCCGAGATACCAGGCGACGACGCCGACACGGGTGTTGAACATGAAGAGCCACAGCACGCCGGCGATTGCGGGCGCGACGGCATAGGGCCAGATCAGCAGCGTCCGGTAGGTGCCGGAGCCCTTGATCAGCCGGTCGGCGAGGAGCGCGAGGTAAAGCGCCACGCCCATCGAGACCACGGTGACGAGGGTCGAGAAGATCGCCGTCGTCACGAAGGAGGCGCGGTAATAGCTGTTGCCGAGGAGGTATTCGAAGTTGCCCAAGCCCACGAACTGCGATTTCAGGCCGAACGGGTCGGGGATGAACATCGACTGCCAGACCGCCTGCCCCGCCGGATAAAAGAAGAAGACCGCCGAGACGATCGCCTGCGGCAGGACGAGAAGGAGCGGCAGGAACCAGCCCTTGAAGGTGACGCGCTTTTCCATCGTCGGAAGTGCGGGGGCGGCAATACCGCCCCCGCGCGGACCTCAGCGGTTCGCTTGCTCGAAGCGGCGCAGAAGCTCGTTGCCGCGCGCCACCGCGCTGTCGAGCGCTGCCTGCGCGTCCTTGTCGCCGGCCCAGACCGCTTCCAGTTCCTCGTCGATCACGGTGCGGATCTGGTCGAAGGAACCGATCCGGATGCCCTTGGAATTGGGCGTCGGAGCCTTCGCGGTCATCTGCCTGCCGGCGATCTCGGTGCCCGGATTGGCGTCATAGAACCCGTCGGCCTTGGTCTTCTCGGCCGCGGCGAGCGTGATCGGCAGGTAGCCCGTGTTCTGGTGCCACGCCGCCTGCACGTCCGGAGACGAGAGGAAGTTCAGGAACGCCGCGACGCCCTTGTAGTCTTCGGCCGGCTTGCCGGCCATGACCCAGAGCGAGGCGCCGCCGATGATGGTGTTCTGCGGCGCACCCTCCACCCCGTCCCAGTAGGGCAGCGGGCGTATATCGAAGGCGAACTGCGCCTCGGACTTCACGCCCGCATAGCCGGCGGAGCTTTCGGTGAAGAGCGCGCATTCGCCGCCGCGGAAATTGGCGCCGCCCTCGTTGCGCCGCCCGGTATAGATGAACTTGCCGTCCTTGGCCCAGTCACCCATCGCCTGGATGTGCTGGACCTGCACCGGGCCGTTGAAGGTCAGCTCGGTGTCGAGCCCGGCAAAGCCGTTCTCCTTCGTCGCGAACGGCACGTTGTGATAGGCCGAGAGGTTTTCGAGGTGTATCCAGCTCTGCCACGCGGTGGTGAGCGGGCAGGTCGAACCGCCGGCCTTGAGCCCGTCGAGCGCCGCGCCCACGTTCTGCCAGGTCGAGAGATCCATGTCGGGATCGAGACCAGCGGCCGTGAAGGCGTCGCGGTTCACATAGAGGACCGGGGTCGAGGAGTTGTAGGGCAGCGACAGCATCTGCCCGTCGGTCGTGGTGTAATAGCCCTTCACGGCGGCCATGTAGGCGTCGGGATCGAAGGGCAGGCCGCTTTCGGCCATCACCTCGTAGACCGGCTTCACCGCGCCCTTGGCGGCCATCATCGTCGCGGTGCCGACCTCGAAGACCTGCAGGATATGCGGCTGCTCGCCGGCGCGGAAGGCGGCGATGCCGGCATTCAGCGCCTCGGAATAGTTGCCCTTGTTTGAGGCGACGACGACATAATCGCCCTGGCTTGCGTTGAAGTCCTTGACCTGCTGGTCGAGCAACTCTCCGAGCCGGCCGGTAAAGGCATGCCACCACTGGATTTCGGTTTGCGCGGCGGCGGGGGACACGATCCCGATGACCGCGCCGGCCAAGAGGGCGCCCTTGAAACGACGATGCATTCTTTCCTCCACAGTTGAGTGGCCGCAGTTCGGCGCGCGGCCTTGGGACTCTGCCCCTCAAGGAGACCCCCATGCGCCGCATAATTCAAGTAAATTGTATATTGAAAAAACATAACACTGAGTTATGAAATTGACGTCGGGTCCTCGCTCCGGACCGCAGCGGCGAGGCGCCAGAGATGTCTTTCCCGATCCGCCAGCTCGAAGCGTTCCGCGCCGTCGCGCTGAAAGGCTCCATCACCCGGGCGGCGGAGGAGATGGCGATCTCCCAGCCCGCCGTCAGCCGGCTTCTGTCGGCGCTGTCCTCCTCGGTCGAGTTCGAGCTTTTCCAGCGGGTGAGCGGCCGTCTGGTGCCGACGCGCGAGGCGGAGTTCCTGCTGCGCGAGGTGGAGCGGGTCTTGGACAATCTCGGGCGGATCGGGCAGCTGACCCACGACCTCAGCACCCGCAAGGCCGGGCATCTCAGGATCGCCTGCCTGCCGGGCTTCGCGACGAGCCACCTGCCGAAGGTTCTCGCGGATTTCCTCTCCGGCCGGCCCAACGTCACGGCGGTTCTCGAGCCGGACCGGCCCGAACGCATCCTCGAATGGATCATCGGCGAGCAATACGATTGCGGCATCACCGACGAATTCGCCGGGCACCCGACGGCCGAGAGCACGACGATCCTGATGCGCACCGTCTGCATCCTGCCGCCGGGCCATCCCCTGGCGGCGAAGGCGGAGATCTGGCCCGCGGACCTCGCCCGGGAACGGATCATCCACACAAGGCGCGACAGCGGCTTCTACCAGCGTTTGTCGGAGGCCTTCGCGCTGCGCAACCTGCGCCTTGGCAGCCATGTCGAGACGCGGCAGTTCACCGCCGCCTGCATGCTGGTCGCGGCCGGGGCGGGCGTTTCGGTGGTCAGCGAGATGGACGCGCGGGAATACGAGCATCGCGGTCTGGTGATCCGGCCGTTCCGCCCCGACGTGCCGCACCGGCTGTCGCTCCTGCGCCCCGCGAACGCGCGGGCCTCGCTCCTGGCGCTCGAATTCCTCGACACGTTCGAGAAGAGCCTGGAACCGTTCCGGTTCCGCTAGGTGTTTTCGGGGTCGAAGGGCACGCCGTTCTTGTTGCAGATGATGCGGGCGCGGCCCAGGGCGGCCTCGGTCGCGGTGCGGGGCGCGGTCATGGCGGTCTCCTTGGTCAGCCGGTCCAGCCGAGGCGGGCGGCGATACTGTTCATGGACTGGATCAGCGGCGCCGCCGCGCGGGTCGACGGCCGGGTGCGGGCGTCGCGCAGGCCCGCTTCGTCCGCCACCGGGACCTTCAAGATCCGCGATGTGATGCCGATGCGGGCGGCGGCGGCGCGGATACCGGTCAGGTATTTCTCCAGCACCGCCTGCCGCGACCGCTGGACCGCTTCCGCCGTCGCCCGGGCGGTGACGTTGGGATTGCCGTCGCGATCGCCGCCGATCCAGGAATGGAACTTTATGCAGGGGGGTGATCTCCGGCACCGTGCCGAAACGGCTGCCGGTGGCCGCGACGAACCGCTCGACCACCTGCGGGACAGCGTCGAAGATACTGTCGCGGAAGAATTGCAGACGACATGGGTTTCGGGATCGGCCTCGAACCGTTAGAGGATGTCGCGGAAGCTCGATCCGTTGATCGGATCGCCGCCGATCCCCACGCTGGTCGACACGCCGATGCCGAGATCCTTGAGCTGTTGCGCCGCCTCGTAGCCGAGCGTGCCCGAGCGGCCGACCATGCAGCCGATATTCCCGGTCAGGCCGATATAGGCGAGGCCGCGGTCGGCGGCGCGCGCCTCGCGCGGATCCTCCTGGCTCTTGTCGCGCAGCTCGGACACGTGCGGGTGGCGGAAGAGCGCATTGCCGTCGAAGGTCATGCTGGCGTCGAGCGCGAGGATGCGGTTGTCGGCGGTGATGACCAGCGGGTTGATCTCGACCATCGTCGCGTCAAGCTCGCGGAAGGCGCGGTAGCAGCCCTTCAGGGTGCGCACCATCTGCCGGGTCAGCGGTGCCGGGATCTTCAGAGCGAAGGCGATCTCGCGCGCCTGGAATTCCTGCAGGCCCAACGCCGGTTCCACCGTCGAGCGGACGATGGAGTCGGGCTTCCTCGCCGAGATCTCCTCGATCTCCATGCCGCCTTCGGATGAGGCGACGATCATCACCCGCTGGGATGCCCGGTCGAGCACGAAGCCGAGGTAGATCTCGCGGTCGAAATCCACCGCTCTCTCGACATAGACGCGGTAGATGCCCTTGGTCTATGGCGACGAAAGCTCCGACACGCCGCGCAAGGCGATGTCGTCGGGGGCGGCCGGCTTCGCCGCGCGGTCCGGATCGGTCGAGCGGCTTTTCGAGACCTGTCTTTCCGTCGCCAAGGGGCAGATGGTGTTTCCCTTCCTCGACGTGCGCAAGCTGCAGGAGGACCTGATCGAACAGTTGTCCAGACGGGAACGGGCGCTGCCAGAGGGACTTTCGAAGGGGTTGACCAACCGCGAACTCGCCAGGGAATTTGACATCAGCACCAACAAGGTCAAATTCCATCTGTCGAACCTGTTCGAAAAACTGTCGGTGAGGAACCGGGCACAGGCCATCGCCTTCTACTATGCCAACCGGGCGTCGAGAGGGGATTTCTGACGGCCGGGAGACCGCAATGTCGTGAAAATCTTATTCTTGACCGGAAATGTTTCTTTGGCCGATGCCTGGCGGGCGATCCCGCCCCCCAAAACACAAGGAGCGTCCAGATGTCCTTCCACGTCATCCAGCAGGCCCCCGCCCGGCTCAATCGGAGTGAGCTTGCGGTCCCCGGTAGCGCCCCGCAAATGTTTGAAAAGGCGGCGCAATCCGACGCCGACGTGATCTTCCTGGACCTCGAGGACGCGGTGGCGCCCGATGACAAGGCGCAGGCCCGCAAGAACATCATCAAGGCCCTGAACGAGATCGACTGGGGCAAGAAGACCATGTCGGTGCGAATCAACGGGCTCGACACGCACTACATGTATCGCGACGTCGTCGACGTGGTGGAGCAGGCGGGCGAACGGCTCGACCTGATCATGGTCCCGAAGGTCGGGACGGCGGCGGACGTCTACGCCGTCGACATGCTGGTCACCCAGATCGAGGACGCGAAGGGTTACAGGAAGCGGATCGGGTTCGAGCATATCATCGAGACCGCGCTCGGGATGCAGAACGTGGCGGAGATCGCCGGCGCCTCGAAGCGCAACGAGAGCCTGCATTTCGGCGTTGCCGACTATGCCGCCTCGACCCGCGCGCGGACCACGATCATCGGCGGCGTGAACCCGGATTACTCGGTGCTGACCGACATGCTCGAAGATGGCAACCGCGCCGTCCACTGGGGCGACATGTGGCACTACGCGCTGGCGCGGATGATCGTCGCGGCGCGCGCCAACGGCCTGCGCCCGGTCGACGGACCCTTTGGCGATTTCTCCGATCCCGAAGGCTATCGTGCCGCCGCCAAGCGCGCGGCGGTGCTCGGCTGCGAGGGCAAATGGGCGATCCACCCGAGCCAGATCGCACTCGCCAACGAGGTGATGAGCCCGTCCGAGGCCGAGGTGACACGCGCGCGCCGCATCCTCGAAGCGATGGAGAAGGCCGCCACCGAGGGCAAGGGCGCGGTGTCGCTGGACGGCCGCCTGATCGACTATGCCTCGATCCGTCAGGCCGAGGTTCTGGTCGAGAAGGCCAGGCAGATTGCCGGGTCCTGACCGGGTAACGGCCCTGCGCGAAAGGGCGGGGATGCTCTTCGCGCGGGCCTGCGCGGCGGCCGATCCGGCCCGCGCGCTGGAGGCCGCATTCGCCGGCATACCCTTGCCCCGCCCCGATCCGGGCGGGGACTACCGGGTTGTTTCTATTGGCAAGGCGGCCGTCCCGATGGCCGCGTTCCTGCTCGGCAAGCTTGCGGGCGAACGGGTCGAGGCGATCGTGGTGACGAACCGCGAGAACGCCCGTCCCCTGCCCGGCGCCACGGTCCATGCGTCGGGCCATCCGGTGCCCGACGACGAGGGCGCCCGGGCGGCGGACGCGGTCGAGGCGTTCCTCGCGCCGGCGCGGGCCGGGGACCGGGTGATCGCGCTCATCTCGGGCGGCGGCTCGGCGCTGCTTCCGGCGCCGATCGCCGGGCTGACGCTCGCGGACAAGGTGGCGGTCAACCGGCTTCTCCTCGCGACGGGGTTCGAGATCACCGAGATGAACCTCGTCCGGCAGCAATTGTCACGGCTGAAGGGAGGCGGACTCCTGCGGGCGGCGGCGCCGGCGCCGGTGACGGCCTACATCCTGTCGGATGTGATCGGGGACGACCTGCGGGTCATCGCCTCCGGCCCCACCGTCGCCCCGATCGGCGGCAAGGCCGAGGCGCGCGCGCTCCTGCAATCGCGCGGGATCTGGGATGCGCTGCCCGCCGCCGTCCGCGCCGTGCTCGACCGCGACGAGGCACCTTCGGCGCCGTTGCCGGCGGCGACCAACATCCTGGTCGGATCGAACCGCAAGAGCCTCGACGCCATTGTCGCCGCCGCCGGGCCGGAGGTGTCCGTGGTGAACGATCGACTGACCGGCGATGTCGGCGACGCGGCGGAAGCGGTCGTCGCGGCGGCGCGGAACGCCCCCGTCGACAGCGCGCACTGCCTCGTCTTCGGCGGCGAGACCACGGTGACGCTGCGCGGGACGGGCCTCGGCGGGCGCAATCAGGAACTGGCGCTGCGGGTCGCCCTTTCCATGCCCGATCTCGGCCGCGACTGGGTGTTCCTGTCGGGCGGCACCGACGGCCGCGACGGTCCGACCGATGCGGCGGGCGGCGTGGTCGATGCCGGAACCGCCGCGCGCATCCGCGCCGCCGGCGGCGATCCCGACGCGCTTCTGACCGACAACGACAGCCACGCAGCACTCTCGCTTTCCGGCGATCTTCTGGTGACCGGGGCGAGCGGCACCAATGTGGCCGACGTGCAGATCCTGCTCCTCGGGCCGGGCGGGGGCTGACCGGACGGCCCGGTCGTCCGGTCCGAACCCGGCAAGCTCCCCGACCAGCGTCCCGGAGCAGACTTCGGCCCTCAGGTGCCGGAAATGGCTGATCCGGAGCGCGTTGCCCGCCCGCATCGCGAGGATCTCGTCCGCCAGCTGGCGGGCATACTCGCCGTAGCCCGTCCGGTTCCCGGTGGGGGCGGAGCCGGCAATCACCTCGTCGGCGAGCACGAACTTGGCATTGGCAGGCACGGTTTCGGTCATCTCGGCCTCCAGCACGCCGCGATGCCGGCCGCGCCGCGCGCATGCGGTTGAGGGCGACGGTGCGCCCCTCGGCACACGGCCGCAGATCAACTCCGGTCGCTCGAAGGGGCAGCGAGAAGGCAGGCTTCGATGGCGATCCAGACCAGTTGCGCGTCCGTCCGCGCGTCAAGCTGGCTCTTCACCTGATAAAGGGTGTTCTGCATCGTCTTCGTGCTGACGCCCGGCGCCGCGCTGATTTCGGCCTGCACGTCCGCCGCCACCGTCCTTGATGATCAGCGCGAGTTCGGTGCGGCCACCGCCGGACAGTCTGATCGCGCGCCCCGGCCATGGCCCGGATCACCGTCGCAAGGAAGACCAGGGCCGTCACCAGACACAGGCCGAGGATCAGGCCGCTTCGCAGGCTCATCCGGTTCCCCACAATTCAGGTCGGTCATCCGAAGGGAGGGGCTTTTCGGTCGGGCTGGCAAGCCTCGTCGCGGCAGATCAGACTGTCCGGCGGTGACCGCAGCGGAGGAGCGATGATGGGCGGATCCGAGACGGCCGAACACATGGATGCCGGGCTAGCCCGCCTTGCGGAGCCGGCGCGGCGGCTCATGTCGGAGATCGAAGCGGGCCTGATCGGCTGCGCACAGTTGGTGGAGCGTCTGATGATCGCGCTTCTGGCCGGCGGGCACGTCCTGATCGAGGGCGCGCCGGGGCTGGCCAAGACGCGCGCGGTGCGGCGCCTGTCATCGGGGCTGGCGGGTAGCTTCGCCCGGATCCAGTGCACGCCCGACCTCATGCCCGCCGACATCACCGGCACCCAGGTCTTCCACCCGAGCGATCGGCGGATGGAGTTCCTGCCCGGACCGGTCTTCAACACCCTTTTGCTGGTGGACGAGATCAACCGCGCGCCGCCGAAGGTGCAATCGGCGCTCCAGGAAGCGATGGGCGAGTGGCAGGTGACGGCGGGCGGCCAGACGCGGCCCCTGTCGCCGGGGTTCCTCGTGATCGCGACGCAGAACCCGCTGGAGCACGAAGGCACCTTTCCGCTGCCCGAAGCCCAGCTCGACCGGTTCCTGTTCCATGTCGGCGTCGACATGCCCGACGAGGAAACCGAGATGCGTATTCTCGACCTCGTCGAGACCGAGACCCTCGGCGATGCCGCGCCGATCAGCACCCGGCTCTCCGACGCCGCCGTGACCGACTTGCGCCGGGCGGTGACACGGCCCGCGCCATCGTGGACGATGTGCTTCGCGCCGTCACGCCGCTATGACCCCGCGGGCCGGGATCGACCTGACCGCCGGGCGGCTGATCGGACTTCGCCATGCCGCGCAAAACGCCGGCTTCGCCAGCCGCAGCGCCAACCGGGCCGGTGTGCTCGCCGGGCGCCGTCACGGGATGGGCCTCGAACTCCACGACCTGCGGCATTTCTCCGAAAGCGACGACCTGCGCGACCTCGATGCCGCCTTCGCCGAGATCGGCCGTGGCGCGACCTACAACCGCGCGGCCACGCTCGCGATGACCGGCGACCATGCGCTTTCCGTCGCCTAATACGACGCGGTGCTTTTCGCCGACCGCTGGGATGTGGAGGCCCGCCGCAATCGGGATATCGTCGCCGCGCTGGTCGAGCCGGTGGTCGGGGAAGCGATGGGGCACGGCCGCATCGAGCGTCTGCTGGTCGAGGCGGGCGCCAGCGTTGCCGGCTTCGATGCCGACGATCCGACCGCGCCGAC
>WOZM01000148.1:17531-39099 GCA_011620265.1 Paracoccaceae bacterium
TGCCGGCTGGCACGGCACACTGGCCGACGCCCCGGGGGAGTATCTGGCCAAACGTCGTGCCGCCGAATACGACCGCCGTGTCGAAGAGGGTCTCGCCCTGCCGCCGGAGCCGTCGCCATGGTGAGGCTTGTGGCGCTCCTCCTTGTCCTGGCGCTTCCCGCCGCCGCGCAGGAGGCATTGCCGGACGACGAGGCGCGGCTTCAGGTCATCCTCGATCCGCTGGAGGCCGAGCCGTTCGAGGGCCAGATGCTGCTTGCGACGGTGCGCGGCGAGTATCGCGTCACGATTGCCCTGCAGGAGCTGACGATCCCCCGCAGCGCGCCGGCGATCTTGCCTTTCCCGCGCTCGGTCACCGGCTGACAATCGTCACGCCGGAGGGCGGGCGGGCGGAACATGTCGTCGCGTCCGACCCGGTTTCGGTGACGGTGCGCCCGGCGCTCGGCCAGCCGTGGCTGCCGGTGCGCGCGATCGAGTTCTCCGATGAATGGAGCAAGGATCCGGGCGTGTTGCCTTTGGGGCAGACGGCCCGACGCCGGATCGTGATCCGCACACTTGGCGCCACGGCCGATATGCTGCCGCCGCAGCCGGAAATCCGTGCGTCGTGGCTGATCTCGCTTACCTCTCCCGAAAAGCGCGCGACCGAGCTCACGCCCTTGGGTCCGCTCGCCACCGTGGTCTGGGAATGGTCGCTCCGTCCGAAGACCGGCGAACGGGGCGTGATCCCGGAGATCAGGATCCCGTATTTCGACACCGGCTCCGGCGCTCCGGGCGCGGTTCTGCTGAAGGCCGCCCCGGTCGGCTATGCCGCAGCACCCGATGCGACGAAGACTGCCGCGTGGCGATCCGGTTTCACGGGTCTTCTCTATCCGACGCTCGGCCTCGCGCTCGGCCTTCTCGTGCCCTTCGTCGCCCTTGGAGATGGCATGCGGCCGCGCAGCCGTGCCGAGCTTGCGCGCCTGCTTGGCCGCCGGCTGTTTGAATGAGGAATGCCCCGGCGATGCCAGGGCCGAACCGGATCATCGTCGGAGGCCGGGCCCAAGGCGGACCCGATCAGTCCCCCGTTCCGCGACCTTCGCCCGTCCGACAGCCGACCTCGCGCACGATGGCCCCGATCTCCATGAGCTGATCGGAGAGCGGGTTCGTCGCCCTCCAGACCATTCCGATTGTACGCGATGGGCGGGGGTGCGGAAACCGGCAGACCGACACGTTCGCCGAACGGGTTTCGAGGCCGACCGCCATCTCCGGGATCAGCGTGACGCCCATGCCGGCACTGACCATCTGGACCAGTGTCGAGAGCGAACTACCCTCCATGATCTGGCGCGGCTGGCTTTCCGTGAACTGGCAGAACGACAGGGCCTGATCGCGAAAACAATGCCCTTCCTCGAGAAGGAGCAGCCGCATCGTCTGCAGCATTTTAGGGCTGGGAACCGGCTTGCCGGCATCCTCGGAGGGGCGCACGAGGGCGAAATCCTCTTCGAAAAGCGCAAGCTCCCTCAGCGCCGGTTCCGACACGGGCAGGGCGACGACGGCGAGGTCGAGGCGGCCCTCCAGAAGGTCGTTGATCAGTTTCCCGGTCACGGCCTCGCGCAGGCTGAGGTCCAGTTCGGGGAAGTGGCGCGAGAGAGCGGCAATGATGCCGGGCAGGAAGTAGGGCGCGGCGGTCGGGATGATCCCCAGCCGCAGCCGTCCGGCGAGTGGTCCCTTCGATGCGCGGACAAGATCGTCGAGCTCTTCCACCGCCAGCAGGATCAGCCGGGCTTTCTGCAGCAGACCCTCTCCGACCGGGGTAAGACGGATCTGGCGGGCGCCACGCTCGACCAAAGGCGCACCGAACATGCCTTCGAGTTCCTTGATCTGCAGCGAGAGCGCCGGCTGAGAGATCGAACAGGCTTCGGCGGCGCGTCCGAAGTGCCGGCACCGCGCCAACGCCTCGAAGTAACGGAGATGTTTGAGGGTCAGTCCTGTCATTGGCTCAACTTATCACGGCCTTTTGGATATCCAATTGGAGTTTATTGCGCGACAAGGTTAGAAACGTTCTAGATCGAGCGATATGCTCTGGCTGATTCACCAAAGGGAGAGAACCATGGACGGAAACGACATCAATCCGGCCGGCGGCTGCCCCGTCATGCATGGCGGCAATACCGAGGCGGGCAACAGCGTCACCAGGTGGTGGCCGCGCGCGCTGAACCTCGACATCCTGCACCAGCACGGCGCGCGGACGAACCCGATGGACCCGGACTACGACCACCGCGAGGCGGTCAAGGCGCTGGATTTCGAGGCGGTCAAGGCCGACGTCAAGGCACTGCTGACCGACAGCCAGAGCTGGTGGCCGGCGGATTGGGGGCATTATGGCGGCCTGATGATTCGCCTCGCCTGGCATTCGGCGGGATCCTACCGCATGGGCGACGGGCGCGGTGGTGCGGGGTCGGGGAACATCCGGTTCGCGCCGCTGAACTCCTGGCCCGACAACGCGAGCCTCGACAAGGCGCGGCGGCTGCTCTGGCCGGTGAAGAAGAAGTACGGAAACGCGCTTTCCTGGGCCGACCTGATCATCCTGGCCGGCAACATGGCCTACGAATCCATGGGGCTGAAGACTTTCGGCTTCGGCTTCGGCCGCGAGGACATCTGGGGGCCCGAACAGGACGTGAACTGGGGCGCGGAGACCGAATGGCTGGCGCCGTCGGAAAACCGCGTTGACGATCTCGGCGACGCCTCGACGCTCTACAACCCGCTGGCCGCGGTCCATATGGGCCTCATCTACGTCAATCCCGAAGGCGTGAACGGCAACCCTGATCCGGCCCGGACCGCGATGTTCGTGCGCGAGACCTTTGCCCGCATGGCGATGAACGACGAGGAGACCGCGGCCCTCACCTGCGGCGGCCACACCGTCGGCAAGGCGCATGGCCGCGGCGCCGTCGGCAACATCGGCGCCGCACCCGAGGCCTGCCCGGTCCATTCGCAAGGCTTCGGCTGGGCCAATCCGGGCCAGGAAGGCAAGGCCGCGAACGCCTTCACCTCGGGGATCGAAGGCGCATGGACCGAGCATCCGACGCAGTGGGACATGGGCTACTTCGACTACCTGTTCAACTTCGAATGGGAGCTGAAGAAATCGCCCGCCGGCGCATGGCAGTGGGAACCGGTCGACATGCCCGAGGACCGCAAGCCGGTCGATGCCTCCGACCCCTCGATCCGCCACAACCCGATCATGACCGATGCCGACATGGCGATGAAGGTCGACCCGGTCTACAACGCGATCTGCCGGAAGTTCATGGCCGATCCCGCGTATTTCTCGGACGCCTTCGCGCGCGCATGGTTCAAGCTGACCCACCGCGACATGGGGCCGAAGGTCAACTACCAGGGTCCGGACGTGCCGGCCGAAGACCTGATCTGGCAGGATCCGATCCCGGCCGGCAATACCGGCTACGATGTGGCCGGTGTCAAGGCGAAGATCGCCCGAAGCGGTCTGACCCCGGCGGAGATGATCGCGACGGCCTGGGACAGCGCCCGCACGTTCCGCGGCTCGGACATGCGCGGCGGCGCCAACGGCGCGCGCATCCGGCTGGCTCCGCAGAAGGACTGGGAAGGCAACGAGCCCGCCCGACTGGCCAGGGTGCTCGGCGTCCTCGGGCCGATCGCGGCGGAAACCGGCGCCTCGCTGGCGGATGTGATCGTGCTGGCCGGCAATGTCGGTCTCGAACTGGCGATCAAGGCCGCCGGCCATGATGTCGCGGTGCCGTTCGCCCCGGGCCGCGGCGACGCGACCGAAGCGCAGACCGACGCGGCGAGCTTCGACGTGCTGGAGCCGCTGGCCTGCGGATTCCGCAACTGGCAGAAGGCGAAATACGCCGTCGCCCCGGAAGAGCTGATGCTCGACAAGGCGCAGTTGCTGGGCCTGACGGCGGCCGAAATGACCGTGCTCGTCGGCGGAATGCGGGTGCTCGGCACCAACCATGGCGGCTCCAGGCACGGCGTGTTCACCGACCGCGAAGGCCAGTTGACGAACGACTTCTTCGTCAACCTCACCGACATGGCCTATAGCTGGCATCCGGTCGAGGACGGCACCTACGAGATCCGCGACCGCAAGACCGGCAAGGTCCGCTGGACCGCGACCAGCACCGATCTCGTCTTCGGCTCCAACTCGGTCCTGAGGGCCTATGCCGAGGTCTACGCCCAGGACGACAATGCCGGGAAGTTCGTCCGCGACTTCGTCGCGGCCTGGACGAAGGTCATGAATGCCGATCGGTTCGATCTCAGGGCATGACATCGCGGTCCGGGTGGCCCTGCCGCCCGGACCGAATTCGCCTTGCGGCACGGTCATGTCGGCTGCTGAAAACGTCCGGGCTTGGTTGCTGCCAAAGACGGATCGTTTTTTCGGTCTTCGTCCATGATCGGCACAGGCGTCACACCGTCAAACGCAGTCGCATCCACAGACACGCACATTCGCCTGCCCTGATCAAGCCGCGCCTGTTAGCGTCCACCCCGGTCAAAAGCGGTGGCGTCGATGCGCGTTGACTACATCAGCGGCCGCTGCTGCGGGCGTTCGAGGTCGATCATCGCGAGGTCCGCCAACGCCGTGATCTTCTTCAGTTCCAGGTGGCCACCGCTCCAGTGCGCGAGGCCCATGGCGCGGATCGCCTTCAGCGTCTTGTTGGTATGGACGAGAGAGAGGCCGAGGGCATCGGCGAGGTCCTGCTGCCGGAAGGGCAGCGGCACCCGGTTGTCCTTGTGCAGCCCCGCCGCCTTCAGCCGCTCGTGAATGCGGACGAGCGCCCAGGCGATCCGCTGGATCGCATCCCGCTGACCGAGCGAGGCGATGGTTTCGCCGAGAAAATGCTCCTCGACCGCCGCGATCCAGGTCAGGTCGTAGGCACGGCCGGGATGCTGGCGGAAGAGGTTCCACATGTCGTCGCGGCGGAAGACGCAGAGCGTCATGTCGGTCGTCGCCTCGACCGAATGCCTCATCTCGCCCATCAGCCCGGCCTGAAGGCCGGTGAAATCGCCGGGGAAGAGGAAGTTGATGACCTGCCGCCTGCCGTTCTCCAGCGTGGTGTAGCGGGTCCCCATGCCCGACAGGACGGTGAAGAGCTGCGGGCTGGTCGAACCTTCGAGGAGGATCGTCGTCCCGGGATCGACCTTCAACTCTCCGGTCTTGAAGGATTGCATGAACACCAGTTCGTCATCCGTGAAGGGCGTGAAGAGCGTACGGTTGCGAAGCGGGCAGTTCTTGCAGGCCGTGCTGGTCATCTCGACGAAATCCTCACTCCATATGTCGCAGGTTAATGCACGCGCCGCCTTTTGGTTCCATTGTCCGGTTTTTCGGGGGGCTGAATGTCTGGCAATGCGCGATCCATCGGGGGCGGAAACGTCTATCTCGTCGCGGTGCGCGATTTCGTCGTGTCGCAGGACCTTGCCGACACGGTGCGGGACTTCGATCCCGGTGCCACGATCCTCACCGCGCGAAACTGCCGCGAGGCGCTGACCGCGATCAGATCAGGCGACCCACTGGCTCTCGCTTTCGTGGAAGCCGGACCGGACCGGGTCGCGCGGGCGCGGCTCGACATCGCGATCCGCGACCGGGGCGGGCGGCTCGTGCTCCTCGGCGACGATGCGGAAGACGCGTGGGAAATCGGCAGCAGGGCCGGCCGCGTCTGGCCCGTCCTCATGCGCCCGTTCTCGAGCCAGGTGGTGACGACGCTCCTGATTGCCTCTCGCCGCGGCTAGGGAACCGGCGCCCACGCGCGGCGTTCTTCCTCGAGCGGCACGGCGGGTTCGTCCCGCCTACCCATGCAGAATTGCGCCCCCGTCGCGGGGCTCTGAGAAGGAAGGACAAACCATGAATGACGCGATGAAAACCGTTCCCGGCGCCGAGACGGTGAAGACCGGGGTTCAGAAGGTGAAGCCGGTCGCAAAGGGCCTTGCCGAGGCGCTGGCCGACAGCTACCGCATGGTCTTCAAGACCCATGCCTGTCACTGGAATGTCGAAGGCGCGCTTTTCTACCCGATCCATAAGCTGACCGAAGCGCAGTATACGGACATGTTCCGCGCATCCGACGAGATC
The DNA here is from genome assembly GCA_011620265.1 of Paracoccaceae bacterium. GTDB lineage: Bacteria > Pseudomonadota > Alphaproteobacteria > Rhodobacterales > Rhodobacteraceae > Albidovulum. The sequence continues at coordinate 23,590 of WOZM01000148.1, forward strand.
GCCGAGCGCATCCGGGCGCTCGGACAGCTCGCGCCGGCGCGCCTTGCCGACGTGATCGAGGCATCGGTGGTGAAGGATGCCGCGAAACTGCCCTCGGCCCAGGCGATGGTCGAGGACCTCGCCGCCGATCATGAGAAGGTCGCCATGCGCATGCATGCGCTGATCGCGCTGGCCAACGAACACGGCGACCCTGTCACGGCCGACCTGATCACGGCGCGCTCGGCCTTTCACGAGAAAGCCGCCTGGATGCTGCGCGCCACCGCGAAGTGACGGCGCGGCGACACGAAAAAAAAGCCGGGCAGTTTCCTGCCCGGCTTTTTCACGCGCAAAGGCCATCGGTCAGGCGGCCAACGTCTCGGTCGAGGAAAAGAACATCGCCTGGCTGACGGCCGAGCGTACCTGATCCTCCGAGAAGGGCTTGGTGATAAGGAAGGCGGGCTCCGGCCGCGCCCCGGTCAGAAGACGCTCGGGGAAGGCGGTGATGAAGATCACCGGAATATCGTCGAATTTCGCCAGAATGTCGTTCACCGCGTCGATCCCCGACGAATTGTCGGCCAGTTGTATATCGGCGAGGATCAGGTCCGGCCGGTTCGAAGCCGCGAGCTTCACCGCCTCGGTCCGGGTGCGGGCGATCCCGGTCACGGCGTGGCCCACATCCTGGACGATGGACACGATGTCCATCGCGATGATTGCCTCGTCCTCGATCACCATGACCTTGCCGGTGACCGAGTGCTCCATCTCGCGCCGCGCAATCGTGATGAAATCGGCGGCCTCGGACGGCGTCACGTCCATGATCGCCGCGATATCCTCGGCGGTGAACCCCTCGATCGCGTGCAAGAGGAGCGCTTCGCGCGTATTCGGCGTCAACCTCGACATGTGCCCCTGGGCACGGGCCGAAAGGCGGCTGTCGGCCTCGCCGACCGGGGCGCCGGCGCTGGACCACACGAGATGGAACGCCCGGAAGAGGCCGAGCTTGGCGTCCGCATTGGACTTTGCCGCGCTGTCATCGAGCAGGATCGCCTCCAGCGTCGCGGCGGCATAGCGGTCGCCGCTGTCCTGGCTTCCGGTGAGGGCGCGCGCGTAGCGGCGCAGGAACGGAACGTTCGCCGCGACCGATGTGGCGAAGTCTCTTGGCTCCTTCGACGTCATTTCTGTCTCCCATCGCAATTTTCTTTGGAACCAACGCCCGACTGGTGCGTTAGGTTCCATACGATCGTAAAAAACTGGCCCGGGCATGCGCACGTGATGAAACAGAGCGACGAAACGGCGAAGCTGCAAGCGCAGATCGATGAGAACCTGAAGAAAGTCTATCAGGAGGCGCTTGATGAGAAAATTCCGGACAGGTTCAAGGATCTGCTGGAACAGCTTCGGCAGAAGGAAGCGAAGCAATGACGCCATCCGCCGATCCGCGGGACGACCTGCCGGGGCATCTGCCGGCGATGCGGGCCTTCGCGATCAGCCTCTGCGGCAATCCGTCCGCGGCCGACGACCTCGTGCAGGACACGATCGTCAAGGCCTGGACCAATATCGACAAGTTCCAGCCGGGCACCAACATGCGCGCATGGCTCTTCACGATCCTGCGCAACACCTTCTTTTCGCACAAGCGCAAGCACAAGCGCGAAGTGCCCGACAGCGACGGGGTCCATGCAAGCAAGCTCTACGAAAAGCCCGCGCATGACGGCCGCCTTGCCTTCAACGACTTCCGCAAGGCGTTCGACCAGCTGTCGCCGGAACATCGCGAGGTCTTGATCCTCGCCGGCGCGTCGGGCTTTTCCTACGAGGAGGTGGCGGCGATGACCGGCGTCGCCGTCGGCACCGTCAAGAGCCGTGTCAACCGCGCCCGGGCGCGGTTGTGCGAGCTTCTGGGGCTTCGCGCCGGCGAGGATCCGATCTCGGGGGCAGGCGGCGCGACGATCGCGGTGCTCGGCACGTCGGGGGTGCAGGCGGCATGACGGAAGCGCCGGTTCGGCGCGGCGTGGTGACGGACAGGCTCGGCTATCGCGTGGCCTTCCTGCTCGCGGTCGTGCTCTTGCCGCTCACCCTGATCTCGGTCTTCAAGTCGCTCGCGGTCCGCGAGGAATCGCTGGCGCGCTCCGAAGCCGCGCTGACGGGCGAGACGATGCGCGCGGCGAGCGGCGAGTTGCGGCTGATCCAGCAGACGCGCGGCGTGGCCACGGCCCTTTCGAAGGCCGTCTGGCCGCTGGTCTCGGACAATGCCGAATGCACGGACCTGCTGAAGCGGCTGATCGAGGAAGAGACGCAGTATTCGCTCATCGCCTATGTGCCCGAAAACGGGATCAGCACCTGCAACTCCGCCGGAAGGACCTTCGACTTTGCAGAGGATCCACTCTTCAGCCGGGCCGCCCGGGAACAAGAAACGTCCTTCGCGGTGAAGGCGGTGGGCCTCGTCTCCGGGGCGTCGGTCCTGGTGATCTCGCACCCGGTCTTCGACGAAGAGGGGACGTATCGCGGCCTCGTAAGCATATCGCTGCCCCATGCCGGCCTGCGGTTCGCCGAGGACAGCGGCACCGACCCCCATCAGCCGCTGACGATGATCACCTACGATTCCTCGGGCACGGTGCTGACCGCGTCCCGCCAGATCGACGATATCGGTCTTGCCATCCCGCGCGACCGGGCGCTGGCGGCGCTGGTCGGCGACAAGGCGTTGTCCTTCTCGGCCCCGTCGGCCGCCGGTCAACTGCGAGTCTTTTCGGTGGTTCCGCTGGTTCCGGACGAGCTTTACGCGCTCGGCTCATGGCCGCCCGAGGGCGCGCGCGCGACCAGCGGCCTTTTCGGCTCCGCGCCGGTCCTCTTCCCGGTGCTGATGTGGGTGGCGAGCCTTGTCGTCGCCTGGCTCGCGGTCGAGCGGCTGGTGATCCGGCACATCCGCAAGCTCAGCCGCTCGCTCCACTCCTTCGCGAGCGGCAACCGCATGGTCGGCGATATCGACGTAAAATCCGCCCCGGCCGAGATCCGCGACATGGCCGAGGCCTACGAGCGGATGACCGAGACGATCCTGCATGACGAAGCCGAGCTGGAGGACATGGTCCACCAGAAGGAGGTGCTGCTGCGCGAGGTGCACCACCGGGTAAAGAACAACCTCCAGCTCATTGCCTCGATCATGAACATGCAGATGCGCCGCACCCACTCGACCGAGGCCAAGAGCATCATGAAGGGCCTGCAGGACCGGGTGATGAGCCTCGCCACCATCCACAGGGAACTTTACCAGACTGCCGGGCTGTCGGATATCCACTCGGACGAGCTCCTCGCGACCATTGTCCGGCAGATCACCAATCTCGCCGATCGGCCGGACCGGAAGTTCGCCGTCCACACCGACTTCGCCGATATCCGCATGACGCCCGACCAGGCGGTGCCGCTCGCGCTTCTCGTGGCAGAGGCGGTCACGAACGCGCTGAAATACGCGAATGGCGCGGGGGCCGCGCCGGCAGAGCTCTGGGTGACGCTGACACGGTCGAGCGAGACGCGGGCGGAACTCAAGGTCGGCAACAGCCTGTCGGCCCGGTGCGCGGACGCGCCGTCTGCCGAAGCCGACGAGGCGGCCGGGAAGGGACAGACGGGCGGCCTCGGCACCCAGCTTGTCGCGGCCTTCGCCATGCAGCTCGGCACAAACGTGGAGCGCCGCGAGACCGACGATGTCTACGAGCTCACCGTCGGTTTCGAACTGCGCCCGCTCGCGGAAGGGGAAGAGCGCGAGATGAGCGCGAAGACAGACCAGGCGGAACCCGAAGTCATTGGCCCGCGTTGATCCGGCATGTCCATCCGGAAATCCCTGTTCATCCGTCATGCTCCAGAAGTTTGAGTACCGCTCAGTGCCGTCCACGTTCGAGACACTGCTCACGGCCGAACAGGCCTATCCCGCGCTGGAGCGCGAATTCCTCGGCGCGCGCGCGGAAATCTGGGCGAGCTTCCGGATCTTCGACCTGACGACGCGGCTGCGCTCCGACGAGGCGCGCGAGGTGGGCAAGACGTGGTTCGATCTCGTCATCGACACGCTGGCGCGGGGCGTGGCGGTGAATATTGTCATCTCCGATTTCGATCCCGTGGCGCGGCCGGCTTTGCACCGGATGACCTGGCGCTCGATCCGCCGGCTCATCGCGGCGGCCGAACTGGCCGGGCCGGCGGCGCGGCTCCGGGTCGTGCCGGCGATGCATCCGGCGCGGACCGGCGTGCTGCCCCGGCTCGCCTTCTGGCCGATGATCGTCACAAGGCAGCTTCGCGCCGCCGCCTGGCTGAACCGCCAGCCCGATCCGGTCCGCGCGACCGCAATCCGCGAGATGCCGGGCCTTGCCGAGCGGCTTGTCCGGCGTGGAAACGGCCGTTACCGCCCGAAGCTCTGGCCCTTGCCCTGCCTCTACCCGGCGACGCATCACCAGAAGCTCGCCGTCTTCGACCGCAAGCGCCTCTATATCGGCGGGCTCGACCTTGACGAGCGCCGCTATGACACGCCGGACCACGACCAGCGCGCCGACGAGACCTGGCACGACGTCCAGCTTCTGGTCGACGGCCGCGCGGCGACCGAGGCGCAGGCACATCTCGAAAGCTTTCTCGACGTGACGGCCGGCCGTGCCGCGCCGCTCCGGAACCGGAACCTGCTGCGCACCTTGTCGCGGCGCCGGGATCGCAACGCCCTGCATTTCGGTCCCGAAACGCTCGTGCAGGAACTTGCCACCGCACACGAGCATTACGCCCGACGCACCCGGCGCCTGATCTACCTCGAGACCCAGTATTTCCGCGACCTGAAGCTCGCCCGCTATCTTGCCGGTCTCGCCGCCGGAAACCCCGCGCTCGGCATGATCCTGATTCTTCCCGGCGCGCCGGAAGAAATCGCCTTCAAGCGCCGCGCGAGCCTCGATGCCCGCTTCGGGGAGTTCCTGCAGTCCCGCGCCCTGACGATCCTCATGCGCGCCTTCGGGCGACGGCTCTTCATCGGCGGGGCCGCGCAACCCCGCGCCTTCAGGGCGGCCGACGAAAGCGTCAACGGCCGCGACCGGCTGCACGGCGCGCCGCTCGTCTACATCCATGCCAAGGTCTCGATCTTCGACGATGTCGCCGCGATCGTCTCGTCTGCCAACCTGAACGGGCGGAGCCTGCGTTGGGATACCGAGGCGGGGCTTCTCGTGACGCGGCGCTGCGACGTTCAGGCACTCCGCCGCAGGGTCTTCTCGCACTGGTTGCCGGAGAATGCGGGCGACGGCTTTTACGACAGCGCCCGCGCGGTGGCGGAGTGGCGCCGCCTCGCGCTCGAGAATACACGGAAGGCGCCCGGCGATCGCGCGGGCTTCATCCTGCCCTACGACGTCGAGGCCGCCGAGGCCGACGCGAGCGTCGTGCCCCTTATCCCCGACGAAATGGTCTGAGAGGTCAGGCGGTTTCGGTCTCCGTCGCGACCTTGCGCGGTTGCACCACGGCATCGTTGAGCACGAGCACCCAGAGCAGCATCGGGATTGCGACGATGCCACCGATCGGCCCCCAGAGCCAGAGCCCGAAGATCAGCGCGAGGAAGACGAGCAGCGGATTGACCGCCATGTGCCGCCCGACCAGCGCCGGCGTCACGAACTGCCCCTCGATCGCGTTGAGGACAAGGAACGAGAGCGCCGGCGCCAGCGACAGGACGCCGTCGAATTCGGCGACGCCGACGAAGAGAAGGACGGTGATGAACACTGCCGGGCCGAGATAGACGACAAAATTGACGACGAAGGCGACGACGCCCCAGATCATCGCGTCCGGCAGGCCGAGGACCTGCAGCACCGCCGCCGTGATCGCGCCGAGGCCTGCATTGATGAACGTGATCGTGGAGAAGTAGCGCGACACGTTGCGCTCGGCGAGACGCAGGCGATGCGCAAGCTCGGCCCGTCCGCCGGTATTGGACAGGCGCAGCGACACCCAGCAATAGATCTCGCTCCGCGTCAGCAGGAAGAAGAAGAGCGAGCCGGCGAAGATCAGCACCTGCGACAGGATCGCCGGGGCTGCCATCAGCGCGTCGGCGACCGAGGGCATCGCGACCCCGTCATCCGCGGTGGCAGCGGTTCCGGCCTCCGCCGCGTTCGCATCGGGCGCGATGGCGTCGGCCACGCCCTCGGTCACGTCGGAGAGCCCGCGCAACAGCCCCCGCAGGCCGCGCACGACCTCCTGCATGTCGGACCACACCTTCGGCGCCTGCTCGACCAGCCGCGCGATGATCGGGTGGAACGCGAGGATCAGCGCCCCGACGACGACGAGCGTCGCCGCGAGCCCGACAAGCGCGCCCCAGACCGGCGCGTAGCCCCGGCTTTCCCAGAAGTCGGAAAGCGGCGACAGCACGACGCCCGCGACGAGGGCGAGCGTCAGCGGCGCGAGGATCGCCTCGCCCAGGTGCATGGCCGCGATCACGGCCACGGCGGCGAGTGCGATCACCGAGATCTGCGCGAGGCGTTCGGTCTTGTCCAAGATGGTCTCCCAATTGTCATGCGACAAACGCGGGCCGGTGCTGCGGGGTTCCGCCGGGACAGCGATCGAAGCGGACGACTTGTCGCCGAAGCCGGGCGGCGGCGCCCTGGCGAGGGAACATCGGCGGTTGCCGTGCGTTGAGACGGCACAACCCCGGAGAAATCCAAACCTGAAGGAGAACGACATGAACTGGGATCAGATCGCCGGCAACTGGAAGCAGCTGAAAGGCAAGGCGCAGGCCAAGTGGGGCGACATCACCGACGACGAATGGCACAGCGCCGAGGGCCGCCGCGAGCAGCTCGTCGGGCTCGTCCAGGAGAAGTACGGCCACGCCAAGGATGCGGCCGAACGCGAGGTCGACGACTGGATGCGGCACCTTTGAGGCCGCGTCGATGAACCGTCGCACGGCCCTCGCGGACGATCCGAGAGCCGCGCTCTTCGCGGCGATGGATGAGGTGCGGGTGGGCATGCTGGGGGTTCTGGCGTCGGGCCGGCACATGCAGCCGATGACCCATTTCCCCGACCGCGCCACCAGCACGGTCTGGTTCATCACCTCGACCGAAACGGACCTCGTCCGGTCGGTCGGGGTGGGGGCCAGGGCACACTACTGTGTGACCGGTCTCGACCATGACTTCCACGCCTGCCTTGCCGGCATGATCGAGCAGTCCGAGGACCGGGCGAAGCTCGAAGGTCTGTGGTCGCCCGTCGTGGGCGCCTGGTTCGCCGGCGGGATCGAGGATCCGACGGTCTGCCTCTTGCGGCTGATGCCGCAGGAGGCGGCGCTCTGGGCGTCGACCGACAGCGGAGCCCGGTTCGGGCTCGAAGTGCTGCGGGCGAACCTGTCGGCGGATCACAGGCCCGATCTCGGCGATCACGCGGTGATCCGGTTCGACGCTGCCTGAGTTTCCGCGTCCGATGAACGAGAAACGCGCCGTCCCTCCCGGGCGGCGCGTTTTGCCGTGGCTGACGCGCCCCGCTCACCGCTCCGCGACGCGCCTTTCCCCGTCACCGGCGGGTCAGGTCTCAATGGCGGCGGACAAGGCCCGGACGGGCTGCATGGACCGCTGCGCCACCCTCGGCATCCGAATGACGCTCAAGCTCGCAAAGGCTCCGGTCGATCGCGGCAAGAAGCGCTGCAAGGGCTGTCTGTTTCTGCATGGCTGCCTCGGATATCGTTGTTTTCCGGATAACGTGCGCCTCTGCCGGATAGTTCCCGCGCAGCCCGGAGAGGCAGTTGCGGGCGTTGCCCGTCGGCAACAGGCGCCGGTCCGGCAGAAGAAACCGGCAACCGCAAGGGGCGCGGCTGCCGGTCCGTTTCCCGGCCCCGGGTGAAGAAAGGACACTCCTCCGGGCAGGAACCTCGTGAGGTCGTGTCAGACGGGCTTCGTCGCCGTCTTGCCGCGCTTCGCTTCCGCCTCGGCGCGGTCGCGCAGGTTCTCGCCGATCCCGGCGGCCTCTTCGATGGCCGCGTCCGCCGCGTCGCGCACCGAGGATTTCAACTCGTCCGCGACGCCGCTCGCGACCTGGCCCATGCGGTCGCGCTCTTCGCGCAGGAGCCGCGCGGCCGCTTCCATCAGCCGGTCGCTCTCGGCCCCGAAGCTGCGGTCCTCGACCCGTGTGCGCGGCAACGCCGCCGCGAAGGCCGCGCCGAGCGCCATCGCGAGAACCCCGGCGATCGTCGGGTGCTCGCTGATCAGCCGCCCGGTCTCGCGCGCGCCGCCACGGGCCGACTGGCCGGCCCGGAGCCGCGCCAGATAGGCCGCCTCGCGCGCCGTCACGATGCGGTCCCGCGCAGCTTCCGACAGCCCGTCGAGCCCGTCGAGAAGGCTCGCCCGCATGTCGTCGGTGAAGCTCGCGAACACCTTTGCCCGCTCCGCCGCGAAGTCCCTGAGGTCGCCGGCATGGCCCCGCGCCTCGCGCTCGATCCCGCGCAGGGCCTGCGACGCCTTTTCGCGCAGCGTGTCGATGCGGTCCAACCATCCCCGTGCCTCGGGCATTCCGCAAGGCGTCGTGCCATAGGCCCGCGACGGGCGCGGGGGGCCGCCCTCGTCCTCCCGGCGCGAGATCGCGGCCTGCCCCGGCTCGGGCGTCGCCCGGCGTTTGCCGAAGATCATCCAGGCGATCCCGGCGCCGGTCAGTGCAAAGGCGATGGGGTTGGCGCGGATCGCGCCGTCGAGGGAGCGGGTATAGGCGGCGGCGTTGCTGCGGATCATCCCCAACGCTTCCTCCGCGAGGGTTTCGACCGAGGTGCGGTGCTGCAATTCGTCGAAGGCGGAATTGAGACGGGCGCGATTGCGTTCCAGCTCTGCCTCGATGCTGCCGGTGTCAGGATGCTGTGTCATGGGTCAGGATCTCCTTGAGGGTCTTGGCGTCGCGGCGGACATTCCGGGCCGTGCGACGCAGGGTGAGGTTCGACGGGGCGAGCGCCCGAAGGCCGAGCGCCGCGAGGATCGCCGCGACGAGGAGCAACACGGCCGCGATGGCGAGCGCGGCCCAGCCGGCGGTCAGTCCGGCGGCCACAAGGGCCGCGACGGCGGCACCGGCGAGGACGTTCAGCGCGGCGAGGCTCACCGCCGCGCCAAGGAGGACGAGGATGAACCCCGCCGCCGCCTTGCGAAGCGTCGCCTCGATCTCGGCGCGGGCAAGCGCGGCTTCGCCCCGGACGAGGTCGAGGAGCACCTGCATGGCGTCGGAGAACACCGCGGCGATGCTTCTGGCTTGCGGTTCGATGGTCAAGGTTGCGGCTCCAGCCGTGCGGGCTCTGTCGGCTTCGACGCGGGGGTGCCGGACGGCCACTGGCCGGGCACCGATGCCGATCCGGACGCTCGTGACGCGGGGCCGGATGCCGACCCGCCGCTGGCCCGCGCGAACCTTGCGAGGGCGAAGCCTGCGAGCGCCGCGCCGGCGACGAAGGCGCCGGGATGGCGGCGGGCGAAGCGTTCGGTGTCGTCGACGAGCGACGAGAGGCTGCGCCCGCGCAGATCCTCCGACAACTCCGCGACGCTGCCGGCGACGACGCCGAGAATTCGGCTTTGCAGATCGTCCGTCCCGGTCCCGGCGCGAAGCTTTTCGGCGAGTTTCAGGCCCTGATCCGAGACCATGTCCTTTCCGGCCGCGGACGCGCGCCCGGCGACTGCGGCGGCCTCCTTCTTCGCGGACCCGAGCGCTTCGGCCGCCGTGTCCGACGCGACACGCGCGGCCTCTTCGACGGTCTTCTTCACGGTTTCCTGTGTCACTTGAACCTCCATTGCGGCTGCGTCTTGCGGGCCGCGCCGACCCGGTTTCGGGCGGGATGGCGGCATCCGCTTTCTTGCCCTCCCAACGTCTCAGGGCCGCTTCGGGTTCCGCGCGCCGGTTCATCGGGGCGGAACCCCGCGCGTCACCCGCAGCCCTCAGCTCCGGCGCGCGCGCGGCCCCGCAATCAGCCAGATCACGAAGCCGATGAGCGGCAGGAGGAAGACGAGCAGCACCCAGAGCGCCTTGCGCCCGCTCGTTGCGCCGGACCCGAGGATCGACACGAGCGCCCAGATGTCGAGGGCGAGGAGAAGAATGCCCCCCAGCCCGGAAAGCCCGAACATGTTCATTTCCATCGCGCGGTCCTTTCCCTTGTTGCAAAGGGAAACGCGCCTGGAAGACAGCGGGTTCCGATGGCCGGGCGGACGGCGCGAGGACAGGATTGCGGAAACCCGCGGGGAACCTTTCGCGGCCGGACGGCGTTTCCCTTGCATCTGCATCACCAGACCCCTGCAACAGCAAGAGGAGCGTCTACCATGCTCGGTTGGGCCATTACCTTTCTCGTCATCGCGCTGATCGCCGCGGCATTGGGCTTCGGCGGAATCGCCGGCGCCTCCGCCGGCATCGCGCAGATCCTGTTCGTGATCTTCCTGATCCTGTTCGTCGTCGCGATGGTCGCGCGGGCGATGCGGGGCAAACCGCCGGTCTGATCCGGCGCGGAACCGTCAAGCCGCCTGCTCGTGTTCCCGATCCATTTATTTCGGATCAGCGGCGGTGAGGCCGGGCCGGGAGTATGTCCACCCCGGTCCGGCCGTCTCCTGTCTTCGCGATTGCGGTCAGGCGCTTAACCCTCCATCGCCCGCGACAGCGCGAGATCGAGCGCGGTGTAGTCGACCGGTTTCGTCACCAATTCGATCGAGCGAAGCTCGTCCGGTCGCGAATCGCCACCATCGCCGCTCAGAAAGACGACCGGGATCCCGTCGCCGAGGCAGCGTCGGGCGATGTCGTAGGATGTACCCGAACCGAGATTTATATCGAGAACCGCAATCCCGACCGGGCCTGCACGCAGGGCGTCCATCGCCTCCGCGATGGTTCCCGCCGGGCCGGCCACGTCGTAGCCCCGCGATTCCAGCTCGGCCTGAAGGTCCCAGGCGATGACCACCTCGTCCTCCACGACCAATACCCGCGTCCTGTGAGTCATTGCGCGCCTGTATCCCTGAGAACGACAAACTCTGCGGTCAGCCCGGACGGTGGATAGTCGATCCGCGCGGTTCCGTGCAAGCTGTGTTGAAGCGTCGATTCGATCAAGCGGGTTCCGAAGCCCGTACGGTCGGGCGGGCGCACCGTCGGACCGCCGGTCTCGGTCCACTCGATGCGGATGCGGGACGCGTCCTCCGCGACCGGTGCCCAGGTGATCCCGATGACGCCCCCTTCGGTCGAAAGCGCCCCGTATTTGGCCGCGTTGGTGGCAAGCTCGTGCAGGATCAGGCCAAGCGCATGGGCGGTCGTCGTGTCGACGAGGACCGGTGGACCCGACAGGACCAGCCGGTCGCCATCCTCGGCCGCGTAGGGGCCGAGCTGGCGGCGGATGAGGTCGCCCAGCAACGGCTTGCCGCCGCCTTCGGTGAAGATGCTGTCATGGGCGGCCGCGATCGCCCGCAGCCGGCCCGAGAACGTCTCGCGGAAGGCCTCGAAATCGTCGGCGTTCCGCATCGTGTGCGAGGCCATCGCCTGGATCGTGGCGAGGATGTTCTTGACCCGGTGGTTGAGCTCCCCGACGAGAAGCCGTTGCCGCGCCTCAGCTTCCTTCTTGTCGCTGATATCCTCGATCACCGAGATGAGATAGGACACGGAACCCGCGCCGTCGCGGACGCATCCGACCGTGAGGTTCACCCAGACGATGCTGCCGTCCTTGCGCCGGTAGCGCTTTTCCATCTCGTATTCGTCGATCGAGCCGTCCAGCACATCCGCAAGCAGCGAGAGATCCTTGTCGAGGTCCTCGGGATGGGTGATGTCCTGGAACGACAGTCTTGCCAATTCATCCTGTGTATAGCCGAGAATGCTGCACAGCTTGGAATTGACGCGAAGCCAGTCGCCGTCGGGCGCGACATGGGCGATGCCCACCGCGGCATTCTCGAAGGTCGCGCGGAACCGCGCCTCGCTCTCGCGCAGCGCGGCGGCATGACGCTCGCGGTCGGACATGTCGTAGAAGTAGCACACGGTGCCCGGCCGGCCGTCGGGCAGCGTCACGCGCTCGATCTTCCAGTCGTAGGCTTCGACCACGTCGATATCGCGGCGGCGCTCGATCGTGCTCGGCGCATGGTAGGGAATGCCGGTTTCCAGCGTGCGGCGGAAATGGCCGATGGCTTCGGTCGCGAAGGGCTCCGGCCAGAGCAGGCGCAGGACCTCGGCAAAATCGCGTCCGATCAGGGGGGAGACGGTGCTGAACACTTTCTGCGCGCCGGCGCTGACCATGGCGAGGCGGAAATCGGCATCCACGGCATAGATCCCCAACGGCGCGTTCGAGACGAGGTGCTTGATGCTGTCATGCGACGACTTGAGCGAGGCCTCGCCGAGCTTGCACCGGGTGATGTCGACGCCCGAGGCGACGATGTAGTCGACCGCGCCCGACGCATCGCGATGCGGGGCAAGCTGGAAGTCGATGAATCTGCGGTCGTCGCCGGCGACGCGGATCTCGGCGTCGTAGCGGACCGGTGCGCCCTGTGCCGCGCGGGCCACGGCATCGCGCAGGCGGTCCTGGGTCGGCGCGTCGAAGTTCCACCAGTAGCACTCCCAGAACGGCAGCCCGACAATGCCCTCGCGCGCGAGCCCCGCTGCCTGAAGCGCGGGTTCGTTCGCCTCGGTCACGATGCCGTCCGTCGTCAGGGTGCCGACGAAGGCGACGATATTGTCGAGGACGCCGCGCAGCCGGCTCACCGTCCGGTCTTCCGGCGTGGCCCCATCCTCGGGTTCGGTGGACATGGTCATGGGATAGCTGCCTCGGGTTTCGCGTGTCGTCGGCGGCCCCCGGCTCCGTCGGGTCCCGGACAGGAGGGAACGCGTCGAGGGTCATTAGATACGGAAAAACCGCGGCCTGTCTGCAAGCAACAGGCCGCGGTCCACGCGTTCGCACGGATGGGGACCATGCGCACTCGTTACGTCAGGCGCCTACTTGTCGTAGGTCGGCAGCGCCTGGAGTTCCTCGCGGGTCATCGAGACGTAGACCCGGACGTCATCGCCACCAGCTTCGCGCAGGATGTCGATGTCACCGACCGCCAGTTCCACGGGCTTCTCGCCGAGGCCGAGGAAGCCGCCGACGTCGATGATCGCGTGGGTGACCTTGCCGTCGGCGTTCAGGACCAGCTCGGAAATCTCGCCGATCCACTCGTCGTTGGCATCGTAGGCCTTGGCGCCGGTGAGCATCTCGGCGGTCAGATCTTCCTCGCCGGCGGCTTCGTAGCCGTCGCGCATGACCGGCTCGCGCGTGACCGCATCTGCGGCGTCCTGCGCCGCGTCGCCGACCGTGGCCGCGGTCGTGGAGGCCGCGTCGCCGACGGCAGCCGCCGCGGTGGTGGCCGCAGCGCCGACGGCGTCGGCCGCATCGCCCACCTTCTCGCCGGCGGCCTTCATCGCGTCATGGCCCCAGCTGTATTCCGGCGCTTCCTCGAAGTTGGCGCGCGTCGCGTTCATCACGAGGAAATAGTCCGCCTCGTTGTCCGCGGTCGCGTTGTCGCCGACGAAGCGCAGCGCGCTCATGTCGACCGCCACCTGGCGTTCGCCCATGCCGAGGAAGCCGCCGATATCGACGAGAACCGCCTCGACCGAGCCGTCGCGCGACAGGATCACGTCATTGACCTCGCCGATATCCTCCCAGCCATCCTGAACACCGTCGAAGGCTTCGCCATCGAGGGTGGTCTCGGTGCTGTAGACACGCTGGCCGATGAACTCGGACACATGGACCTCCATCGGGTCCGTGGCGGCGCGGAACATGCCGTCCTGCGCGACCGAGGCGGTGCCGGCGAGGGCGAGGAAAGCGGTGGAAATCATGAGATTTTTCATGAGGATATTCTCCTTTGACCGTTACTGGAAGAGCGCCGTGGCGCTTGCAGGATCAACGTCCGGCCCGCATCGGGGTTCCGAAGAATCTACGATTTCCCATCGCACCCCGCCGGGCCGGGCATGATCCCGCGCACCGAGGCGATGTCCGCTTCGGGATGTCGCGCGCGGTCGAGCCCGTCCAGAAGCAGCCGCGCATGGCCGCGCAACGCCGCGCGGGTCTCTGCGTGACCGGCGGCGAAGAGGCGCTGATAAGCGCGGGCCAGGCCCTCCGCCATCAGGATGTTGGTGGCGGCGGCGCGGCGGAGCGGATGACAGGCTTCGGCGAGAAGCCGCCGGATCGAGGCGCCGTGCAGGATCAGCCGGACCGCGCCGCTGGCATCCCGCAGCACTTCCGGGCGCGGCCCCGCCGCCCGCGCCACCTCTGCCAGCGCCCCCGACAGCATGTCTGAGACCGCGAGCGCCGTGAATGGTGTCCGCCAGGTCATTTGCAGGTCCGCCCCCTTCCCGGGAACAATGCACTACACGCGCTTCCGGTCCCCGATGCCGAAGCGGCTGGACGGAACCGGGCGGAACCGGAACCGGCGCCCCGCGCGTTAACGCCGCTCGGGCGCCGACGGCGGCGGCCTTTTCATGCTCGCCTCCGGCGACATGTTCCACGTCAAGCTGGTGGAGAGCTTTTCGCGCTTCGGCGACAAGAAGCGGGCGCTGAAGATCGCTTACGGAGTCGAGCAGAGCATCTCGCGCTACCTGCTGCCGATCGTGCTGATCAACGCGGCGCTCGGCTTCGTCGGCGGACTTGGACTGTGGCTCATCGGCATGCCGCATCCGGCGGTAGGGGGTTGGGTAGCCTGCTGACGTGGTAGGCGCGACCGTCGGGAACCGCCGGGCCCCGCGGGGCGTTTACTTCCCGACGGCCGGATGCCGGCCGCACAGCAACGATCGAGGAGTCAGATCATGTTCACCACCACCGCACGCGGCCTCTTGGCCGGTATCGTCATCGCCACCGCCGCACCGGCCTTCGCCGAGACCATCGTTCGCGAGGTCGAGGTCACGGCGGATCTCGAGGCGATCCAGAACACCAAGGCGGCGGCGCACTGGACGGCTCTGCCCGATGACCTCGAAAACGCCATCGTCGGCGCGCTGGTCGGCAAGACCGGCGAGGAAGGCGCGAAGATCCTCGTCGATATCGACGAGGTGGAGCTGGCCAACAGCTTCCAGTCCGCTGTCGGCACGGCTGAATCCCGGCTCGTCGGCGACGTTGCCGTGACCCACGACAGCGACAACACCAAGTTCGACGCCTACGAATTGACGGTGACGTTCGAGCAGGCGGGGCCGTTCTTCGTCCCCGGCACCGATCTTTCTGCGATCTCGACCGACAGCCAGGAATACTACGACGCGATGATCGCCGCCTTCGCCGATCACGTGGTGAAGAACCTGAAGTAACCACACCACCGGCACGCCGCCGGAGAGATGAGCCCCGGGCCGAACCGCCCGGGGTTTTTTCGTGCGCCCGTGGCGACTGTACGGCCGACCGACACCGCCGTAAAAAAAATCTATGTCCAAAATCCGTGTTGGTCTGCCATGCGGACGAAGCGGACTCTTTTCGCCCGGGAACAAGGCGAAGCCGCCGGGCGAGCGCCTGCCCGTCCCGGCGGGCTGGCGCTCCTGCAAGGTTGCGCGCCGAAGGGGCGTTCGACGTGGTGGCAGGATAAACTGCCCCGAACGGAGGTTGCGGCGCCATCCCACGGGCAGGCGCGCGCCCGGCTTGTG
>WOZM01000121.1 GCA_011620265.1 Paracoccaceae bacterium
GCGCACCTGCTTCGGGAGCAGGGGGTCGGAGGTTCGAATCCTCTCGCTCCGACCAGTTTCCCGCATGATAACAAGCACTTGGCGACACCCCTCGGGGCGCAGCCCAGCGCTTGGACCTATCCCGAAAGCCAGTGAAAAGCAGCGCGGACCCCTCGGGTGAATCAGTCAGCAAAAAACGGCCCGGAACCCATGCCCCGAGCCGTTACAGCGACAGGAACCTGAAAGGAGAGCCGGTCCCTTGCCAGTGACAACAGGTGGGAGCGGCGGGCGACACGACAACTACGGATCCGCGCTCTCGGCGCAACCGGGCGAGTCGCAGAGGCGGTCAGCTACTAACGCGAGCTCGAAGCTCATCCAATGCATCGACCTGCCCGCACTTTCGTGCTCCCGGTGCCTCTGTCCCGGATGCTCGCAGCATACACCGGATTGGAAGAAACCCGGCCGAACATCGGCACCGGGATCATCATACCGGTTACCAACCGATTGGAAGCAGCCATTGCCATCGCCGTGACTGGGCCGATCCCGGCATCTTGTGCAGCCGGGTCGCAAAGCGGGATCATCTGCTCGCCGCTGCGATCTGGGCGTCAAGTTCGGCTATCCGCCGGGACAGGTCATCGATCTGGTCAAAGCGGATCTGCGCCATCTGACGAACGGGAGAAGGGAGACCGTCCATCTCCTCGTGGCTCGGTTCCAGCGCAGCCCGCAACTTGTCGACGTTCTCGGATCGCGGATTGTCCGGTCCTGGCCTGACGGCCGCTGAGCCCGGGCGAACGCCTCAGCCAAGCCGCAGCCCGGACCTGTCGTGCCCTTGGCGATCTGGCGCAAGGCTTCATCGGCATCGCGAGTCACGCACTGACCATGCTTCCGGTGCTCGAAATGCTGGAGCTCGCCGGCCTGATTTTCCTGCTTGCGCGATATCCCGTTCCGGCCGGTCATTCGGCCGGGCTGACGGCGGCCTTTCCCAGACCGAACCAGCGCCGCTTCTGTCGCGGCTTGTCGCCGCGCGAGGTCAGCATCAGGAGCGACGGCGTCACGACGAGCGTCAGCACCGTCGCGAAGGCGAGGCCGAAGACGATCGCCGAGGAGAGCGAGATCCACCACTGCGTCGAGGGCGCGCCGTAGGTCGTCTCGTGGCTCAGGATCTCGAGGTTGAAGCCGAAGGCGATCGGCAGGACGCCGAGGATCGCGGTGACGGCGGTCAGCACGACGGGACGGGCGCGTTCATGGCAGGTCTCGAGGATCGCTTCTGCCTTTTCCATGCCTTCGCGGCGCAAGCTGTCGTAGGTGTCGATCAGCACGATGTTGTTGTTCACGACGACGCCCGCCAGCGCAATGATCCCGATCCCGGTCATCACGACGCCGAAGGGCTGGCCCATGATCATCAGGCCAAGGAAGACGCCGATCGTCGACATGATGACGGCGGTAAAGATCAGCCCGACCGAGATGAAGCGGTTGAACTGCGCCAGAAGCACCACGAAGATCAGGAACATCGCCGCGGCGAAGGCCTTGGCGAGGAAGGCGCCGGCGGCGGCCTGTTCCTCGTCCTCGCCGGCGAGCTGCCAGCGGATGCCGTTGGCTTCGAGATCGGAGGCCGCGAGTCGTTCGGTGATCGCCTGGCGGATCGGGTCGGCCTGCACACCCTCGCGGATATTGGCCTGGACGGTGACGGTCCGCCGTCCGTCGATGCGGGTCAGCGTGCCGGTTGTGGGGGCGGCCACTCGGGTGACGAAGTTGGAGATCGGCACGGGACCGGCGATGGTTTCCACCCTGAGCTGGTCGAGATCCGAGATCGTGCGCTGGTCGGGCGGGAGGCGAAGGACGATGTCCACCGCGTCGTCTGAGCCGGCCGGGCGGAAGTCGCTGAGCTTCAGGCCGTCCGTCACCAGCTGCACGACCGCGCCCACCGCGCCCGGCGAGATGCCGTAACGCGCGGCGGCGCCGCGATCGACGCGCAATTCCCAGTCGACGCCGGGCGGCGGCAGGCCGTTGTCGATGTCGATCACGTCGGGGTTCCTCGCCAGTTCGTCCGCGACGGCGCGGGCGGCCTCGTTGAGGCCCGCGGGATTGCTGGCCGAAAGCCGGACCTGGATCGCCTTGCCCGTGGGCGGGCCGGCCTGCGGCACCGAGACCTCGATATCGGCGCCCGGAATGCCCTGCATCGCCACCCGCAGGTCGGCGAGGATCGCGTTGGCGCTCTTGCGTTCGCGCCAGTCGACGAATTCGTACTGGATCACCCCGACCACATCGGCCGCCACTTCGTTGCCAGCGGCCTGGCCCTTGCCCGACCGGGTATAGACGGTCTTGATGCCGGGCCAGCCGAGGATGCGTTCCTCGGCCTGCCGGGTCAGCGCGTCCTTCTCCTCGATCGAGAGGTTGCCGCGGGCATGGACGTAGAGAAGGCCGTATTCCGGCTCCACGCTTGGGAAGAACTCCACCCCCTTGCCGTAGATCCCGTAGGCATAGGGCACGGCGACAAGGGTCGCGAGCGCGGTGAGGGTGACGAGGACCGGATGACGGATCGCGCGGCCGACGAAGCGCATGTAGAGGCTGTCGCGGCTGCGGTCCTCTTCGATCACGGGCTTCGCGATGATCGCGCCGAGGGTGGGGGCGAAGTAGAGCGCGTAGACGAGCGAGGCCGAAAGCGTCGCGATCAGGGTGATCGGCATGTATTTCATGAACTCGCCGACGACGCCGGGCCAGAAGAGCAGCGGCGAGAAGGCGGCGACCCGCGTCGCGGTTGCGGCCAGAACCGGGCCGGTCATCTTGTGCGAGGCCGTCGCGAAGGCTTCGCGCTTGCCCATGCCTTCGGCCATGCGCCGTTCGGCATATTCGGTGACGATGATCGCATCGTCGACGAGCATGCCGACGGCGAGGATCAGGCTGAAGAGGACGACGATGTTGACCGTCAGCCCGGCGAGTTGCAGTCCGAGGATGCCGATCAGGAACGAGGCCGGGATCGCAAGCCCGATGAGAATCGAGGCGCGCCCCGAAAGCGCGTAGAGGATGACGATGAAGACGAGGATCACCGCCGTCAGGACCGAGTTCTGGAGGTCAGTGAGAAGCTGGCGGATATCGGTCGACTTGTCCTGGCTGAACGAGACGACCGTGCCCTCGGGCAGAAGCGTCTGGAACTCCGCCGTGACCGCCTTCACCTTGTCCACGGTCTCGATCAGGTTGGAGCCGGTGCGCTTCGACACTTCGATGGCGATCGCGGGGTTGCCGTCGAGCCGGGTGATGGTCTCGGGATCCTTGTAGGTCGAGCGGATCGCCGCAAGGTCGCGGGCCCGGACGATGGCGGTGCCGTTGGAGATGACGGGCAGGTTGGCCACATCCTCGACCGTTTCGATCAGCGAGGGGACCTTGATCGCGTAGCGCCCCTCGGCGCCTTCCATGGCCCCCGCGGCGATCAGCTGGTTGTTGGCCGCGACCCCGGCGATGAGCGTGTCGGGGCGGAGCCCGTAGGAGGAGAGTTTCGCCGGGTCGATGATGATCTCGACAAGGTCTTCGCGCACGCCTTGCAGGGCGGCGTCGAGGACGCCCGGGACCTCCTCGATCCGGTCGCGCAATTCGCGGCCCGCGCGGGTCAGGATGCGTTCGGGCACCTCGCCCGACAGGGTCACGACGAGGACCGGGAATTCGGAGATGTTGATCTCGTTCACGGTGGGCTCGTCGGCGCCGGCGGGCAGGTCGCGCTTGGCCTCGGAGACTTTGGAGCGCACGTCGTCGAGCGCCTTCTTCAGGTCCGCCCCGGCCTGGAATTCCAGAAGGACGTTGCCGCCGCCCTGATAGGCGGTCGAGGTCATTTCCTTGATCCCGGCGATGGTCTTCAGCGAGGTTTCCATCGGCCTGAGCAAGAGCCTCTCGCTGTCTTCGGGTGAAATGCCCTGATAACCGAGGCTGACATAGATGATCGGAATCTGGACGTCGGGCTCGGCCTCCTTCGGGATCGAGACATAGGCCTGCGCCCCCGCCAGCATCAGGAAGATGAGGACGGAGATCGTCAGCCGCGCGTTGCGGATGGCGGTTTCGACAAGACCCATGGTCTAGTTCCCGCTCGGCGTCAGTGCGGCATCCTTGATCGCGACGGTCTCGCCGTCGCGGACGAGGTCCTGACCGGAGACGACGATGCGCACATCGTCCGGCACGCCCTTGACGACGAGGCCCTCGGCGGTGTCGTCGATGATCTCGATGGCGGCGAAGCGGGCGACGTTGTCAGGGCCGACGACGCGAAGGCCGATCTCCCCCTCATCCGAAAGGGTGATGATCGAGCGGGGCACGGTGACAGAACGCTCGGGTTTCGTATAGAGGCTGACCTCGGCGGTCATGCCCGACGGGACGGCGCGGTCGGGGTTGGGCAGGGCCACCTCGATCGGGAAGGTCCGGGTCTGGGTCGTCGCCTCGCGCGCGACATGGCGGACCGTGCCCTCCAGCACCGTGCCGTTCACCAGCCGGACGCTGGCCCGGTCGCCGACCGCGACGAAGCCCACGTCAAGCTCGCTCACCTCGGCGCGCATCACGATCGGGTCGAGCGCCAGAAGTGTGGCGATCGGCGTGCCGGTCTGCACCCATTCGCCCAGCTCGACATCGACGCTGTCGACGACGCCGGCATAGGGAGCGCGCAGGTTCAGCCGGTCTGCGGCGGCCTCGGCCTGGCTGAGGGCGGCTTCGGCGGCGGCCTTGTCGGCGCGGACCTTGATCAGCTGCAGTTCGGCGGTATTGCCGCTCTTGAAGAGTTTCTCGGCAACTTCGAGTTCCTGCGCGCGCTGGGCCAGCGTCGCCTCGGCGGTGGTGACCGCGGCGGTGACATCGGCCCCCTCGATCGTCATGACGACCTGGCCGGCCTCGACCGCGTCACCCTGGACGATGGCGAGCGCGGCGATGACGCCGCTGGAGCGCGCCGCGAGAACCGCCCGCTTGTCGGCGCCGGTGACGCCCGAGATGCGGATCTCACGGGCGTGATCCTTGAAGACCGGGGTGAGGGCGGCAACGGTCCGAAGGGCGCTGGCGGGGGCCGCGCCCTGCTCCTTCGCGTCGGGCGCGGGCTGGGCGGCATGCGCCTCCTCGCTGCCGACCGAGGCGAACTCTCCGGTGCCGACCCAGGCTGCCGCGGCAATAAGAACGACTACGGCCGTGATCTTGTGGCCTTTGAACCGCCAAGCCATCGTGTTGAAATCCTGAACCCGGAAACCCGGACTACGCCCGCAAGCGCGCAGCCGCCATTTCCCGAACTGTCCGCCGCGTTCATTATCTGGCCAGTGAACGGAAAAGTTCAATATGGCTTGTCGAGTTTTCCGAGGCGGGTGGCGCGCCGGTGCCGCACGTCCCGGCCGCTCGGCCCCTTGTCGCCCGACCGATGATGCGGTCAACTGCCCGAAAGCCGCAAACGGAGCCCGCGAACGTGACATCCGCCGCCGATCCCGACGATACCGTCCGGCCCGACCGGTTCCCGCAGACCGTGCCGATGGGGCTATCGGGGATGCTGGTTCGGTTCTCGGACCGGATGGACGACGCGGCCAACCGGGCGGCCCTTGCCTTTCGCGCGGGCGTCGAGGCCGAGGCGTGGGAGGGGGTCGAGGAAACCGCCACCTCGCTCGGGTCGGTCTTCCTGCGGTTCGATCCGCTGCGGACCGATCATGATGCGCTGGCGGAGCGCGTGACGGGATTGCTGGCGCGTTGCGACTGGTATGCGGCCAAGCTCCCCCCGGGCCGCCGGCTCTGGCATATCCCCGCGCTTTTCGGCGGTCCGGAGGCGCCGCAGATCGAGGAGGCCGCTTCCCTCGCCGGCCTCACGCCGGACGCGGCGGTGGCGGAGCTGACCGCGCGGCCGGTCCGGGTCCTGACCATCGGCTTCGCGCCCGGTCTGCCCTATATGGGCCCCCTGCCGCCGCATTGGGACATCCCCCGGCAGACGGCGCTGACGCCGACCTTGCCGGCGGGCGCGGTGGTGGTGGCGGTCCGGCAGGTGATCATCTTCCCGACCGCGACGCCGACCGGCTGGCGCCATGTCGGCCAGACCGGGTTTCGCGGCTTCCGTCCCGAGGCCGCCGCGCCCTTCCCGCTTCGCGCCGGGGACGAGGTGCGGTTCCATGCGGTGACGGCCGAAGAGCTGCACCGCCTGCGGGCAGAGGATCCAGAAGGCGGCGGCGCCCGGTCGGAGGCGCTGCGATGAGCGCGGCGCTGATCGTCCGAAGCGCCGGCCCGGGGCCGAGTGTGCAGGATCGCGGCCGGCCCGGCTGGCTGGCCGAGGGGCTGTCGCGCGGCGGTGCCGCCGACCCGCTGGCGCTGGCCGAGGGCGCGGCGCTGCTGCGCCAGCCCGTCGATTGCGCGGCGCTCGAAATGGCCGGGATCGGCGGCACGTTCGAGGCCGAGGGCGATCTCGTCCTGGCCCTCACCGGGGCGCCGATGCGGGCCACGCTCGACGGGGCGCCGGTCGTCTGGAACGCGACCCATGCGCTGCGGGCGGGCCAGCGCCTCGTCATCGGCGCGGCGGAGGCCGGGGTCTACGGATACCTGCACGTCGCGGGCGGGTTCGCGACGCCCTTGCGCATGGGCAGCCGCGCGGCGCATCTGACCGCCGGGCTCGGCGCCCCGGTCGCGGCGGGGGAGCGGCTGCCGGTCGGCGCGCCGTCCGGCGCCGCGCGGCCGGGGCTTGTCCTCGACGCGGCGGACCGGTTCCGCGGCGGGACGGTGCGGATCGTGCCGTCGGCGCAGACCGGACTCTTTTCACCGGAAGACCGGGCGCGGTTCGCGGCGACCGATTTCGTGCGCGACACGCGGGGCAACCGGCAGGGCGTGCGCCTTGTCCATGACGGCGCGCCTTTCGCGGCGGCGGGGCAACTCAACATCCTGTCGGAGATCATCGTGCCCGGCGATATCCAGATGACCGGCGACGGCACGCCCTATGTTCTCTTGCCCGAGTGCCAGACGATGGGCGGCTATCCAAGGATCGGCACGGTGGTGCCCGACGACCTGCCGCTTGTGGCGCAGGCGGCACCCGGCACGAGGCTGCGCTTCCGCTTCGTCGGTCTCGACGAGGCGCTCGCGGATTACCGGCAAAGGCGACAGGGCGAGGCGGCGCGCCTCGCCGCAGGGGTCCGGCCGCTGGTGCGCGATCCGGCCGGGATGGCGGATCTTCTGTCCTATCAGCTCGTCGGGGGCGTGACGGCGGGGGACGACTTGGGTGAAGGGGAGTGAGGATGGCGAAGGTGGACCTGAATTCCGACATGGGCGAGGGCTTCGGGCCCTGGCCGATGGGCGACGACGCGGCGCTTCTGCGGATCGTGACCTCGGCCAATGTCGCCTGCGGCTTTCATGCCGGCGATCCCGACGTGATGGCGCGGACAATGCGGCTTGCCGTCGAGAACGGGGTGGGGATCGGCGCGCATCCCGGCTTTCCCGACCTTCAGGGCTTCGGGCGGCGCAAGATGGAGGTGCCGCACGGGACGCTGGCCAACATGGTCCGCTATCAGGTCGGCGCGGCGGCGGCGATGGCGGCGTCGGTTGGCGGACGGCTGAGGCACCTGAAGCTGCACGGCGCGCTGGCCAACATGGCGGCCGAGGACGCGGGCATGGCGCGGGTCTGCTACGAGGCGGCCCTGGGCGTGCAGCCGGACCTTGTGGTCATGGTGCTGGCGGCGACCGAACAGGAGCAGGCGGCGAGATCGCTTGGCTGCGCTCTGGCGCGCGAGATCTTCGCCGACCGCGCCTATGAGGACGACGCAACGCTCGTCGACCGCAGGAAGCCCGGCGCGGTGATCCACGACCCGGCCCGCGCGGCCGAGCGCATGGTCGCGATGGTCAGGGCCGGGGCGATCATCGCCGAAAGCGGTCGGCAGATCCCGACGCGAATCGACACGATCTGCCTGCACGGCGATACCGCCGAAGCAGTCGGGATCGCGCGGGCGGTGCGGGCCGGGCTGGAAGCGGCGGGGGTGGGGGTGGCGCCGATCTGAGTGTCTGTCCGAGAACATGTTGAATCTTTGGCGACACTTGTGATTCC
>WOZM01000028.1:0-5038 GCA_011620265.1 Paracoccaceae bacterium
TGGCGCTCGTCCAGCCAGCCGTCCTTGGTGCGCAAAAGGATCCAGTTCGAGAAGAAATTCAGCGCGTCGACGTCGCCTTTGCGCACGGCAAAGGCCTCGGATGAGGGGTCGATCAGGCTGTCAGTCGGGGTGAAGACCACTTCGGGGTTTTCATAGACAGTGAAGGCGGGCAGCGGCTGCGACGCCAGCATCGCCTGCGCATTGCCGTTCAGCACTTCCTGCACGGTCTGGTTCTCGTCGTCAAAGACGCGCAGCGTTGCCTTGGGAAAGTGGCGCTTGATGTATTCGCAAGGGGTGCCGCCGCGACGGCAGGCAAAGGTCACTTCGGGCGCATCATAGCCCTCGGGCCAGACAAGCCCCTTTGTGGACGCGATATGCGCTATCACCCCGACCGAGGATTGCGCATAGGGCGCGGTGAAGTTGACGGTCAGGTTGCGCTGCGGCGTGATCGACATGCCGCCGATGATCACATCGAAACTGCCTGACAGCAGCGCGGGGATGATGCCGTCCCAGGCAGTGGGGACGAATTCGATTTCCACGCCCATGTCCTCGGCCAGTTTCTTGGCGACATCCACCTCGAAGCCGATCAGTTCGCCGTTCTTGTCAAGCATGGCCCATGGGACGAAGGTGGACAGGCCCACCCGCAGCGTACCGCGCTGCTTGATCGTTTCGATCACACTGTCGGCCGACAGTGCCTGCTGGGTATCCTGCGCCGGGGCAGGCGTTGTCACTCCGAGGCTGAGCGCCGCGACGGCGGCCATGGCAATCTTGCGGATAAGGGTCATTGGCGGTCTCCTGTTGGGGGCGGTTTTCGGATCACCGGCTTGCGACGCGACGAAGGCGCCGTTCCAGTTCGTTTGCCAGTGCCGACAGGCTGACGGTCAGCACCAGATAGAGCGCAGCCACGGTCAGCCAGACCTCGAAGGTCATGATCGTGTCGGCGATGATATTGCGGCCTTCGTTCGTCAGGTCGAAGATTGCGATGGTCGAGACGATGGCCGAGCTCTTGATCAGGTTCACCATCGACGATGTCATCGGCGGCAACATCAGGGGCACGGCTTGCGGCAGCACAACCTTTGCATAGATGGTACGCTGGCCAAGACCAAGCGCGGCCGCCGCCTCCCATTGTCCGCGCGGCACCGACAGGATGCCACCGCGGATGATCTCGGAAATGAACGAGGCCTCGAAGACGGCAAGGCACAGAACCCCGGTCCAGAACCGTTCGATGCCAAGGATTGGCGACAGGACGAAGTAGAACAGATACATCTGCACCAGCAGCGGCGTGTTGCGGATCGCTTCCAGATAGACGCCCGACAGCACCCGCCCGGATAGCGACCGCGACAGGCGCAGCAATGCGACGGCCAGCCCGATCGCCAGTGCTATCGGCGCGGCCCAGAGCACGACACTCAGCGTTACCATCAGGCCGAGAATCAGCGGCCCGGCAATCAGTTCGCCATTGATCGAGCGGAAGAAGAACTGCGCAATGCGATACCACTGCCAATTGTAGTGCATGGCCCCGGCCCCGGCCGTGACACCCCAAAGAACCAGCCCGGATCCGGCCAGAAACAGCATCCAGTCCGCCAGATTGCGCCGCCGGTCACTGCGGCGGCGGCGCGACTGGTGGCGTTCAAGGGCCAGGGTAGCGGCGATCTTCGACATCGGTTCCCTTGATGTCGGACTGGTGAGGTCGGACTGGAGAAATGCTGGAGCCAAAATGTTTGATTGGCCAGTTTCCGCAAGGAATTTTCTCTAAGAGAAAAAATTCTACTGAAATTCGCCTAAAAAATCGTCAGTTTCGGGTGACTTTCTGGCGTGCCACAGGTTCGGAGCCTGACCTTGGGGTTGCAATTGCCTCCCCCCTCAGCGCGTGCGACCATTGTAACGGTTCGGGAGCTTTGGGGCCAGACAGATGATTCAGAACGATGTGGGCCTTGGCGATGCCAAAGGCGATCTCGACCGACAGGTGGGGCATGCGTTGCGCGGTGCCCGGGCGCATTCGGGCCTGACCCTGGCCGAGCTTTCGACCAGATCGCGGGTCTCGACGGCGATGATCTCGAAGATCGAGCGCGGCCAGGTCTCGCCGTCGCTGGTCACGCTGAACGCGCTGGCCCGCGCGATGGGGGTGCCGATCATCAACTTCTTTGCCGGCACGGTCGAAATGATGGAGGTGTCGCTGGTCCGCAAGGGAGAGGGCATCACCGTGCGTCGGGCAGGTTCGACCTATGGTCACAGCTATCGCCAGCTTGGCCGGGTCGAGCGTGACGGCCGGGAGTTCGAATCCTTCCTGATCACCCTTGACGCCCCGGTGACCGGAACGCCGATTTTCCAGCACCCCGGGGTCGAACTGATGCACCTGCTGGAAGGCGATCTGACCTATCGCATCGGCGAGAGTCTTTATTCCCTGTGCCCCGGCGACACCCTGACGTTCGAGGCCAATGTCCCGCATGGCCCGGTGCATATGAATTCAGCAAAGGCGGTCCTTCTGACGGTGATCTCTCGCCCGGTGTGAATTTCACTCTAGTATAAAAATATCTCGTGAGTGTATTTTATCCGGGCTGGACTTCCGGAGACCCGACTCATGGGGCAAGCCGTTCTGACCCCGATCACCCAGGCCTTGCAGGACGGTGTTCTGTCGCGGCGCGACCTGAAGGCGCTGATGCGGCCGTCGGACCGGCCAATCCTGATGCGGCTGGCGGTCTGGTCGATGATGCTGGCCGCGACGGCCGCGCTGATCTGGCAGGCGCAGGGAAGCTGGCTGCTCTGGCCCGCGATGTTCCTGCACGGGGCGCTTCTGGTGCATCTTTTCGCGTTGCAACACGAATGTGTGCATTACACACCGTTCCGGACCCGCTGGCTGAACGATGTGGCGGGAAATCTCTGTGGACTTGTCATCGCCCTGCCGCATCATTTCTTTCGCTACGAACATTGCGACCACCACACCCACACGCAGATCAGGGGCGCGGACCCCGAGATGATCGAACTGCCGATCTCGGTCTGGAGATATCTGTGGTACATATCCTCGGTTCCCTACTGGCGGGCCAAGGTGCAGGAATTTGCCCGCCACGCCCTGGGCCGCCTTTCGGCCGCAGACCGCGCCTTTGTGCCGACGGAAGCCCAGGCGTCGGTGATCCGCGAGGCGCGGTTCATGCTGGCGGCCTATGCGGCGGTGCTGTCAGGCTCTGCGCTGACCGGATGGTGGGGGCGCTATGGTTCTGGTGGTTGCCCGTGCTGCTGGGTGAACCGGTGATGCGCTGGATCCGCCTGACCGAGCATGTCGGCCGTCCAAATCTGCGCGACATGCGCGAAAACACCCGGACCAACCTTGTCAGTCGCCCGATCGCGTTCCTGTGCTGGAACATGAACTACCATGCCGAGCACCACTATGCCGCCTCGGTCCCCTACCATGCCCTGCCGCGCCTGCATGAAAAGCTGGCGGGCTATGTCCATGTAGAACCCCGCGGTTATCCGGGCGCGCATCTGGAAATTCTGTCGCAACTGACGGGCCGCACGCCGCGATCCAATGGCCTGGCGACCCCGGGGAATGGTCCGCGATGACCGGTGCCGTGACCAGGAACTGGCTATATTTGATCGACCTCACGGCGCTGGAACCGGGCGATGCGACGCCGGTCATGCTGGGCCGGCGCGAACTGGCGGTGTTCGACACCGTGGACGGCATCTTCGTCAGCCTCGCCCGCTGCACCCATGGCGCGGCGAACCTCTGCGACGGCTATTTCGACGGGCGGCATATCGAATGTCCGTTGCATCAGGGCCTGTTCAATGCCCGCACCGGCAAGCCGCTGGCAGCCCCCGCCCGGGTGCCGTTGCGAATGATTCCGGCTCGGGTGGTGGACGGGCGCGTTCAGGTTCTTTTGTAGAAAGGCAGCAGCATGACCGCATGGATCGCCATGATCTCGGATGACGACGCAGACCCCGGCCTGCTGGAGGTGCTGGCGCTGGCGCGCACGCCGCATGGCACGGTGGACAACGTGATGCGCGTCCATTCCTTGCGCCCGAACACGATGCGCGGCCATGTGGTCCTGTATCGGGCGGCACTGCACGATCCGGCCAACACGCTGCCGACCTGGCTGCAAGAAACGGTCAGCTCTTACGTCTCCATCCTGAACGCCTGCCCCTATTCGCTGGCAAACCACTGGAAGAACGCGGCGCATCTGATCGGCGATCCCGAACGCGCAACCGCGATTCATGCGGCACTTCGGGCCCGCAGACCGCAGGACGCGCTAAGCGGCGCCGAGCTTGCGCTGATGGTCTATGCCGAAAAGCTGACGCTGACGCCGGGCCGGATGGTCGAGGCGGATGTGCTGGCCCTTCGCGCGGCGGGGCTGGATGACGGGCAGATCCTCGAAGCCAATCAGATCATCGGATACTTCAACTATGTCAACCGGCTGTTGAACGGGTTGGGCGTCTCGACAGCAGGCGACATCGTCGGCTATTACGCGCAAGGCGAGGCGGACTGATGCGGATGCCCGACCTTGCCGCATCGCGACTGATTGCCGGAGTCGAACTTATGCGTCCGGGCAAACATGCGGGCAGCTTTGGCCTGCCATGGTCGGACAATGCCAATCCGCTGGGGCTCTGTCTCATTCCCGCAATGACGGTGATCGGTGCCGGGCCGGGGCCTACGGTGCTGCTGCTGGCCGGGGTGCATGGGGACGAATACGAGGGGCCTCTGGCCCTGACCCGGTTGTTTCAGGCTTTGTCCCCCGATCAGGTGACGGGGCGGCTGATCCTGTTGCCGGCCCTGAACGCGCCCGCGTTCCGGGCCGGCACGCGCTGTTCTCCGCTTGACGGTGGCAATCTGAACCGGGCCTTTCCCGGACAGGCCGACGGTGGCCCTACCGCTCAGATCGCGCATCTGGTCCGGGCCTGCCTGATGCCGGTTTGCGACGCGGTGATCGACCTGCATTCCGGGGGGGCGGCAAGCTGGTTCGTGCCCTGCGCTCTGGCGGATCGCACGGCCGAGGGGGAACCGGACCCGGCCAACATGGCGCTGGCCCGCGCCTTCGGTGCCGGTCTGATC
>WOZM01000028.1:5048-7986 GCA_011620265.1 Paracoccaceae bacterium
GGCTGTTGAGTGCCGCGAACGACAACCGGTCGGTCAATGCGGCGGCCAGGACTGCGGGTGTGGCGTGCATCGCCGCCGAACTGGGCGGCGGCGGCGGCGTCAGTATCGGCCCGTTCCGGATCGCGGAAACCGGGCTGCAGCGCGCTCTGGCACATCTGGGTGTCGTGCCGGGCGTCCTGCCGCCTTGCCCGGCCCCGCGGGTGGTCGAACTGTCATCCACCGCCTGTCGGGTGCTTGCACCGATCGAGGGTCTGTTCCTGCCCGAACGTGTCGCAGGTGACGACATTGCCGCAGGCGATCGGCTGGGTGTGATCCTGTCGCCCGATCGTCCCCACGATGATCCGGTTGCGATCCGCGCCCCGGTGTCGGGCCTGATCCTTGCGGAAACCCGCCGTGCCGCAGTCCGACCCGGCAGCTTCCTTGCCTTCATTGCGACGGATGCCCTGCTGTCCGCGTCCAACCCGGGAGAACTGACATGACCTATGCAACCGCCCGCAAGACCCTGGCCGAGGAGATTCCGGTCATTGACATCACTCCGCTGCGCGACGGCAGCGACCCGGTATCGGTCGCGCGTGCGCTGCATGCGGCCAGCCAGGGGCTGGGCTTCATCTATGTCCGCGGCCATGGAATCCCCGAAAAGACCATCTCCGATGCCCGCGCTGCCGCCTATGCGCTGTTTCTGGCCGATCCAGCCGAAAAGGAAAGCATCCGCGTTTCGGACAGGCACCGCGGCTGGCTGGGGCGCGGCGGGGCGAAGATGCAGGACGATGCCAAGGTCGATCTGAAGGAGAGTTTCATCTGGGGCTTCGAGGATGCCAGTGGGAAGACCCCCGAAGACCACCCGCTGCGCGGCCAGAACCGTTGGCCCGGCTTTCTGCCCGGCCTGAAGGAGGTGGCAATGGACTACTTCCACCAGGCGCACGGCGTGGCGCATCACCTGATGCGCGGCTTTGCCCTCGGGCTTGACCTGCCCGATGACTTCTTCCTGCGCTCTGCCGACAGGCCGCTGTCGCGCTGTTCCTTCGTCTATTATCCGCCGCAGGAGGCCGGCCTTGGCGCCGACCAGTTCGGCGTGGGGCCGCATACCGATTTTGGCGTGCTGACCGTGCTCTGCCAGGACGATGTCGGCGGCTTGCAGGTGCAGGACACCTCGGGCGAGTGGATCGAGGCCCCGTCCATCCCGGGCACCTTGCTGGTGAATGTGGCCGATCTGCTGTCGCGCTGGACCGATGGTGCCTACAAGTCCACCCTGCACCGTGTGGTGAACTCTTCGGGGCGCGAACGGATGTCGCTGGTCCTGGCCTTTGATCCCAACCCCGAGACGCTGATCGACCCGCGAGATGTCTTCGGTCCCGATCATGTCTCCGCCGAGCCACCTATTACCTGCGGCGATTATCTGGTCTGGCGCTTTGGCAAGGCCTTTGCCTATCGCAGGAAGGAGTGAACGGGGATGGAGGGCCGGGCACCGACCGCCGTCGCGCCGATCAGAGCCACGATGCCAGCCGATCCGGCGCTGGCCGAAGCCGCCGGCAACCTGCTGTTCGCCTGTGGCGGGCTGAAGCCGGGCGATGCGGTGGTGATCTGTCGCGAGGACCCCGCATATGGTTGGTATGACGCCGGGCTGGCCGAGGTCCTGCTTGCCACCGCGACCGGGCTTGGTCTGGCGGCCGAACTCCGCGACCTGCCGCCTCCGGGCGTGGAACCCGACGCCGCAACCGCAGCGCTGCTGCTTTCCTCGGCCAACCTGATCTTCCTTGCAAGGCTGGGCGATCAGGGTCGGTTCGGCCCCTCCGGCGGGCTCGGTCGGCGGGTGATGGTCTATGCGCGGGATCTGGCGGCGTTCGGTTCGGCCTTTGGCCGGACACCCCATGCCGCGATGCAGGACTTCAAGGCGGCCATGGATGCGGTGCTGTTTTCTGCCGTCGAGATCACGATCACCTGCGCCGCCGGCACCCTGATCACCGGCCGCGCGGCCAGAGCACCAGCAGAAACATCGTCGGCTTTAACGCCGCCGGATGTGACCGTCCGGCGATTTCCGTTGGGCGTGCCCGCGCCGGTGCCCGGGGCCGGGTTCTCGGGCCGGGTGGCACTGGTTGACGCGCTGACGCCCACTGGCAACCGTTCCTACGAGCCTGCGGTGCTGTTCTTGCAAGGGCCGGTTCTGGCCTTGGTCGAGGCCGGGCGGATCACGGGCTTTGAAGGTGCGGCGCAGGATGTGGCGACCGTCGAGGCGCATTACCGTCGGGTCTCGGATCGTTTCGGCATCGACCCCGGCGTGGTCCATTCCTGGCATGGCGGGCTGCATCCCGCTTGTCCCTTCCATCTGCCGACCGGGACCGACCGGGATCTCTGGTCGAATACCGTGTTTGCCAACCCGCGGCTCTTGCATTTCCACACCTGCGGCGCCGCGGCTCCCGGCGAAATCAGCTGGAATATCATCGACCCGACGGTGACGGTGGATGGCACGCCGCTGGTGGAGAGCGGGGTTCTGCGACCGCATGCCTTTGCCCCGCTGATGACGGCCATGGCCGCCCATGCCGCACTCGGCGCGCTGTTTCCTTCCCCTGTCTGACCTCGGATTGGCTTGGTGCGACCATCCACGCGGGCGCGCGGTCATCGCGGAGGCTTTCTGCGAACCGGTCGCTATTTCAGCCTGACCGAGACCGACCCCACGCCATCTATTCGGCCGGAAACCTCGATGCCGCCCGCGAAATAAGTCAAGCAGTGAAGTGATCCGGTGATGACCACCTGCCCGACCTGCAACCCGCCGCAATGGGCACCGATGGTCCGAAGACATGTGGCAAGTGCACGAAGCGCGGATCCTCGGCGGCCTCGTCGAAGATCATCCCCAGAACGACCTGGTTTTTCCGATCCAGCTTGGCATCATGCTTGGCGCCCACCTCGGCGCGCACGAGGCGCTCGTTCATCGGGTTGATCT
>WOZM01000245.1 GCA_011620265.1 Paracoccaceae bacterium
AGGAGACGATCACCCGCGAGCTGCTGGACGTCGTGTCGGGCTACGAAGCCGTCAGCTCGCCCGCGTAGGACCGGTCGCGCCGTCTGACAACCCAGCGCTGCGTCAGCTCGGGCGCGACCCGTCCTACGCGGGGGCGACGCTGAAAAAATTCATTTGACTCTCGCAGCAGCACGCGCAATTGGCCCAGGGTGCCCATCGGCATGCGTTGTCGTTGCGATGTGTCTTGCAGGAGGGTGGCGGTGGGCGACGGAAAGCACTCGGGCATGGGCACGCTGGCTCACGAACACGGCGTGGCGTTCAGGGTTTGGGCGCCAAACGCGGAGTCGGTCCACGCAACTGGTGATTTCACCGATTGGGATGACGAAGCGGCGCCACTCGAGCCCGAGGGTGGGGGCTGCTGGTACGCCGACGTTGCCGGGGCGGTTCAGCGAGTGAGGGATGGTCTGAATAACCCTTGCCTGTGCCGGCGGGGCGGTCCAGCATGAAGCACACGGCCTGACGACGATCGCTGACGGTGCTTTTTTTGACGGCCATCAGCCGCTCGTTTTGCATGGCACCGCCGCGTTTGACCGCGGCAATGCGCCTTCCAGGCGCACCTACGGCACGACCTGGTCCATCTCGGCCAGGAAGATGTCCCGACGCGTCGGCCTGCGATGCCTCTCGAAGCCGCCGTCGGCTTGCATGGCCAGGGGTCAGTTGCTTGGGCATCGGTTACGCTCTGCGGGTACGGTCATGGCTCGACCGCCGGGCAAAATCAGAGTTTTCCTTTCTGTTCGGCACCGCGCCACCCGACGCCGATGCGTGGATGCGGTGCGTCGCCGCCGGTCTATTTGTGTTCGTCGCAGTCGAGCTGGAGCAGTTCGTCTTTCGCCGCTACCTGCGCTCGGGCACGGCTGCTGCCGAGGAGACCAAGCCGGGAAGCAAAAGGCGTAACGGCCGGAGCGGCGAACCTTCGCTCGGCATGAACAGAATAGCGCGCAGCGTGAGGGGTATGTACGATGAACGAACGCGATGCCCAGGGACCGAACGCGGACATACCTGCGCGGCTGGAGGCGGTTCTGTTCGACATGGACGGCGTCGTCACGGACACCGCGCAGGCGCATGCCGCCGCCTGGAAGCGCCTGTTCGACGAGTTTCTGCGCGCCCGCGCGGACGCAGGCGGCGACGAGTTCCGTCCGTTCGACCCGGAGCGCGAGTACCGGGAGTTCGTTGACGGCAAGCCGCGGCACGCCGGCATCAGAAGCTTTCTTCGCTCGCGCGGCATCGATTTGCCCGAGGGCACGCCCGAGGACCGACCCGACGCCCAAACCGTATTCGGGCTTGGCAGGTGCAAACAGGACTACTTTCGAGCATGGCTCAAGGACAATCGAGTTCGGCCATATCCTGGAACGCTGAGGGTCATCCATGACCTGCGCAAGGCCGGCGTCAAGACGGCGATCTTCTCCTCAAGCCGCAACGCGGAAGACGTCCTGCGCAACGCCGGCGTGCTCGACCTGTTTGACGCCAAGGTCGACGGCAAGGATTTGGCGGCACTCAGCCTGCGCGGCAAGCCGGATCCAGCGATGCTCCACGAGGCGGCTTCACGGCTCGGCGTCAAGCCCGAGCATGCCGCAATCGTCGAGGACGCTATCGCGGGCGTCGAGGCGGGCGCGCATGGAGGCTTCGCCCTCGTGATCGGTGTCGACCGCAGCGGCTTTGGCGATGCTTTGAAGCAGTCGGGCGCACACATCGTCGTTGGCGACCTGAGCGAATTGCTTGTCAGCAAAGATCGCGGCATCACCATCAAGACGACAGATCGTTTGCAGTCCATCTGGGATTGTGAGGAGAAGCTGCGCGGTCGACTGTCGGGCAGACCGCTGGCAGTCTTCCTCGATTACGACGGCACGCTCACACCCATTGTCGAGGACCATGCCAAGGCCTTTCTGGCCGACGACATGCGTGCCGCGATTGCGGAACTTGTCAAGTCTTGCAAGGTGGCGATCGTCAGCGGCAGGGACCTTCAGATGGTCCAGAAATTGGTCAAGCTCGACACCGTCTTCGTTGCGGGAAGTCATGGCTTCGAAGTCGTCGGCCCGGACGGGTCGAGCGAACGCCTGCAGCGTGGCGCCGAGTTCCTGCCCGAACTCGATGAGGCGGAAAGGCGCTTGCGCGAAGAACTGTCAGAAGTCGCCGGCCATTCGGTCGAACGCAAGCGGTTCTCCATCGCCGTTCACTACCGCCAGGCCTCGGACGAGGACATACCCCGGATCGAAGCTGTCGTCGACGAGGTGCTGTCCGAATGTGGCGGGCTCCGGAAAGGCCATGGCAAGAAGGTCTTCCGCATCCAGCCAAATCTCGACTGGCACAAGGGCCGCGCGGTGCTCTGGCTTCTGGAGCGGTTCAAGCGTGATGATCCAGATCTCCTCCCGATCTACGTGGGAGACGACATCACCGACGAGGACGCATTTCGGGCGCTTGCCGGGGTCGGCATCACGATCGTCGTGCGCGATCATGAGCAACGCCGAACAGCGGCGGATTATGCGCTAGCGGATACGGGCGAGGTCTGGCGCCTTATTGATTGGCTCGCAGCGACGACCGCCGAGACGCCAGATCGAAGGGAGCGGGCCGATGAGGACTAAGCCGCGCGACTGGTCGTTCGTCTATGAGGGCTACCGGCCCGAGCAGGAGGGATTGCGCGAGGCTCTGTGCACGCTTGGCAACGGGTATTTCGCGACGCGTGGCGCCGCCCCCGATGCAGCGGCCGACGACATCCACTATCCAGGCACCTATCTCGCTGGCGGCTACAACCGGTTGGTGAGCGAGGTCGCGGACCGCAACGTGGAGAACGAAGACCTCGTCAACATGCCGAACTGGCTGCCGCTGACGTTTCGTGTCGACGACGGCGCCTGGTTTCGCATGGACGATGTCGACATCCTGTCCTTCCGTCAGGAACTCGATCTCAGGCGGGGCGTGCTCAATCGCGATATCAGGTTCCGGGACGAGGCGGGGCGCACCACGCGATGGCGCGAGCGCCGTCTCGTCAGCATGGCCGATCAGCATCTTGCCGGCCTTGCGGTTGAATTGACCGCGGAGGACTGGTCGGGACGTCTCACGGTCCGCTCAGGCCTCGACGGGGGCGTGGTCAACAGCGGCGTGGCGCGCTACCGCGCTCTGGCCAGCCAACATCTCGAAGTCCTCGAACTGGATCGACTCGGGGCCGATACCCTCTTCCTGCGCTGCCAGACCAGCCAGTCCCTGATCCAGGTCGCGCTGGCGGCGCGCACCCGTCTTTACCAGCGGGGTCGCGAAGCTGAAGCGGAGTATCAGACGCAGATTCTGAAGGATCAAATCTGGCAGGAGATCGCCTGCACGATTGAGCACGGCGATTCAGTCAGAGCCGAGAAGATCGTTGCGCTTCATACCTCGCGCGATCGGGCGATCACCGAGGCGGGGCTCGAAGCGAACAGAACGCTCGGTCATGCCGGTTGCTTCGACGCATTGCTCGCCGCCCAAGAGATAGCCTGGCGGCACCTCTGGGATGAGTGCGACATCGAGCTTACGGACGGCACGGCTGATGACACCGAGCTCAAGGCGCGCCTTCACATCTTCCACCTGCTGCAAACCGCCTCGCCGCACATCATCGATCTCGATGTCGGCGTTCCTGCGCGCGGTTGGCACGGTGAGGCCTATCGGGGCCACATCTTCTGGGACGAACTGTTCGTTTTCCCGTTTCTCAGCCTGCGCCTCCCGATGCTTACTCGCGCGCTCCTGCGCTATCGCTATCACCGATTGCCGGAAGCGCGGCGCGCAGCGCGCGCGGCCGGCTTCGAAGGAGCGATGTTTCCCTGGCAGAGTGGCAGCAATGGGCGGGAGGAAACCCAGCATCTCCACCTCAACCCGAAATCCGGACGCTGGAACCCCGACAATACGCACCGCCAGCGGCACATCAATTCGGCCATTGCCTACAATGTCTGGCAATATTATCAGGCTACGGAGGACCACGAGTTTATCTACGTCTATGGCGCCGAATTGTTTCTCGAGATTGCCCGTTTCTGGGCGAGCATCGCCACCTACAACGCCGCAATCGACCGCTACGAGATCAAGGGGGTGATGGGGCCGGACGAATACCATACGGCCTATCCCGACGCCGCCCCGGAGATGGAGGGCGGCATCGACAATAACGCCTATACCAATGTCATGGCCTCCTGGGTGCTCACGCGTTCCCTCGATGTCCTCGAACTCCTGCCCAAGGCATATTGCATCCAGCTGTGCGAACGCATTGGCCTGGACCTCGCTGAGACCGAGCGCTGGTACGACATCAGCCGAAAGCTCCGCGTGCCCTTCCACGATGACGGGATCATCAGCCAGTTTCAGGGATATGAGGACCTCGAGGAGTTCGACTGGGAGGGCTACCGGAGGCGCTACGGCGACATTCACCGGCTTGACCGGATCCTCGAGGCGGAGAATGACGACGTAAATCGCTACAAGGCCTCCAAGCAGGCCGATGTGCTGATGCTGTTCTATCTGTTCACGGCCGACGAGTTGTATCTCATATTCGAGAGGTTGGGCTATCCGTTCGAGCCCGCGAGCATCCCCAGGAACATCGACTACTATCTCGCCAGGACGTCGCACGGCTCCACGCTGAGCAGCGTCGCCCACTCCTGGGTGCTTGCGCGCTCTGACCGGCCGCGCTCATGGCGTCATTTCCGGCGCGCACTCGACAGCGATATCGCCGATGTGCAGGGCGGCACCACCCCGGAAGGCATTCATGTCGGCGCCATGGCCGGGACCATCGACCTGATCCAGCGCTGCTATATTGGCATCGAGATGCGCGCCAACGCGCTGCATTTCGACCCCGCGCTTCCCGACGATTTGCGCCAGATCAAGGTGCGGCTGCGCTATCGACGGCGAGTATTGGATGTTGAGGTCGATCACGACACGCTGCGGATTGGCAGCCGATCGTTTACCTCCACCCCGATCAAGGTGGCGTACCGCGGCCACTATCGGGACCTTGCGCCGGGCGAGGTCTGCCAATTCCGACTAATCAAACCTGAAGACCGCGATCGCGACGAGAACCGGACCATGAGTGCCGCAAGGGAGTGAAGAGCATGAACAAGCAGACCCCTTTGATCAGTTGGTTTTCGGATCTTGATCGCTCGGATACGGCGACTGTCGGCGGCAAGAACTCATCTCTCGGCGAGATGATCGGCAAGCTCAAACAGGCCGGGATCAACGTGCCGGATGGCTTCGCAACGACGGCCGCGGCCTATTGGGATTTTCTTCAGGCCAACGACCTGACCGAAGGCCTGGCCGCCAAGCTTGCCGAGTTGAAGGCGAACGGAAGCAACTTGTCTCAGGTCGGCAAGGCCGTGCGCAATATGGTCCTGCAGGCCAAGTTTCCCGCTCCCTTGGAGGAAGCGATCGCGCGTGCTTATCGCGAGATGACTGAGCGTGCCGGCCGCAAGGTGACCAGCGTTGCCGTGCGCAGCAGCGCCACCGCGGAGGATCTGCCGGACGCAAGCTTTGCAGGCCAGCTGGAGAGTTTCCTGAATGTGCGCGGCGAAAAGGCGCTGCTGGAGGCGTGCAAGCGCTGCTTTGCCTCGCTGTTCACCGATCGGGCCATCGTCTACCGGATCAACAACGGCTTCGACCACATGAAGGTGGCTCTGTCGGTCGGCGTGCAGGCGATGGTCCGCTCCGATAAGGCCGGCGCGGGCGTGATGTTTTCCATAGACACCGAGAGCGGTTTTCCCCGCAGCGTTCTGATCAACGGCGCCTGGGGCCTGGGCGAGACCGTGGTTCAGGGCATGGTCGAGCCGGACGAGTACCATGTCTTCAAGCCGTTGCTGGATGACGCCGCACTGCAGCCGATCATCGAGAAGACGCTCGGCAGCAAAGCCAGGAAGATGATCTACGCGACCGGCAGCCAGGCCACGTCGAAGCTCGTCGATACCAGCAGGAAGGAACGCGCCTCGTTCGTGCTGGACGACGATGAGGTGCTGAAACTCGCGCGCTGGGCCTGCGCCATCGAGACGCATTATGGAGTGCCCATGGACATCGAATGGGCCAAAGACGGCGAGACCGGCGAGTTGGCGATCGTGCAGGCGCGTCCGGAAACCGTGCAGTCGCGCAAGGACGTAGGCACGCTCAAGACCTACCGGCTGAAGAAGAAGGGTCGCAGGCTCGTCTCCGGGCTTGCCATCGGCGACTCCATCGCCGTCGGAAAGGTGTGTCGACTCGAGAGCGCCGCGCAGATCGGCAAGTTCAAGCCTGGGTCCGTTCTCGTGACCGGCATGACCGATCCCGACTGGGTGCCGATCATGAAGAAGGCATCCGCTATCGTGACTGACCACGGCGGCCGCACCAGTCATGCCGCCATCGTCAGCCGCGAGCTTGGCCTTGCCGCCATCGTTGGCGCCGGAAATGCAACCGCGACGCTGCAAGAAGGGGGCGAGGTGACAGTGTCCTGCGCCGAAGGCAACGAAGGATACGTCTATTCGGGCGTCGCCGACTTCGAGATGCGCGAGATCGACATTGCCGACATTCCGAAGACCCGCACGAAGGTCATGCTGAACCTAGGCAATCCGGCCGCCGCATTTCGCTGGTGGCTGCTGCCGACCGACGGTGTCGGGCTCGCCCGCATGGAGTTCATCATCGGGAATCTGATCAGGATTCATCCGATGGCGCTGGTCCGCTACGACAAGCTCAAGGACAAGGAGGTCCGCCGGCAGATCGCCGACCTGACCCACGCCTACAAGGACAAGACCGAGTATTTCGTGGAGACGCTGGCGCGCGGCATGGCCCGGATCGCCGCGGCGCACCATCCCAACCCCGTGATCGTGCGTATGAGCGACTTTAAGACCAACGAGTATGCCCAGCTGATCGGCGGCGCCGCCTTCGAGCCGAAGGAGGAAAACCCGATGCTCGGCTGGCGCGGAGCGAGCCGCTATTACAGCGAGGGATACCGCGAGGGCTTCGATTTGGAATGCCGTGCGGTGCGCTTCGCGCGCGAACAGATCGGCCTCGACAACATTGTCGTCATGATCCCCTTCTGCCGTTCCGTCGAGGAGGCGGACAGTGTGCTCAAGGTGCTGTCGGAGAACGGGCTCATTCGCGGCCGCAACGGGCTTGAGGTCTACGTCATGGCCGAAGTCCCCTCCAATGTCATCCTGGCCGAGGATTTCGCCGAACGGTTCGATGGCTTCTCCATCGGCTCGAACGATCTGACCCAGCTCGTGCTCGGCGTTGACCGCGACAGCGCTGCCCTGAGCGCGCTGTTCGACGAGCAAAACAAGGCGGTGACGGTCGCCATCGCCGACCTGCTCGCCAAGGCGCGCAAGAGCGGAACGCATACCGGCATTTGCGGCCAGGCGCCGAGCGATCATCCCGAGTTCGCGCGCTTCCTCGTCGAGCATGGAATCGACTCGATCTCGGTGAGCCCCGACAGCTTTCTGGCCGTCAAGCGCGTGGTCGCCGAAGCCGAACACGAGGGCGGGTCCGGGTTAGGGGCCGCAGGCCAGGAAGGCGGGGAGGTGGCGGGATGAAGATCGTCATTTTCCAGATCGAGCCCTGGGGGCGGCAGGCTTTCGAGGGCCTGGAAGGCGAGCACGAGCTCGTTTACGAGAGCGGCCAGATGAACGCCACGATGGCCGCGCGCTACGTCGATGCCGATATCATCCCCACGTTCATCCATTCCAAGCTGGATGGCGACGTCTTGCGCAAGTTCTTCAAACTGAAACTCATCGCAACCCGCTCCACGGGGTTTGACCACATCGAACTCGATACCTGCGCCGAGAAAGACATCAAGGTGGCCAACGCGCCCACCTATGGTGACAACACCGTGGCCGAGCACGTATTTGCGCTGCCGCTGGCAGCGTGACTCAAACCAAACAGCCTCCGCAATTCCCGGGGCGGTTCAGTACTGCTCGGCGACGTCGGCGACGGTCGGCGCTTGAATGCGTCCCTGCGCGCGC
>WOZM01000033.1 GCA_011620265.1 Paracoccaceae bacterium
CTTCCTTCACCTCGTCGAGCTTGAAGGGCTTGATGATGGCTTCGATCTTCTTCATGGGCCGACTCCCCCCGGGCATATTCATGCGGTCGGCCCCTCGTCACCACTTTCGCGGGGCGGGAACAATTGGCTAGGCTGGGGCGGAGCGGTGTGCGTCGGGGATTCCGGCGTATATGTCTAAATATTGTGCAATTCGCTCGCGCGATGGGCGGTTTGAAAATTTTGGAGCCTGTGCGATGACCGAACTCCTCACCGCCGCCCAGATGCGCGCCATCGAAGCGGCGGCGATTGCCTCCGGCGAGGTCACGGGCCTCGAACTGATGGAACGCGCCGGGCGCGGCGTGGTCGAGGCGATCTTCGAGGAATGGCCGGAGTTGAAGGCGACCACGCACCGGGCGGTGGTCCTCTGCGGGCCGGGCAACAACGGCGGCGACGGGTTTGTCGTTGCGCGGCTTCTGAAGGAGTGGGGCTGGGAGGTGGAGGTTTTCCTCTACGGCGAGCCGGAGAAGCTGCCGCCGGATGCGCGGGTGAATTATGAGCGGTGGTTGGGGATGGGGGAGGTGCGTGGTTGGGACGCAGAGGCAATTGCTGGCGTGCAGGCCATCCTTTTTGTTGATGCAGTGTTCGGCACTGGGCTTGCAAGACCGCTACCGCCCGAGATAGCCAAACCGCTTTCGCTGCTTTCAACCCGAAACCGCAGTTTAACAAGGACGGTTTCAGTCGACGTTCCCTCAGGTCTTTGCGCCGACAGCGGCCGTTTCTTGGGGTCATCTCGGTTGCTCGCAGATCTCACCGTCACTTTTCATAGAGCGAAAGTTGGCCATCACCTGGACTTTGGCGCGCAGGCTTCAGGTGTGCTCTGCCGGGCTAGTATCGGGCTTCCAGACGAGCATGTGTCGGTTCCCGCAACGTACATTTGCGATTCCGGCTATTTGGGTCTGTCAGATGTACGGGAACTGCGCCCGCTTCGCCTCTATGTCGAAGTTGACAAGGGCGCATTCCAACGGCAGCACAAATACGCCCACGGCCACGCCCTGATCCTTTCCGGCGGCGCGGGCAGGGGCGGCGCCGCCCGCCTCGCGGCCCGGGGCGCGCTCCGGATCGGGGCGGGGCTCGTCACCCTGGGCTGCCCGCCCGAGGCGCTGACGGAGAACGCCGCCCGGCTTGATGCGGTGATGCTGAGGCCCGTCGCCGATGCCGATGCACTGGCCCGCGTGCTGGAGGACCGCCGGATCAAAGCGCTTCTCCTCGGGCCGGGACTCGGCACCGGGGAGCGGGAGGTGGCGCTGGTTGCGGCGGCACTCGGGGTTTCCGGCGCCGTCCCCCCGCCCCGATCCCCTCCCCACGAGGGGGAGGGGAGCCGCGAAGCACCGGGTATAGCGCTCGGGGACAAGGCGCTTTCCCTCCCCCTCGTGGGGAGGGAAGAAGGAAGGGGGGTACGCCGCGCCATCGTCCTCGACGCCGACGCCCTGACGATCCTGTCGCAAAACCCCAGACTCTCCGCGGCGCTCCACGAAAACTGCGTCCTCACCCCCCATGCCGGCGAATTCGCCCGCCTCTTCCCCGACATCGCGGAAAAGCTCAGCCAGCCCGCCACCAGAGGCCCGGCCTATTCCAAGGTCGACGCGACGCGCGAGGCGGCGAGGCGGGCAGGCTGCGTCGTCCTCTACAAGGGGCCGGACACCGTGATCGCCGACCCCTCGGGCCGCTGCTCGATCAACTCGGCGCATTACGACCGCGCGGCCCCCTGGCTCGCCACGGCCGGCTCGGGCGACGTTCTGGCGGGCTTCATCGCCGGGCTTCTCGCGCGCGGCATCGCTCCGATGCAGGCGGC
The DNA here is from genome assembly GCA_011620265.1 of Paracoccaceae bacterium. Classification (GTDB taxonomy): domain Bacteria; phylum Pseudomonadota; class Alphaproteobacteria; order Rhodobacterales; family Rhodobacteraceae; genus Albidovulum. The sequence continues at coordinate 1,832 of WOZM01000033.1, forward strand.
CGAAACCGCTGCCTGGCTTCATGTCGAATGCGCCCGGACGTTCGGCCCCGGCCTCATCGCCGAGGATCTGCCGGAACAGCTTCCCGCAGTCTTCCGCGATCTCGGGCTCTGAACCCGGGCAGCTTCATCTTGCCGGAAATATCCCCGCCGGAGGCATCAGCCGCCTAAAGCGGGCGACCGGCTGGACCTACTCTGCGGCGATCTTCGCCTCTGCCGCCGCCTCGACCGCCTCGCAGGCCAGTTCCAGCCCTTCGGCATAGACCACCTGCGGCGTGTCGAACCGAAGGTCGTAGAGCCGCATCGAGAGGGCCGTCGCCGGGGCGATGAGCTCGCCGTCGGCGATGCGCGCGATCGGCACCAGCGCCTGGGTCTTGCCGAAGAGCGCCTGGGCCCGCCAGTCGCGGATCAGGATCACGGTTTCTTCCGGCAGGACAAGATCCTGCTCGGGCCGGTCATGGCCGAGCGCACCCGCGCTGACCCGGATTGCCGGGCCGGAATAGCGGTGCACGCGCACCTCGCGCACCACGCGCATCCCCTCGCGGGTGATGATGCGGTCGCCGGGAGAGAGGAACTCCACCGGCAAGGCGCCGTCCAACGTGAGAATGACCGTACCAGCGGCGATGCCGCGGACCTCTGCCGTCTGGCGCGTGTCGGAGCTATCCTGCCCGATCACATGCCCCGTCGTCGCGTAGGACATGGGGACCCCCTATATGTGCTGCCTCGCATTTTCCTTTCAGAATATGTCAAGAATGCGTTACGGGCGAGCATTTTCTGGGGCGCGCTTTTGCGCTCGCATCGCTGGCCGACTCTTGCTAGAACGGCGCGGATTTCGGGGGCGGTCCCAGAACGGGGCCGCTCTCAGGCATTGCGGGTGTGGCGAAACTGGCAGACGCACCAGATTTAGGTTCTGGCGCCGCGAGGCGTGGGGGTTCGAGTCCCTCCGCCCGCACCACGAGGAAAAGGACGAAGGAATGCAGGTCACCGAGACCCTGAAAGACGGCCTGAAGCGCAGCTACACGATCACCGTGCCGGCCGCCGATCTGGACGCGAAAGTGAACGAAAAGCTCGTCGAGGCGCAGCCGGACGTCGAGATGAAGGGCTTCCGCAAGGGCAAGGTGCCGATTGCGATCCTGCGCAAGCAGTTCGGCGAGCGGCTGTTCGGCGACGCGATGCAGGATGCGATCGACGACGCGATGAAGACGCATTTCGACGCGACGGGCGACCGTCCGGCGCTGCAGCCCAAGGTCGAGATGCAGGGTGGCGAGACCTGGAAGAAGGGCGACGACGTCATCGTCGAGATGTCCTACGAGGCGCTGCCGGAGATCCCGGAGGTCGACCTCTCGAAGCTCAAGCTCGAAAAGCTCGTGGTCAAGGCCGAGGACAAGGCCGTGACCGAGGCGCTCGAGAACCTCGCAAAGTCGGCGAAGAACTTCGAAGATCGCAAGAAGGGCGCCAAGGCCAAGGACGGCGATCAGGTCGTGATCGACTTCGTCGGCAAGATCGACGGCGAAGCCTTCGAGGGCGGCGCGGGCGAGGACTATCCGCTGGAGCTTGGCTCCGGCTCGTTCATCCCCGGTTTCGAGGAGCAGCTTGTCGGCGCCAAGGCGGGCGACGAGGTCGCGGTCAAGGTCTCGTTCCCGGCGGAATACGGCGCCAAGCACCTCGCCGGCAAGGAAGCGGTCTTCGACTGCACCGTGAAGGCGGTGAAGGAGCCGAAGCCGGCCGAGATCGACGACGACCTGGCCAAGCAGTTCGGGGCCGAGAGCCTCGAGGCGCTGAAGGGCCAGATCTCGGAACGGCTGGAAGCCGAATATGCCGGCGCCGCGCGTCAGGTGATGAAGCGGGCGCTTCTCGATGAGCTCGACAAGCTGGTGAAGTTCGACCTGCCGCCGAGCCTCGTCGAGGCCGAGGCCGGCCAGATCGCCCACCAGCTCTGGCATGACGAGAACCCGGATCACCACGACCACGACCACCCCGAGATCACCCCGACCGACGAGCACAAGTCGCTCGCCGAGCGTCGGGTGCGCCTCGGGCTTCTCCTCGCCGAGATCGGCCGCAAGGAGAAGGTCGAGGTGACGGACGCCGAGATGACGCAAGCCGTGATGAACCAGGCGCGGCAATATCCGGGGCAGGAGCGGGCGTTCTTCGAATTCGTCCAGAAGAATCCGCAGATGCAGCAGCAGCTCCGCGCGCCGATCTTCGAGGACAAGGTCGTCGATCTGATCTTCGCCGGCGCCGAGGTGACCGAGAAAGAGGTCACCAAGGACAAGCTGCAGGAGGCCGTCGAGGCGCTCGACGAGCTCTGAGCTTTCCGGAAGATCGCGGGAGGGCCGTGCCGCTGGCGCGGCCCTTTTCGTTGGCATTTCGGAGCATCGGTTCGACCGGACGGGGCGTAAGGTGGGTTTGAACCCACCTTGCGGGCGGCAGCGTCAGGCGCCGGCGGATTTCCGTTGCCGCAGGAAGGTGAAGATCCCGAAGGGCCGCATCGGCCGCGCCGCGGTGACGGTCAGCGAGGGGACGCCGAGGACCCGTCCCATCTCGAAATCGGAATGCCAGCCGATCACGTTGGCGAGCGGCGCGAAGAGCCGCTCGAGGGCGGCGAGCGCCCCCTTGGTGCGGGCGAAATGGCCGACGATCAGCACCTCGCCGCCGGGTTTGCAGACCCGCGCCATCTCGGCCATCACGCGTTCCGGCTCCGGCACGACCGAGATCACGTACATCGCCACGACCGTGTCGAAGTGATCGTCGGGAAAGGCCAGCGTTCGCGCGTCCATCTCGCTGATCCGGGTGACATGGGTCAGGCCCTTCTCGGCGACTTTCCGGCGCGCCTTGTCGAGCATGTCGGGCGAGACGTCGATCCCCGTCACCTCCAGATGCGGTTGGTAGTGATGCAGCGACAGGCCGGTGCCGACGCCGATCTCGAGCACCCGGCCGGTGCGGCTGTTGATGTGCTGGACGGCCCGGCGCCGACCGGCGCGGGTAATGGCGCCGAAGGTGTAGTCATAGACGGGCGCCCAGTAGCGGTAGGAGGTCTTTACGGCGGTGATGTCCACGGTGATGTCCCGATGCGTTGCAGGGTCTCGGATGTGCGGGGTCAGCGGCGGCGCCCCAGAAGAACTTTCACGAAGGAATGTAACAGCGACGCGGCATAAAGGAGAATGATCAAGATCAGCGACTTCCAGAATTCCGCGAGCATCGTTCCGGCCACGAGCGCCAGCGCGATCATCACCCAGACGATGCGTTCGCGCGGCACCCGGACCGATTTCGGCGAGAAGGTCGGCAGCCGGCTGACCATGAGCGAACCGACGAGGACGATGTAGAGCTCGACCGGGATCGGGAAATCGGCAAGCTCCAGCCCGGTCTCGAACGAGACGAAGACCGGCAGGAGCGCCATCAGCGCCCCGGCCGGCGCCGGGACGCCGATGAAATGGGCGGGCTTTCCGGCCTCGCTCGCGGTGGTCGCCCGGTTGAGCGCCGCGTTGAATCGTGCGAGCCGCATGCAGCAGCAGACGATATAGACGAGGATGAAGATCCAGCCGCCCGCCTGTTCGCTTTGCGCCAGCGCCATCTGGTAGACGACGAAGCCGGGCGCCACGCCGAAATTCAGGAAATCCGAGAGCGAATCGAGCTGGGCGCCGAAATCGCTCGTCGCCTGCAGTCGGCGGGCGAGGAGCCCGTCGAGCCCGTCGATGACCGTGGAGAAGAGGATGAGCCAGACCGCGAGGTGGAACTGCCCGGACATGACGAAGCGGATCGCCGTCAGCCCGGCGCAGAGACCGAGCGTGGTGACCATGTTCGGCACCAGCGTGACGAAAGGCAGGCTGTCGGTTTCGCCCTCGGGGGAGTGCCTGGCCCCGTCGGCCGGCGGCTTCGGCGCGCGGGCCATGCTAGCGGGTGGCCCCGAGGCGGGCGGTCTCGGTCGAGGCGAGATCGGCGAGCACGGTTTCGCCGGCGACGGTCGACTGGCCGACGGCGACGAGCGGGGCGACGCCCTCGGGCAGGTAGACGTCGAGGCGCGAGCCGAAGCGGATCATGCCGAAGCGCTCGCCGGTCTGCAGCGCCTGGCCCTCGGCCACCTCGCAGACGATGCGGCGGGCGACGAGGCCGGCGATCTGCACGACGGCGATGGCGCGGCCGTCCTCCATGCGGATGGCAAGGCCGTTCCTCTCGTTATCCACGCTCGCCTTGTCCAGCGAGGCATTGAGGAACTTGCCCGGCCGGTAGGCGATCTTTTCCACCCGCCCGGCGATGGGGGTGCGGTTCACATGGCAGTTGAAGACGTTCATGAAGACCGCGACGCGGGTCATCGGTTCGGAGCCAAGCCCAAGTTCCTCGGGCGGGGCGAATTTGGCGATCATCTGCACGATCCCGTCGGCGGGCGAGACGATCAGCCCCTCGCGCACCGGCGTCACCCGGTCGGGATCGCGGAAGAAGTAGTAGCACCAGACGGTGAGGCCGACGCCGATCCAGCCGAGCGGCTCGGCGATCCAGAAGAGGAGAAGCGTGACGGCGGCAAAGATCGCGACGAAGCGATAGCCCTCGCGGTGCATCGGCTTGATGAAGGTCGAGAGCATGGACATGGGCGCGGGGTCCTGAGTCAGCGGGCGTCGGCGCCCGCGCCCCTTTTGACGATGATTGGACTGTCATGCAACCGTCACGGGCGCACGGGCGGTTCGGGCGGCGCGGCGATGGCACTTGCGCCGGGCCAAAAGAAAGACCGCGCCGGAGCGTCCGGCGCGGTCTCGGTTCCGGCGATCCGGGATGCGGATCAGAGATCTTCGCCGCCCTCGTTGGCCGCGCCGATATCGTCGAAGAGCTCGGCGATCTCGAAATTCGCCTCGGCTTCGGCTTCGGCGGCGAGTTCCTGGATCGACTTGCCCGAGGCCTGAAGCTCCGCTTCCTCGGTCGAGCGGGCGACGTTCAGGTTGATCGTGGCCGACACTTCCGGGTGCAGCACGACCTCGACCGCATGGATGCCGAGATCCTTGATCGGGCGGGTCAGCACGATCTGCTTGCGGTCGACGGTGAAGCCTTCCGCGGTCGCGGCATCGGCCGCGTCGCGGGGCGTGACCGACCCGTAGAGCGCGCCGGCGTCGGAGGCCGAGCGAATCACGACGAAGATCTGGCCGTCGAGTTTCGCGGCGACGGATTCGGCCTCTTTCCGGGTCTCGAGGTTCTGCGTCTCGAGCTGGGCCTTGCGCGATTCGAAGCTCTGGATATTGGCTTCGGAGGCCCTGAGCGCCTTGCCCTGCGGCAGCAGGAAGTTGCGCGCGTAGCCGTCCTTGACTTTGACGACTTCGCCCATCTGGCCGAGCTTGGCCACGCGTTCGAGAAGGATGACTTGCATGTTCCTGTCTCCTTACTTCACGGCATAGGGGAGCAGGGCGAGGAAGCGGGCGCGCTTGATGGCGCGCGCGAGCTCACGCTGCTTCTTGGCCGAGACGGCGGTGATGCGGGCGGGCACGATCTTGCCGCGCTCGGAGATGTAGCGCTGGAGAAGACGGACGTCCTTGTAGTCGATCTTCGGCGCGTTGTCGCCCGAGAAGGGGCAGACCTTGCGGCGGCGGAAAAACGGTTTGTTCGCCATTGGTTAGGTTCCTTTCCTCAAGCCCTGGATCAACGACGGTCGCCACGATCGCGGCGGTCGCCACGGTCGCCGCGATCGCCGCGCTCGTCACGCTTCTGCATCTGGACCGAGGGGCCTTCCTCGTGCGCGTCGACCTTGATCGAGACCACGCGCATCACGTCGTCATGCAGACGGGCAAGGCGCTCCATCTCCTGCACGGCGGCCGGGGGCGCGTCCGAACGCAGGAAGGCGTAGTGGCCCTTGCGGTTCTTGTTGATCTTGTAGGCCATCGTCTTGACGCCCCAATATTCATTGGCGACGACGGTTCCGCCATTATCCGCCAGCACGGCGGAGAAGTGTTCAACAAGCCCTTCGGCCTGGGCACTGGAAAGATCCTGGCGCGCGATAAAGACATGCTCGTAGAGCGGCATGTGTGCTCCGATCTGTCGGGCGCATTTCATCGTGCGGGCCTGAATTCTTCGCCCCCCGCACACGAGAGCCTGCGCCGGTTTCGTGGTTCGCGAAGAAGGGGCGTTATACAGGCCCATTCCGGT
>WOZM01000274.1:0-2138 GCA_011620265.1 Paracoccaceae bacterium
GGGAACTAGTTCGGCGAACGAACCGATCTCTTCGACCGAGCAGATCCCGATGCCCGACTGGCTGCGCTTCATCGAGCCGGTCTTCAATCAGGGCGAGCACTATGACAAACTGCCGCGCTTCATTCCCTACGCGATGCTGCCCATCGGCTGCGCGCTGCTGCTCTTCCGCCTGCTCCAGGCGACCTGGGATCTGGTCGCCGGCCGCCGTGAAAGCCTCATCGTCAGCCACGAGGCCGAGGACGCAATCGACGACGTCCGCCACAAGAATGAAGAAGAATAGGACATGGACGTCGTTCTTCTCTTCGTGATGGTCGTCGGCTTCATGCTGATCGGTGTGCCGATCGCGATCTCGCTTGGTCTCTCGTCCACCTTGTTCCTCCTGTGGTTCTCCGATACCTCGCTCGCCTCGATCGCGCAGACGCTTTATCAGGCGATGGAGGGGCATTCGGCGCTGCTGGCGATCCCGTTCTTCATCCTCGCCTCAAGCTTCATGTCGACGGGCGGCGTGGCCCAGCGGATCATCCGCTTCTCCGTCGCCTGCGTCGGCCACCTGCCGGGCGGGCTCGCCATCGCCGGCGTTTTCGCCTGCATGCTTTTCGCCGCCCTTTCCGGCTCCTCGCCGGCAACGGTGGTCGCCATCGGCTCCATCGTCATCGCGGCGATGCGGCAGGTCGGCTATTCCAAGGACTTCGCGGCGGGCGTGATCTGCAACGCCGGCACGCTCGGCATCCTCATTCCGCCCTCCATCGTGATGGTCGTCTATGCCTCGGCCACCGATGTCTCGGTCGGGCGCATGTTCCTTGCGGGCGTCTTCCCCGGCCTTCTGGCGGGCGGCATGCTGATGGCCACGATCCTGATCTGGGCGATCTGGAAGAACCTGCCCAAGGGCGAATGGCTCGGCTGGGGCGAGATCGCCGAAAGCTTCGGCGAGGCGTTCTGGGGGCTGATGCTGATTGTCATCATCATGGTCGGTCTTTACGGTATCCCCGGCATCACCAACGCGATCTTCACGCCGACCGAAGCCGCCGCCGTCGCCTCGGTCTGGGCGTTCATCGTGGCGACCTTCATCTACCGTGACATGGGGCCCCTGGCGCGGGACGGGGGCAACCTGACGCTCCTGCAAAAGCCGGTGGCGCTGGTCACCGCGTTCTTCCACCGCGACACCAGGGCGACGCTGTTCGAGGCCGGCAAGCTCACGATCACGCTGATGTTCATCATCGCCAACGCGCTGATCCTGAAGCATGTGCTGACCGACGAACAGATCCCGCAGCAGATCGCCGGCGCGATGCTGGATGCGGGCTTCGGCAAGATCGTGTTCCTGATCATCGTCAACGTGATCCTCCTGATCGGCGGCCAGTTCATGGAACCGTCGGGGCTGATCCTGATCGTGGCGCCGCTGGTCTTCCCCATCGCCATCTCGCTCGGCGTCGATCCGATCCATCTCGGCATCATCATGGTGGTGAACATGGAGATCGGCATGATCACCCCGCCGGTCGGTCTCAATCTCTTCGTGACATCCGGCGTCGCGGGGATGTCGATGGTGCGGGTGGTGAAGGCGGCGCTGCCGTTCCTCGCCGTGCTCTTCGTCTTCCTGATCATCGTCACCTATGTGCCGATCCTCTCGACCTGGCTGCCGACGCAGGTGATGGGGCCGGAAACGGTCGTGAAGTGACCGGGCAGGGCGGCACATGGCCGCCCGCCAGCGTAAGGTGGGTTTCAACCCACCTTCCGGCCAGGGTGGGTTGAAACCCACCTTACGCGGGCGGCGCTCGGTTTCGGCGCCGAGCGCCGCCTCGCGCGGGCCCTCGTGTTCGAGATGCCGGAGCACCGCGACGGAGAGCATCCTCGCCGCCGTCCGCACCATCGGGTCGATCGTCGCCGGGATGCCGCCGAGCGCGTTCATCACCCAGGCCGGATATGGTCGGCCATCGGGCGACTTGAGCGCCGGGCGGTTTCGCCATGGTCGAAGATCGTCGCGCACCAGGACGACAATTCGCCTACGCGGCCGCCATCTCGCGCGCGATGTCGAAGAAGGCCTGGACCAGCTTGCCGCCCCTGCGGTCGCGCAGGCAGACGAGCGCCTCGTCCATCACCATCGCCTCCGCCCCCTCGACCGGGATCGCGACCAGCCGCGCGTC